>JAZNED010000074.1:0-24696 GCA_045588425.1 Acutalibacteraceae bacterium
CCTTCCCCACCGAGGAGACCGAGGAAGAAACCACCGACACCACCGATGAGGTGATCCCCGTGGATCCCCCGCAGGACGACACCACCAACCTGCCGGAGGAATCCCGTGAACCGCTGGATTTCAGCACCATCATCATCTATACCATTTTGGCTCTGATTATCATCATCGGCGGCGGTGTGGCCATCTACGTCATCACCAAAACCCAATCCCCCAACCAACCTAAGTAAATAAATACCCCCCCCCCATAGCGGGGGGGTATTTCATGTTCGGGCATAGCCCTAATACTACCGGCGGCGCACAAGTGCGCTTTTTGTTGGCCTATCAGCCACGCATAGATTACCGGCTACCCATAAATGGGTAAATGTAGTGCCTAACAAAGCCTCCCTCCGGGAGGGAGCCTGACGAGCCGTTTTTGTTACGCATTCTCCCCCAGTCTTTTCGCCTGCGACGAAAATCCAGCCCCCTCCCGGAGGGGGCCTTGCCGCTGCGGCGGGCTTTTCATCGCTAAAGCTCTTCCCAACCACGCGACTATCGCGTGGTTTTCGTTTACAAAAAGCCGCGAGAGCATGCGCTCTCGCGGCTTTTTTTATTTTTGTGCCCATGGACAGTCTGCATCGGTACATTCCTTGCAATCACATAATCCACAACAACACATCAGATAGTCACATTCATCACAGCAACACGGTATCGGCGTACCATCCGCACAGGTATGCTTACCATTGCCCAAACAATGTATGCCACCCTCACCCGGGGTCAATTCCACTCCTGTTACGTCGATAATCATACAGCCCTCCACACACAGTTATGTTTTCATTATATAATGTAATAGTCTATATGTAAAGGGTGAAAATAGGATATTATCTCATCAAAATATAAGTAATGGAGAAATATCTTATGATTACATTAAACGTGCTGAAGTTGTTGGAAAAACAGGGCAAAACGAAGTATTGGCTGTACAAACAGTTGGGTATGAGTTATCAAAACTTCAACCGCATGGTAAACAACGAAACCAAGTCCATTCGCTATGAGAATATCGAAACGCTGTGCCAATTGTTTGACTGCACGCCAAATGATCTGTTTGAGATCACCGAGGATTGATATAAAAAAGACGCGGGAGCAAATGCTCCCGCGTCTTTTTATTATCTCTTAGTTGATTTTCAGGGTATAGGCACCGGTGCCGCTGTAATACCGCACCTGGATGGTGTAGGTGGCACCCGCCGTGAGGCCACGGACGTTCAGGGTGTTGCCGTTGCTCATAGAGGATTGATAGCCCACGCGCTCCCCCAACTCATTGAGCACATAGATGCTCACATCGGTGCCGCCGGGCATACCGGAAAGGGATAAGGTGTGCTCACTGCCGGTGGCGGTGAAGGTGTAATTGTTGTACTGACCATTATACTCCATGTGATCGTTGACAGACATACCGGCACGCACAGAAACCGTTTCTTTCTGCTTGCCGATCTTCAGGGTGTAATTTCCCAGATCGGAGTACTGTTCCACCATAATGGTGTAGACCTCGCCGGCTTCCAAACCGTCCACAGTAAAGCCACTGTTGTTGCCGGTGTTGCTCTGGCGCTGTACAGTCTCTCCCAGATCGTTGTAAACATAGAGATAGAATGTGACACCACTCTTCACATTGGCAAACTCAAAGCGATAACGGCCATCCATAGCCGGCGCAAAGGTGTAATAATTGCGCTGGTTGCGGAACTCGATGCTATCCGCGATCTCGGAATAATTGGTGACATTGACGGTCGCCTTCTGCTTACCGATCTTCAGCTGATAGGCACCAACATCATTGTACTGCTTCACCTCGATGGTGTAGCAAACACCGGCCTCCAGATCCACCTTAATGCCGCCGTTATTGCCCATATTGGTCTGGCGCATTACCTGACCGCCCAAAGCATCGTACACAGTCAGAGTAAAGGTAGGACCGCTCTTGACCTCGGCGAAATACAGCTGATAACGACCGGCGACAGCGGGGGTGAAGGTGTAATAATTACGCTGATTGCGGAAAGCAATGCTATCCTTCACCACAGAATAAGCGCTCACGTCCACCGTGGCGGTCTGCTCACCGACACGGATGGTGTAGTTGCCAAAATCGGAATACTGCTTGAGCTCGATGGTGTACTTCTGACCACCCTTCATCTCCTCAACCACGAAGCCGCCGTTGTTGCCCAGATTGGTGTGACGCATCACCTGCGCACCCAGGGAATCTTTCACGGTTAGAGTAAAGGTGAGTCCGCTGACGATATTCACCAGATCAAAGCGATAGGTGCCGTCGCGGGGCGGAGTGTAGGAGAAGGTGTCCGTTTCGTTCTTCTGGGAAATACTGCCGGTAAAGGTCTTGAAGGTTGCCTCCTTCATGGTGGTGGTGCTCTGCGGCAGGGCAGGCACAGAATGGCGGTTCACAGACAGCGCGGGGACAGTGATGCTATTGCCGCTCTGCGCGTGTGTGGGACGAACAGTAGACTGGGTGGGGTACACCAGAGTAGGTTCGTTTTGATCCTGGGTGGGACGGATATTCGGGATAGAAACCGTGGGACGACTGCTGTTAAAGCTGGGGGCGGTGGTTCGCACATCATCCCGGTCATCATCGTCACGATCGTTGTCTATATCCAAACCACACGCACACAGCGTCAGACACATACTTACTGCCAGTAACAAAGCCAGCCATTTGGAACTCCTTTTCATTAAAAACCCCTCCATTTTTAGTTACCATCTTTATTTTTATTGCTTAAGTCCGTTAACTATATTTGAGCGTTACGCCATCGCCGCTGTCATTAGCGTCAATCTCCACCACAGAGGGGGGGATCTCGTAGCGGGCGACAATCTCGGCGGCAATCTCGTTCTCCACCTGACGGCGGATAACGTTGCGCAGGTCGCGGGCACCACGCTTGCCGCCGTGGGCGGCGGAGGCGAGGGCAGACAAAGCCGCCTCGCTGAACTTCAGGGTGATGCCGCGGTCTGCCAGAGGCTCGACCAATTCATTCAGCATCAGGCGGGCAATCTCCACGTAATCCTCCTTAGACAAGGGACGGAAGAACACCACCTCGTCCACACGACCGATAAACTCGGGGCGGAGGAAGTCGGACAGCGCCTTGGTTGCCTTCTCCTTCGCCGCCTCAGCCTGGGTCTGACCAAAGCCCATCAGGCTATCCTTGAGATTGCTGCCGGCGTTGGAGGTCATGACGATGACGGTATTCTCAAAATTCACCACGCGACCATGAGCGTCGGTGACACGACCCTCATCCAGAATCTGCAAGAGGATATTCAGCACATCGGGGTGAGCCTTTTCGATTTCGTCAAACAGAATAACGGAATAGGGTTTACGGCGCACCTTTTCGGTGAGCTGGCCCGCCTCGTCGTAGCCCACGTAGCCGGGGGGAGAACCGATAATGCGGGATACCGCGTGCTTCTCCATAAACTCGGACATATCCAGACGAATCAGCGTTTCGGGAGTATCAAACAACTGGGTGGCCAACACCTTAACCAACTCGGTCTTGCCCACGCCGGTGGAACCCACGAAGATGAAGGAAGCAGGTCGACGGCGGGGGCTGATCTGCACCCGACTGCGGCGGATGGCGGCGGCTACTGCCTGCACCGCCTCCTCCTGCCCGATGACGCGGGCACGCAGGGCATCCTCCAGCTTGCTCAAGCGACCCAATTCGCTCTCCTGCACCTTGGATGCAGGAACGCCGGTCCACAGTTCGATAACCTTAGCTAATGCCTCCTCGGTGACGGGAGCGGCGGTAGCCTCGGCGCGGATGGCATCGGACTGCTGCTGTACCTTTGCCAGTTCGGCGCGGGTGTTGGCCAGCGCCTCATAGTCAATGGCCTCGGCGGCCATCTGTTTTTCCTCGTCCTCGCTCAAGCGTTTATGCTCTCTTTGGAGGGCGGCGTACTCATCCGCTTTTTTGTTGGCAAGAGCGGTAGCGGCACAGGCCTCGTCCAGCAGGTCGATGGCCTTATCCGGCAGGAAACGGTCGGTGATATAGCGCTCGGACAACACCACCGCCTGACGGAGCAGGGTATCGGACACGGTGACGCCGTGATACGCTTCGTAATAGGCACGGACACCGCAGAGAATCTCGTAGGCGGCCTGAACGGAGGGCTCCTCCACCGTCACCGGCTGGAAACGACGCTCCAAGGCGGAGTCCTTTTCGATGTGTTTGCGATACTCGTTAAAGGTGGTAGCACCGATGACCTGCAACTCCCCACGGGATAGGGCAGGCTTGAGGATGTTGGCGGCAGACATGCTCCCCTCGGCGTCACCGGTGCCAACCAAATTGTGCACCTCGTCGATGAACAGAATGATGTTGCCGGCCTCCCGCACCTCGTCGATCAGGCCCTTGATACGGCTCTCGAATTGACCGCGGAACTGAGTGCCCGCCACCAAAGCGGTCAGGTCCAACAGATGCACCTCTTTGTCCTGCAGGCGAGGCGGCACATCACCGCGGGCGATGCGCATCGCCAAACCCTCGGCGATGGCGGTCTTACCCACGCCGGGCTCACCAATCAGGCAGGGATTATTCTTGGTGCGGCGGCTGAGGATCTGGGTAACGCGATAAATCTCCCGCTCGCGGCCGATGGTGGGGTCCATACGCCCCTCCTTGGCCTTGGCGGTCAGATCGGTGCAATACAGATGCAGGTGCTTGCGCCGTTTATCTTTAGGGGTGGGCTTTTCGCCCTTTTCAGGGTTGTCGCCGTTCCCTTTTTTCTCTTTTTTACCCTGTTCGGTGGGGGTGTCGCCGCCAAACACGTTCTGCAGGAAGGGGAAAGAAGCCGCTCCTCCGGGAGAGAAGCCCTCCATATCGCCGTCCTCCTCCATGGTGGCCAGCATCTCGGTCATCTGCTCCTCCATCTGCTCCATATCCTCGTCGCTGATGCCGAATTTTTCCAGCATCTTGCTGACGGGAGGCAGATCCAACTCCTTGGCGCAGGAGAGGCAGAAGCCCTCGTTTTGCATATTCTTATCGTTGTCCATGCGGGTGAGAAACACCACCGCAGGACGCTTTTTACAACGGGAACACAGTACCATAATCAACCTTTCTCCGTTTCAGAAGCAACGGACTCGTCCTCACGGGACGCCTTAATGAAAATGCGCAGATAACCCACAAAGGCCATCAGCATACACACACCGGCCACCGCCACCAGCAACCAGAGTACCCACTCGTCCAACACGAATTGGAACAGCGTGGAGGTCACCAGCACCAACATGCAGAGGTAAAACACCACCGTAGACAGCTTGCCGAACCAACGGGAGCCACGCACGGCGCTGTGGCGCTTAAGCAGAATGACACCGCCGATGGCCTGGCAGATCTCCTTGGCCACGCACAACACCACCAACGGCAACAACTCTCCATATCGGGTAGCCAGTGCAATCAGTACCGCAACCTGGGTCAACTTATCCGAAATGGGATCCAGCAGCTTACCGCAATCGGTAATCTGATTAAAGTGACGGGCGATAAACCCGTCCAGCATATCCGTCAGACCGGAAAATGCCAGCACACCGAATGCCCACCAATCGTTATGATTTAAATACAACACCAAAAACACCGGGATCAGCAATATACGTACCAACGACAAGGCGTTGGGGATATTCCATTTCCACGTCACGTTTAAGATTTGCATGGTTTATACACCTCAAATGAATTATCGAGTAATTACCACCGGGTTCACAAAGCGAACCGTAGGCAACTGGCTGATCACCCAAGAGATCAGCGTCGTTTCGTCCAAGACGGATTGCGTGAGGAAGGGAAGCCATTCCAGATGCACCAGCATCTGCAACACGCACACTGCAACCAGCACCCACAACACGCCGGACAGGATGCCGACCACCAAGCCCAGCAAGGTGTTCAGTTGCTTGATAATCGGAATCTTGGCGATGAAATCCAGCCAACGGAGCAACAGCGCCGTCAGCGCATACACCACGGCAAACAACACCGCCGAGCACAACAACTGCACCATCGCGGGATCAGCGGTGGTCTTAGAAACGGCGAAAAGGGCAAGCGGCTCTCCGAGCAAGGCCGTTGCCACCGTTGCCGCCACCAAGGCCAGCAAACCGCCCAACACCTTGAGAAAGCCACGGCGCCATCCCGCCACCATACTCAAACCCAGCAGAAGAATCATCAATCCATCCAACAAGACAGACATACCGATACCTCCCAATCCTTATTCAACCGTATATGCGTTCAGTTGGTTGCGTCCCATCACCACAGCCTTGCCGGCGGCAGACACCGCCTGCCGCCCGT
Organism: Acutalibacteraceae bacterium; assembly: GCA_045588425.1. Lineage (GTDB taxonomy): Bacteria > Bacillota > Clostridia > Oscillospirales > Acutalibacteraceae > UBA5905. The sequence goes on from JAZNED010000074.1 coordinate 6,252, forward strand.
CGGCGGGGATGGTGGCTTTGCCCTGATCCCCCGCAAGGGACAACAATTGCACATAACTGTCGGTGAGCAGGGCGTATTGCCCGTCGCAACCGGAAAGATGACGAATTTCGCCCGTGAAGGTCACGTTGCAGGACACAATGCCGGCAGAGGTCAGCACCTCCACCTCGCCACCGGCGGTATCGCCGTAAGGACGCATAGCCAACGCCACCGAATCGCCGCTGATGGCATAATTCAGCACACGCATACCCGCAGGGGCGTAGAGGGTGGTCTCGCCATCCTGCGGATTCAGCAGCACCACACCCTGCTCGTGCACCGCCGCCAGCATACCGCCGGAGAGATAGTCGATGCGGTACAGCAGAGTGTCCGCCGCGGTATAAGTCCATTGCGCCTCACCACTATCCGACGCGAGAGAAAACACATCCAATCGGGTGTTGAGGGTACCGCTCACCGCCTCTACCGAGGTGAGGGCGACAGAGGTCCCGTCGGGGGACAGCGCCACATCCAGCACGTTGCGGTTACTGTTGCGGGTATAGAGAAGTTTTCCCTCCTCATTATACACACACAACTGCACCAAGTATCCCTGCGGACCGTCGGTGAGCACCGCAAACCGACCGGCGGCATTCAGCGCCACCGCACGGATGGTGCGGCGATCCACCTTATCGTCGTTTTTCCACTCGGTAATCACGTCGCTGCGGGTGCTCAGAAGCAGGCGCTGGCCGCCCTGCTCCGCCACCAACACATATTGCCCCTCGGTGCGCACCAGCGCATCGGCGTAGGTGCATCCGTAACGGGACACCTCCGCACCGGAGCCGTTGAGATACATCAAATGACTGTCGGTGAGCACCACCGTATAGTTATCCGCCCGATCCACACGGCGAGCGCCAGTGCCGGATAATTCCACCGGATAGCTGCCGGTGCCGCCGCTGACCAAATCCTGGAACCATGCCCAGACCTTATCCGGAGCGAGGGAATTCCAGTTGAGCCACAGCGTCACACCCAGTGCCACCACCGCCACCAAGGCGACAATACGCACAATCAGGCGACGACGCTGGCGGCGACGGCGCATCACCCGCTTTTCCTCGGTGGATAACTGCTCTTGCGGGGCGGAGGGCTTAATGCCGCGTTTCATACGCGGCTTTTTTCTCTTTTTCACCGATTTGGGAGGGGTGGGACGGTCAACGATTTCCTCGTCCGGCTCCAACACCTCTTTCTTAATCACCGCGTCCTTCTTCGGTTTTGCGGAAGACGCCTTCTTTTTGCGCGGCATCAGCGGAGACGGTTTGCGACCTACCATAGAATTCCCCTCCTTTCATCAAAGTAACAAAAATTAATTGTAAAACACCTGCTCAAGGCACAATCCGTGTGCCGGAGCGGTGGGGCCTGCCGCCGAGCGGTCACATCCCTCCAAAATAGCGGGAATGCTGTCGACGGGCAAGCGGCCTGCGGCAATCTCCAATAGGGTACCCACCATAATACGCACCATATTGTACAAAAATCCATCGCCCTCCACGGTAAACAGAACCAAATCCCCATGGCGGGTAACGGTACAGGAACGAATGGTGCGCTCGGTAGAGCCCTGCACGTCACTGCCTGCACCGCAGAAGGCGGCGAAATCGTGGGTGCCGACATAATCCTGTACAATCTTGTTCAGTCCATCGACATCCAACGACTTTTTCAGCCAGATGGCATACTTTTCATACATAGGATGGCGCTGGTTGCCGTTCCAAATGCGGTAGACGTATCGCTTTCCCTTGGCGTGGTAACGAGGGTGAAATTCCTCCTCCACCTCGCGGGCGTCGTATACCGACACGTCCCGCGGTAGATGAAAATTCAGCGCCGAACACAATTTATCCCCACGCAGAGGGGTGTCGCTATCAAAGGCACAGCAGAACATATCCGCATGGACGCCTGCGTCGGTGCGAGAGCAACCGGTAATGCCGCTACGCACACCCGTCACCGCCTCCACAGCGTCCTGCAACACCTGCTGGACGGTGACACCGTTAGGTTGCACCTGCCAGCCGTGATAGGCGGTGCCGTCATAGCGCAGGGTGAGTAATATCCGTGCCATCACGACACCTCCTGTGTAAGTTTAGAGTGTTTTGCCGAAATAGACGTTGAGCAGCACGATGCCGGCGCCCACCGCCACATACACCAACAGCGCCAACCAATCCCGCAGAGCGGTATGCAGCTGTTTCATACGGGTGCGGCCGGTGCCGCCCTGATAGCAGCGGCACTCCATCGCCATCGCCAAATCGTAGGCACGGCGGAAGGAGGATACAAACAGCGGGATGAGAATAGGAATCAGCGCCTTAACTCGCTTGAGCAGACCGCCCGACTCCATATCCGCGCCACGTGCCTTCTGGGCGGACATAATCTTGTCGGTTTCCTCCATCAGGGTGGGAATGAAGCGCAGAGCGATAGTCATCATCATCGCCAACTCGTGGGGGTTGACTTTAATCACCTTCAGCGGCGACAGCAGACGCTCAATGGCGTCGGTCAGCGCCGTGGGGGTGGTGGTGTAGGTGAGCAGAGAACTGCCCAAAATCAGGCAGATAATGCGTGTGGCGATAAAGCCCGCCGACTGCAGACCGCCGGTGGTGATGTGGATAAACTGCCACTTCCACAGCGTTTCACCGGTGTGCACGTACAGCACGTTGAGGATGGAGGTAAACAGCACCAAGAACAAAATCGGCTTGGTACTGCGCCACATCAGGCGCAAAGGCAAACGGGACAGACCGATCACCAACAGCAGGAACAGCCCCACCGTCAGCAGTCCCCACCAGTTTTGCGGCAGGAACACCAGCACGATGAAGCAGATGGTAAGCACCAACTTCATACGAGGGTCCAGACGGTGTAGCAGAGAATTACCGGGGAAATACTGACCCAAGGTGATGTCTTTCATCATACGCCGTCACCCCCTAACAAGGAGAGCAACTGCGCCGTCGCCTGCTCCACTGTGTAGGCGGCGGTATCCACCGCCACACCTGCACGCTGTAAGAGAAGCAGAGTCTTGGTCACCGCGGGGACGGTGAGACCGATGGTCTCCAACTCCTGGGCGCGGGAGAACACCGCCTGTACGGTATCTAACATAGCCACCTTACCCTCGGCCATCACCAGAACGCGGTCGGCCACGCGAGCCACGTCCTCCATACTATGGGTGACCAACAGCACGGTGGTGCCACGGGTTTTGCGATACTCCTGAATCATCGAGAGAATCTGCTCGCGACCGCGAGGATCCAGACCGGCGGTGGGTTCGTCCAAAATGAGCACCTCCGGCTCCATCGCCATCACGCCGGCGATGGCGGCGCGACGTTTTTCGCCGCCGGACAGGTCGAAGGGAGATTTCTCCAACATCGACTCGGACAGACCCACGTAAGCGGCGGCCTGACGAACACGGCGGTCAATCTCGTCCTCGGAAAGGCCCATATTCTTAGGGCCGAAAGCGATGTCTTTGTAAATCGTATCCTCAAACAGCTGATGCTCAGGGTACTGGAACACCATACCCACGCGGAAGCGGACGTCACGAATCTTCTTGGGGTTTTCCCAAATATCCTTGCCGTCCAACAATACCCGTCCCTCATTGGGGCGGAGCAGCCCATTGAGGTGCTGAATGAAGGTGGATTTGCCCGAGCCGGTGTGTCCGATGATGCCCAAGAGTTCCCCTTCGTGAATATCCAAGGTAACGCCACGGATGGCGTGCTTTTCAAACGGCGAGTGAACGCCGTAGGTGTGGGTCAGGTTTTCGACAGAGAGAATCGCCATGCGACGTCACTCCTTTCGTTTATTTATTTCTTGAGCAATTTGAGAATGGCCTCGGCGCACTCTTCGGGGGTGAGCAGATCGGCGGGAATATCCACACCACGCCCACGCAAGGCGGTGCAAAGTGCGGTGGGTTGGGGGACGTCCAAGCCCAATTCAATGAGTCGCTCACCTTGGGCAAACACCGCACGGGGTGTGCCGTCCAGCACTACGCGACCGGCGTCCATCACCACCACGCGATCGGCCAAGGCGGCCTCCTCCATATAGTGGGTGATCAACACCACCGTCATACCCTTCTCGCGGTTGAGGCGGCAGACGGTATCCAGCACCTCGCGGCGACCCTGGGGGTCTAACATAGCGGTGGGCTCGTCCAGAAGCAGGCAGTCAGGGTGCATTGCCAGCACGCCGGCGATGGCGATGCGCTGTTTCTGTCCGCCGGACAGGCGGTGGGGAGAATGGTCCTTGTATTCCGTCATATCCACCGCCGCCAGCGCCTCGTCCACGCGAGTGCGAATCTCGGCAGGAGGCAACCCTAAGTTTTCGGGTCCGAAAGCCACGTCCTCCTCCACGATGGTGGAAACCAATTGGTTATCGGGGTTTTGTAACACCATGCCCACCAAACGGCGAATGGGATAGGTGTTGTCTTCATCAGCGGTGTCCATATCGGTCACCAGCACCTGTCCGCCGGTGGGCAAAAGCAAGGCGTTGAAGTGTTTGGCGAGAGTGGACTTGCCGCAACCGTTGTGACCGAGGACAGCGACGAAAGCTCCTTTTTCGATGGCGAGGTCCACGCCCTGCAACACCACCTGAGGAGCTTCGTTTTCGTAAGTATAATTAAAATGGACGTCGATAGCACGGAGCATATCCATACGATGCCCCTCCTTTCATAGAATGAGAAATTAGAAATGAGGAATGAGAAATGTAGCACGCGGAACAAAGCAATTTCTCATCACTCATTGCTCATTGCTCATTTTTATTTATGCCACATAGCGGTGGCGCCGCAGGGCAACACCATTCCACTGTCGGTGACAGGAAGACCGATCTCGTCGGCGGACAGAGAGCCCCCGATGTTCTTCGGCAGCAGGGTGCCCAGCACGTACTGCATCACCGAAGGAGAAAGACCGGTGGTGTAAGAGTTAATCAGAAAGAACAGCGGGTCGTCGGACAGCAGTTTGACGCACTCCGCTACCAGCGGGTACACCTGCTCCTCCAACTTCCACACCTCGCCGCCGGGTCCGCGCCCATAGGAGGGCGGATCCATCAGGATGCCGTCGTAGGTGTTGCCGCGGCGCTGTTCCCGCTGGACGAATTTCACGCAATCGTCCACCAGCCAGCGCATAGGCTTGTCGGCGAGACCGGAAGAAACAGCGTTCTCCTTGCCCCAGGCCACCATACCCTTGGAGGCGTCCACGTGGGTGACGTGAGCACCGGCGGCCACGCAGGCCAGGGTGGCAGCGCCGGTGTAACCAAAGAGGTTGAGCACCTTGACGGGGCGATTTTCCTTTTTAATCAATTCTGCCATCTTGTCCCAGTTGACCGCCTGCTCGGGGAACAGGCCGGTGTGCTTAAAGCCCATAGGCTTGAGGGCAAACTGCAGGTCGCCGTAGGCAATCTGCCAACTATCGGGGATGGGGCGATAGCGCTCCCACTGCCCGCCGCCGGTATTGGAGCGGTGATAGCGGGCGTGAGCCTGCTTCCAGCGGGGATCTTTACGCGGGGTGTCCCACAGAATCTGAGGGTCGGGACGGATGAGAAGGATGTCTCCCCATCGTTCCAACCGCTCGCCGCGGGAGGTATCGATCAATTCGTAGTCTATCCATTTATCGGCTGCTCGCATAGCAACACCTCACGAGGGTGAGCAATCAAACCCGAACTCCGTTTTGAAAAGGCGGATTTTCGCTCATCCATTGTTAAAATACTCGGAAATACATACAGTATTTCCTGTGTTTTTGCCGCGGCTGAACAAAAAGCCGCTCTTTTCAAAATCTCCCGCGTTGCGGCGGGTTAGGGTTCGATCGCTCCCCCTAAAAACTTGTTTGTCCGTAATTGTTGGGTTCGTTGGGATTTTTGATACCCAAGTGGGCGTAGGCGGCGGGCAACACCACACGACCGCGGGGGGTGCGGTTGATAAAGCCCAACTGCATCAGATACGGCTCGTACACGTCCTCAATGGTGATGGCCTCCTCGCCGGTGACGGCGGCCAGGGTGTCCAGACCCACGGGACCGCCGTTGTAATGGCGGATCATCGCCTCCAGAATGCGGCGATCCACCAGATCCAGACCCAGCGCGTCCACCTCCATGCGGTTGAGGGCTTCGTCTGCGGTCTTGCGGTCAACGACACCGTCGTTGAGCACCGCGGCAAAGTCGCGGACACGCTTTAAGAGGCGGTTAGCCAGACGGGGGGTGCCGCGGGAGCGGGTGGCAATCTCGAAAGCGCCGTCGGGGTCGCACTCCACATCCAGGATGCGGGCAGAACGGGTGACGATGCGGGACAGCTCGTCGGGGGTGTACATCTCCAAGCGGGCGATGACGCCGAAGCGGTCGCGCAGGGGAGCGGACAGCTGACCGGCGCGGGTGGTGGCACCGATGAGGGTGAAGTGCGGCAGCGGCAGATGAATGGAGGCCGCGCCCTGACCCTTGCCCTGCATAATGTCAATGGAGTAATCCTCCATAGCGGGATAAAGAATCTCCTCTACCGTGCGGGGCAGGCGGTGAATCTCGTCGATGAACAGCACGTCGCCCTCGTCGAGATTGGTCAGCAGAGCCGCCAAATCGCCGGGTCGCTCCAGCGCGGGACCGGAGGTGATGCGGAAGTTGACCCCCAACTCGTTGGCGATGATGGCCGCCAAGGTGGTCTTGCCCAAACCGGGAGGACCGTACAGCAGAACGTGATCCAGCGCCTCGTGGCGCAACTTGGCGGCGTCGATAAACACCGACAGGTTCTCCTTCACCTTCTCCTGTCCCACATATTCACGCAGGGTGCGGGGGCGCAGGGGATTATCCCCATCGTCCTCCGGCAGATATTCGGCAGAAACCAAGCGGTTTTCCAAATCCATTTCCATACGTGTCCCTCCCTTATTACGCGTATAATACGCGAGTATACTTATAGATTATAGTATCATACCACAAAAAAACGCAAAAATAAAGAGAAAGTGTGAACTTTTTTGGAAAATTTTTGAAACAAAAAAACACCGAGCAACGCTCGCGTTGCTCGGTGTTGATTTATCGGGAGGGACTGACGTAATTCAGCGGATTAACCTTGACGCCGTCTTTGATCACCTCAAAGTGCAGATGTGGGCCGGTGGAACGTCCGGTGTTGCCCACCTTGCCAATCTGCTGGCCGCGGGTGACCTGCTGTCCTTGCTTAACGTTGAGGGATTGCAGATGAGCGTAGACGGTAATCAGTCCGTTGGAGTGGCGAATCTTAACCACGGTGCCGTAGCCGCCGTTCCAGCCGGTAGAGGCCTGAATCACCACGCCGCCGTCAGCCGCCAAGCAAGGTTTGCCCAGCACCGGCACGGGACCGGAACTGATGTCAATGGCCTTGTGACCGCTGTGGTAGCCCTGATACACGCGACGGCAAATCGGTACTGGCCAGGTCATATTACCGGTGGTGACGCCGTCGCCCTGCACGATGTTGCCGCTGGAACTGGGACGCTTTTTGGTGCCGACCTCCACCACGCGGGTGACCGGCTCCTTGGTGGTGATTTCCTCCACCACCATCCGCTCTAATTCGTAACCGTCCAGCATAACGATCTCGGTGAGCACGGTTTTGGTGCCGTTGGTACCCTTGACCTTCACGTTGGACCAGTCGGTGTACTTGTCATCGCGGTAGACGGTACGGGTCTTGTAGGGGACGGTAACCCCCTCCTCCCGCATGGTTTCTACCACCACGACCTGCAGGAAATACTGCGGGCGCTGTACCAACAGCACCTGCCCGATCTGCAGGCTGTCGATGTTTTCTAAGTGGTTGAGCTTTTGCAACTCCGCCACCGTCATATTATGCTTCTTGGCGATGCCGCTGTAGGTATCGCCCGCCTGCACGGTATATTTGCGCTCGGTAATCTCTTTGGACGCCAAACGACCGTGCAGCTCATCCACGCTCTTGAGGGTGGAGATGGGGAACAGACCGGTTTCGGTATAGATGTCCTGCACAAACTCGATGCGCTGATCCACAATCACCCGATCGGTGTCCTCGTTCGGCTCATCCTCTGTGGAAAGGGAATTGTTCTTGATATCGTCCAACATCTGTTGCAACGCGTCGCCGTCCGCCACAGCACCCATAAACTCCCCCTCCATATACAGGCCGGTGGCCTCCATAATGTCGTTGGAATCATAGGAATGGGACAGAATGGCGTCACACACCTGCGTGGCGGTCATGGTGCTCTTGGCGCCCTGCACCACCATGGTCAATTTCGGCACCGCCGCCACACGGAAGGAGTCATCCACGTTGGTGACGCGGCTACGGGCCATAGAGGCCGCCTCGTCGTAAACGGAGGCGTTGGCAATCATACCGATCTCGGTATCATCATAGGTCAGGACCAAGCAAAAACGGGTTTGTGTCCAGGTTTGGATGGTGCTCATCAACACCACCGCACCGGCGATGGGACCGAGGAAACGCCCCAGCGTAAACCACTCTTCTTTGTAATCCCGCACCCATCCCCACAGGCCGCGCGGCAACCACAGCAGGATGTTTCCGGCGTTCTTTTTCATGGATTTCCACAAGCCGATATAGGAACGGGGTAAACCGGAAAGCAGTCGCCACATACGATGGAAAAAGCGGTGGACAGGACGACGAATCGCCACGACCCAAGCATACCGCAAGCGGCGACGCGGCTTGCGGGTGATGCGACCCACAAATCGATACACGCGACGTGCCCGCCGCAACACCGCCACGCCCAGCCAATAATGGTAGCGATAAACCGCGTTGGCGACACGACGCCAAAACGAAGCGGTAGCCACAGGGCGCAAGGCGGTAACGACGCGAGCGCATCCGCGTTTAACCCCTCGCCACGCCTTGGCGAAAAATTTGTTCATGGAAAACAGCCTCCTTTCCTCCGACATCCGTCGGACGTGCTGTATATGGTAAGGAGCAACGCTCCGTCGGTAGGCAAACATAACACCAATTATGTATTATACAAGATATCGGAGCAAAAAACAACCGTTTTATCGTAAGTTTGTGCGAATGTGCCAAGGCGTCGCTAAAATTTTGTGGGGATTGCTGTAACGTAACGGAAAACCTTGAAAAAAATGACAAAAAACACCGAGCAACAGCCGTTGCTCGGTGTTTTTGCTTTTACGGTTCGATATACTTGGACGGGTTGACCCTAACGCCGTTTTTAATCACCTCAAAGTGCAGGTGAGGGCCCTCGGAATACCCCGAATTACCCACACGGCCGATCTGCTGACCGTTGGACACCAGCTGCCCCTCCACCACGCTTATGGAATTAAGGTGCGCGTAGGTGGTATACAGGCCGTTGCCGTGGTCAATCTTGACGTAATAGCCGTAGTTATAATACCAGCCGGCGTACACCACCTTGCCGCCGTCTACGGCCAAACAAGGCTTGTTAAACACCGGGATGGGGCCGGAGCTGATGTCCCACGCCAAGTGACCGCTGTGGTAACCCTGATAAACACGATGGCACACCGGAACGGGCCACGCCCACTTACCGGTGGCGATGCCGTCTCCCTGCACCACCACGCTGCCGTCGGAAGCGTAGATCTTCTTGATGCCGATTTCCCGCACTTCGGTCACCGGCTCTTTGGTCACCACTTCATCACCACGGCGCACGCCCAACTCCTCACCGTCCACAAAGACGCGCTCATAGGTGACGTCCTTGCTTCCGACCTTGCCTTTGGTTACCGTCTTCTGGTACGTGGGCGGTTTATCTTCCCGGTACACCGTCTTGGTCTTAAAGGGGATCTCCTCCGCCTTGACCTCGGTCACCACCGTCTGCACCTGCAGATGGGAGTGGGTGGCGGCGGTCAGCGTAGTCACATCCTCGGCGATGGTGGAAATGGGATAAAGACCCTCCACGATCTCCACCGTCTGCACAAACTCCGCCCGCTGATTGGGGTCGGTAGCATCGTAGTCCGCGTCGGTGAGCAGGGTGGACAGCACAGTGGCGATGTCAGCGGAATCCTCCATCGCACCCAAGAAAGTGCCGTCCACGTACAAGCCGTACACCTGCGCGATGGAATCGCCACTCTGCCGCAGGATGGCATCGCACACCTCGGTCTCGGACAGGGTAGCCTTGCCGCGACGCACCGTCATCTTAAACGTAGGGACTGCCGCCACCTCAAAGGAGTCGTCGGCGTTGATAACACGGCCGCGTGCCAACTCAGCACCGCGGTCATACACGGCGGCGCTGGCCACCAAACCGATGTCCTCGCCCTGATATCGGACCGCCAAGCAGAATTCGGTGTTACGCCAGGCGTTGACCGTAATCACCAGCGCTGCCACTGCGGCAACAGGACCCAGCAAACGCCCCAGCGCACACAGCTCGTCCCAATAATTCTTCACCGCGCTGCGGCACAAATGCCAGAAGCAGGGGAAGATGGAAAACACGTTCTTTTTCGCCGCCTGTCCCAACTGTTGGAAGGCGGGTTTCATCCGTCGACCCAGTATCTTCTGGCGATGGATAACGCGGTGCGTCGGCAATACCACGCGACGCAACCACACGTACCGCAGGACGCGGCGCAACGGATGGGTAAGGCGATCCGCCCGCCGCCACAGAGAGCGGAACAGACGAATGGTATGTACGCCCACGTTGTAATGGTAGAGATACAGCCACTCCCATACCAGCAGCCACACACGGCGACATGCCGCAAGCCAATTTTTCACTTTTTCAGTCACCGTGCTCACCTGCCTTTCGGTCGCAAACCAATCTTACGCGGGATAGGTTAACTGCTCCTCCGACCACGTCGCCAACAGCGGCGCCATCGCCGCCGCCCACACGCGGGCACCGGCCAAATCGTGATCCTGCCAGTTGCCGCACTCCACCGCCGAGGCACCGGGAATTTCCCCCTCATAGGCGGCGGTAAAGGCCAGCGCATCCGCCATCAAACGGATGGCATCGGCGTGGGAAACGCCGCGGGTAAGGAAATAAAATCCGGTGCGGCAACCCATGGGACCAAAGTAGATAATGCCGTCCTTATGGGCGCTGTTGCGCACATAGGTGGCCACCAGATGCTCGATGGTGTGCATAGCGTCTGTGGGCAGATAGGGCGGCGTATTGGGACGCACAAAGCGCACATCGTAAGTGATGACGTCCCCATCCACGCGGGAGAGATACATACCCGGGACGAGGGTGTCGTGATTGATACAAAAGCTGGCGATGCGTTCCATACATTTCCGCCCTTTCTCGATATATTCGATTTATTGTAACATAAAAATGCGAAAAAAGCAAGCCGTCCCGCGAAAGTGCGGAACGGCTTGCGGAGGAAAACACGGTCGGGTGGGATATGGCGGGCGTTTGTGCTCCGGGATGCGCCATCGCCATCCCACCTGAAACAGCCCGTCTTTCCTGCCGACCACCCATAGATTGCGCCAAACGGCGTCGCCCATACGAGGGAATGTTTGACATTGACAGAAAGACGGTTTTTCCGTATAATAAAACCGCATTTTAACAAAGGAGGTGGGAGAATTGAAAAAACGACGTTTGGCGGCACTGCTGCTGTGTGCGACGATGCTGACCGGTTGCGGCAAAGCCAAAACGCCGGACGCACCCTCCCCCACCAAGCCGGTTACCACCTCCGCTCCCACGACCACCACAACCACCACCCAGCCGCCTTTGCCGGACAACCCCAAGGATTTTGCCGCCCTGCAGGCGGAAAACCCCGAAACGGTGGCGTGGATTGAGGTGCCGGACACCATCATTGACTTTCCCGTGATGCAAAGCGGCGAAAACACCCCCGAGGATTTCTATCTCAGCCATAACCCAAAAGGGGAAAAGGATCGCAACGGCAGTATCTACATACAAAAATACAACCACGCGGATTTCTCCGACCCCAACACCATCCTCTACGGTCACAATATGTCCGGCGGCAAGATGTTCGGCGCCATCCATAAATTCAAAAAAGCCGCCTATTTCAAGGAACATGAGTATCTCTACGTGTACCTGCCCGGGCACGTGCTGACCTATCGCATTTACGCCCTGTTTGATTTTAGCAACGAGCATCTGCTGTGGGCCTATGATTTTGACACCGAAGAGGGATATCAGAAATTCATCAACAAAACCCTCAACCCCAAAACCTACAACCGTCTGGTGCGGGAGGGCGTCACCCCCACCACCGCCGATCGCGTCATCACCCTGAGCACCTGCCAGAACACCGGCGACGGTCGCCTGCTGTTGGTGGCGATGCTGGAAAGCGATATGCAAACGAAATGAGAAAAAGGTCTGACGCGCTTGCGTCAGACCTTTTTGTGCATTATTTAAGCAATTCGCCCAAGTTAGAGGTTTCCACCGAGAATAGATACGTGCTAGTGGTGTACTCATCTTCCACCAAGTAGAACATAACCGTTCCTTCTTGTTTCAGTGCGTTCAAAACCGTCGGTATATCCTTGCTCAAAAAAGCAACACGATCGCCACCCGAAACAATGCCGCCCTGCATAGTATGTTCTTTGCCGTTGACATCCCTCATCTTAATGTCGAAGTATTTGTTCTTGCTGTAACTGTTTTTCACCTGATGACTGCCATATTCGTACAGCACAAAGCAAACATCCTGATCGTCAATCAAGACTTTGACTGCCAATTTGGAGTCGGTAGTGGCGCTATTGCTGAATTTGCCGGTAATCAACTGTCTGTTAGTGATATACCAATCACTGGTAGGTTGGTCAAATTCATCCACATAATATTTGAGAACCCAATCTTCTTCCTTTGCCGCGGTCGTCTTAGGAGTTTCATTCACGGTGGCATCCGAACTAATGTTATCGCCGTCTGCATCCGCGTTATCAACCGTCGTCACCGTGCCGCCACAGGCAACCAAAGAGAGCATCATCACACCGGCCAACAGTAAAGCGAATAGTTTTTTCATCATTTTCAACCCCCTCAATTTTATGTTATGAATTATAACATATATTCCTAACATCTGTCAAGGCATAATAGTGGTGAGGTGTTGGAAATGAAAGAAAAACTGATTATCAAGAAGAAAGGGCTCAAAGGAGAGGATGGCTACAAGACCTTTTCCATCCGCATTAAAGAAGAAACCGTGGCGAATTTGGAGGCGTTGGCAGAGCAGACCAATCGCTCCCGCAATGAGATCATCAACATCCTGTTGGACTACGCCATCGACAACTGCGAAGTGAAATAATCAATAAGCACGAATATCAGCGCACAACACGGAACAGCCCCCTCTGACGAGGGGGCTGTCATTTTTACCGCAGGTGAAAATGACTGGGGGAGAGATAACGAAACCTCCCGGTTATCGTTCTAACCCTCTCTCCCTCCGTTTTTTTGCATAGGCAAAAAGACACCTCCCTCGTCAGAGGGAGGTGTTCTAACCACTACTTTAATTTCAGGAGAATGGCGGCAGCCATTCTCAAGCCGGCGCAACGCTAACTCCGATAAGTACAACCTTAAAGCGCCTGCACTCGTCAGAGGGAGGTGTTCTAAGTGCTACTCCTACTTTGGAGAATGTGCTTATTTCATCCCATCCAGCATCTTTTTTGCCCGATGTAAAATCGGCAGCTCGCGAGCAGCAATCAAGCGACCAAGCGGGCCGTCACAGCACCGCTCATACTCTGCCAGAGCCTCCTCATAGGTGAGTTTGAGGGTAGAGAGGTGGAAGGTGTTGACCTCCGCCTCGGTCATGGCGGTTTCACCGAAAGAAATGGCGCGGCAGAGGTAAAAATGGTTGACGTTATGGCGATGAATGAGGTTATAATAGTCGCTGACGGTGCCGATTTCGGCGAGGATCTCCACCTCGGCGCCCAGTTCCTCCCGCAGCTCGCGGCGGATGGCTTCCTCCGGCTTTTCCCCCGCCTCTACACCGCCGCCGGCGGTTTCAATGACGGTGCCGTGACAGAACATATCCTCCCGTTGCAGGCGGTTGAAGTAATAGTTGCCCTCGGTGTCCACCACGATGGCGCGGACGATCTCTCGGTCGTGATCGGTATAGGTGAAGGGCCATTCGGTATCCTGCAACTCGATGAAAAGCGGTGCATGGCGTCGTGTAAGCGCCCATTCGACCGCCCAAAAAATCCCACAACCAACTGCATAGCAAATCAGGTCTTTATAGGAGTAGGAACGTCCCACAATCGTGGAGATAAACGCGTTGTGCTCCAGTCCAACCAGAGCCACCACGTCAAAATATTGGGCGATCTCCACCAAGGTAGCAAACACCATCACGTAAACCGGCAGTAGCCGCAGACCACGCGGCTTCACCGCCCGACACAGGCAACAGAGCAGCATCGTCACCAGCACGTCACCCAAAAACGGACGCACGAAGCGGTCGCGGACAAACAGCCCGATGTATATTTCAATCAACAGCAACGCCAACGTTGCAACGGCGTATGGCCAACGGCGTTTTTTCATCACCATCACCCCTTTGTTAGCATTATACCGCAGACAAATAGTTTTGGCAACAAAAAAGCAGGCGATCCAAATGGATCGCCTGCAGATTTTTATAGGTACTCCACCGGAATGCCGCACTGTTCGGCTACCCAATCGCCCAAGCCACCTTCCTCGATGTAGAATTTGAGGTTTTCACAACACCCAAAAGCGTCCTCGCCAAGCTGTACCAAGTTTTTGGGCAAAACGATCTTTTCCATACTCTTGCAACACCAAAACGCGAAGCGATCGATGGAAAACACACTGTTCGGCAGGGTGATTTCCTCCAAATTCACGCAAGCGAAGAACGCGCTCTCCCCAATATCCGTCACGCCATCGGGGATGTGTACACTCTTCAGGTTTTTCGCGTGCGCAAAGGCGGCAATTCTCACCGCCGTAACGCCGGACGGCACCGCAAAAGCGGTATCCGGCCTGCCGACGGCGTAGCGGATGAGGGTGGTTTTCTCCTTATCGTACAGGTTACCATCCAAGGAGGAATACTGGGGGTTCTCGTCATCTACAACAATGTTCGCCAAGCTGTTACACTCCTCAAACACGCTCTCTTCGATACAGGTTACACCGGCCGGGATGGCGATGGATAAAAGTGCGTGGCACTCATAAAAAGCGTGGTTCTCAATGGTAGTGACAGAACGGCCGAGGGTTACGTTCTGCAATCGCACACAGCCGGCGAAGGCGTGCGCACCGATATCGGTAACTCCGTTACCGATATCTACCGTTTCCAAACGAGAGCAACTCCAAAAAGCCGACACATCGATACGCCGCACACTATCGGGGATGACCACCCGCGTCAGCGTGCGGCAACAGGCAAAGGCACCCTCCCCGATGGAAGTTACTCCATCGGGGATAATCACCTCACTATCGCTACCGATGTATTCCTTTAAAATACCATCTTCTATCACAAAAACGTTCTTTTCCAAAATGTTTACTCCCTTCCTCATTTCAACATTCCCAACGGATCCATCACCTTACCATCCACCACCTGAAGATCCCCCTGCAACAACGATTTGATCACAAAGGCGTGACCCACAGGAGTATCCGCAAAGCCGATGGCAGATTTCATATCCTTCACATCCGTAAAATCCTTCTCGGTTAACAAAACCGGTTCTTTTCTCTTCCTACACCGGAGGACGTAGGCGCGATAGCGAATTTTCATAGCGTTCTCGTTGTAATAATTAAACCCATCAAAGTCCAGCAGGGCAATCTTCTTACCTTCATCCAACAAACGTTTCATATAGGCCAACGCGGGGGTGTTTGCGACCAGTTTGGCGTACTCGGGAACGTACACTTTCTTTCTTCCTTCCAAATAGGAAAGGGGTTCATACTCCCCTTTTTCCTCATTCCAATAGGCCCAGTACACCATATCCTCCGGTTCAAAACCGAACTGACGGTACGGGTGACGCATAACCGGTTTCGGAATCGATCCGGGGATCGCGGTGTACATCCGGTCACGATAGGAGAAGAACGCGGGGGTGGGTTTACCCCCCTCATCGTGGTGGGGAAACACTTTCCCACACTGCCAGTACACCTCCAAATTCGGCGCGGTGGCGCCATCCGTTCCGGTGACGGGACCGACGAAAAACGGGGATACCTGACGGGCAAACTCCTGATCGGGATTGCGAGAGGTGAGGTTGATGATCACACGATCTTCGATATCGGGGCACTGCGTTGTATAAAAGGGGTTGGAGAACTTGAGCGGGCGGGGATGATGTTTCACGATCACTACGTTTTGATTTTCCACAAACAACCACTCCTTTACTATAACAACCGTATTTCCTACAATGCACATTATAGCTCTTGGAATGTACCGTTTTTGGTACGCAAAAGCGGTGGGAGAGGGTGTGATTCGTCGACATTTGCCGTGAACGGCAAAGTCGGCAAGTTGCTCTCGGCGGTTTAGACAACCGCCGTTTCGCGGTCGCGAAAACAAGCAACGTTGCAACCATCCGTCTTGCCTGCGGCAAGCCGCTCATAGTTTCCGTCGCATTGCTCCGAAAACTAACGGTGTTTCTGCTTACTACCCCGCTCCGACAAAGAAAAAAGACCAACCGAAAACGGTTGGTCTCTTTTCTTGGTGGGAGAGGGTGGATTCGAACCACCGAAGCTGAAAGCAGCAGATTTACAGTCTGTCCCCTTTGGCCACTCGGGAACTCTCCCAAATCCGACGACAACCACTATACCACAGGCGTTCTCCTTTGTCAAGAGAAAAATCGCCGTTTTTTAAAGTTTTTTCTGGTGGTTTGCAAATTCCTCTTGACGGGCGGGGGTAAACTTGTTATACTGTGACTGTTCTGAATACGCTACTGTGGCTCAGCAGGTAGAGCAGCTCACTCGTAATGAGCAGGTCGCCCGTTCGAATCGGGTCAGTAGCTCCAAGTAAACAGCCGACCCCATTCGGGGTCGGCTGTTTCACTTTATTTCTTCCCTTCAAAGAAACCACGCCACGAAAAGGCGTCTTTGACGGTGAATAAGCGATTATACAGTTTTCCAAACAAGTGGATGAGGGTGCCATTGAGGAACGCACACACCACCGTACCCACGCCGATGCCGCGGAATCCGCCGAAAATCAGCAAACTCATGGCCACCGCCACCAGCAAGCTGCACACGTCGTACACCGTCTTAACCACGCCGAGTTTACCGTGCCATTTGCCCACGATCTCCTGCACGAACACCTCATACAGACCGGGCGGGAAATAGGTGGTGAACAGCACCGCCACACCGGCAGAACTAAACGCAAAGCCCACAACGTAGGCAGCAATGCGCAGACCCAGTAACGACGGTAACAGCGCTACCACTTTCATAAACACGTCCAAAAACACACCGTAAATAAGGGTGGTGCAAAACGACAGGAAAAAGCGCACCTTGATCCGACGGGTCATAATAATCAGCGTGAGAATCACCAGCGTTTGAATGGTGTATTCCGCCACGCCGAAGGAAAACCACGGAAACACGTCCACCAACGCCAGATGCAACACGTAGGCGGGTGCCACCACCATAGACATTCCCAAATCGCCAAAGGCACACAGACTATTGCCCAACGCCAACAGCATAATCCCGATGAGATACGCGATTTCAGAATAAATAACCGGCTTTTTCACGCATACACCTCCGCTCAAAAAAAGCAACCTACCGTGTTTGATACAGAAACACGGAAAGCTGCAAGGAGATTATAACAAACCTTTTGAGAAAATGCAAGGAAAAAGTAAAACGGCTTTTTCGCCTTGACAAGTTTTGACAAAAAGTGTATATTGTCTTTATCATGTTAAAGCGACAATAACAAGGAGGGTGATCTCTATGAAAAACATGAAAAAACTGTTTGCTCTGCTGTTGGCCGTGATGATGCTGTTCTGCCTGTGCGCCTGTGGTGACGATACTGACACGAACCGCGACAAGGATCGGGACGACGACAAGGGCGGCACCACAACCACCACCGTCGCCGTCAAGGACACGCTGACCGCCAAGACCTTGGAGGGCACGTGGGAGATGCGTATGGACATCGGCACGCTGATGACGAGCGGCGCTGTGGATACGGCGGATATGTCCGAGATGCTGGATATGATGGACTTCGACGAGATGGATCTCAAGATAGAGATGGACGTCACCTTCAAAAACGGCAAACTGTCCTTTGACCCCGCCGGTATGGCAAACTTCTACAAGGATATGGTCAACGCCATGATGGATTGGTTCGCTGAGGGTGACAACATCTATGAGTTTATGGTGCAGGTCAGCGGCGAAATGACCGCCGAGCAGTACAAAGCCACCATGGAGGCTCAGGGTATGACCAAAGACGCTCTCATCGACGCCATCAAGAGCCAGATGCCTGATCCCGACAGCGCTATGGGCGCCGTGGAGGCTATGGACGACGTGTACTACGAGCTGGACGGTGACAAGCTGTACACCTGGGATCTGGACGCGGAAAAGAGCGAGAACGAATACTTCCAGTTCACCTATGAGGACGAGACCATCACCGTGCAAAAGGTCGTGGACGAAGGCGAGACCACCAATCTGACCGACGGCACCTTTGTGTTTAAGAAAAAATAAGTTGCCAATAAAAAAACCGCCTTTCCGACAGCGTAAGTCGGAGGCCAAGCGGTCTTAGGAAGACAAGAAATCTACTC
>JAZNED010000075.1:0-17558 GCA_045588425.1 Acutalibacteraceae bacterium
CGGGCTAAGATGGTGCGCACCAGAGGGAACGCCTCTACGTCGCGGTTGTAGTTGGTGGTGGTCACGCCGTAGGCCTCCAGATGGAAGGGGTCGATCATATTCACGTCCTGCAGGTCGGCGGTGGCGGCTTCATAGGCCAGGTTGACCGGGTGCTTGAGCGACAGGTTCCACACGGGGAAGGTTTCGTATTTTCCGTAGCCTGCCATCTGTCCGCGCTTTTGTTCGTGGTAGATCTGGGATAGGCAGGTAGCCAATTTGCCGCTGCCGGGACCGGGGGCGGTCACCACCACCAGCGGCTTGGTGGTCTCGATATAAGGGTTAGCGCCGTAACCTTCCTCGCTGACGATGTGATCCACGTCGGAGGGATAGCCCTTAATGGGGTGGTGGATATAGTTGCGGATGCCCAGAGCATCCAGCTTGTTTTTGAATTGGTCGGCGGCGATTTGACCGGTGTAGCGGGTGATCACCACGCTGTTGACGTGGATGCCCATACCCCGCACCATGTCGATCTGGCGCAGCAGGTCTTGGTCGTAGCTCAGACCCAAGTCCGCACGGATTTTATTCTTTTCGATGTTGTCTGCGCTGATGCAGAACACCAACTCTGCCTGATCCGCCATAGAGCGTAAGAGGCGAATTTTGGCGTCCGGCACAAAGCCCGGCAGCACGCGGGCGGCGTGATAGTCGTCAAAAAGTTTGCCGCCGAATTCCAGATACAGTTTGCCGTCAAAGCGGGAAATCCGTTCCAGAATATGCTCTTTTTGTTTGGTCATATACAGATCGTTGTCAAAGCCAATAGGCATCCGTACCACCCCCAAGAAAATATACATGTTCAGCATAGCATATTTTTGCCCCCAACACAAGGCAAAAAAGCGGGAAAACCTTATCAATTTTCACATTTTTTCATCTTTCCTCTCACTCGTCAAAAAACCCTTGTCATTGACCTTGTTTTAGTGTATAATAAACTTAATTATGAGCAAGAAAGGGGAATGGCGGATGCAATTTGCAGGATTTGCCGGAAACGAACCGATTAAACAGCGTTTGGCGGCGGACATCGACGCCGGTCACTTTCCTCACGCTCTGCTCATCGAGGGGCCCCTCGGCAGCGGTCGCCGTACTTTGGCGCGGTTGATTGCCCGGGCGGCGCTGTGCCGCGATACCGACCCCTCTGCCCGCCCTTGCGGCGTGTGCTCTGCCTGCATCAAGACCACACCCCCCGACCTGACCGAGTTGGGCGGCGAGGGCACCGCTTTGTCGGTGGATACCATCCGCCGTCTGCGGGAGGACGCGTTCTTAATGCCCAATGAGTCGGCTTACCGCGTGATCATTCTCGCCGAGGCGCAGACCATGACCCCTCAGGCGCAGAATGCATTGCTTAAAATTTTGGAAGAGCCGCCGGCCCATCTGTTGTTTATCCTCACTTGCGACGCCCGCACTTCTCTGCTGGAGACCATCCGCTCCCGTTGCGTGTGTCTGACCTTAACCCCCACCGCGTGGGAGGAGGCACAGCCGATTCTCACCGCTCGCCTACCCAAGGAGGATACCGCCGAGTTACAGCGGGCCCACAGCCTGTTCGGTGGATGCATCGGTCAGGTGATCGACGGCGTAGGGGACGGCACCTTCCGTCAGGTGTTGGATTTGACTCCCCGCATCGCCACCGCCATCATTGCCTCCGGCGAGGCGGAGCTGATGGAGCTGACCGGTGCATTGGAAAAGGAAAAACAGCTCACCGTCGGCGTGCTGGCGGGACTTTCCCTCATCTTGCGCGACGCCTTGGTGCGCAAGTACGGCGGCACCACCACCCTGTCCACCGCCCCGGATGTGGCGGCACAGTTGGCTTCCCGCCTCACCGCTCCCCGTCTCATCGCGCTGATGGAGCAGGTGGAGCACCTGCAATTTTCTCTTTCCCGTAATATGAACAATAATTTGTTTTTGACCCGTCTGTGTGCTTGCCTGCGTCAAGCCGCAGGGTATTGATTACGAAAGGCTGGATATAACGTATGTCTATGGTTGTTGGTATCCGTTTTCAAGAAAACGGAAAAGTATACGATTTCGATCCCGGCGAGTTGACTCTTTTGCCGGGTGAGTTGGTGGTGGTGGAGACCGCCCGCGGCATCGAGTGCGGTACGGTAGCCCGTGCCAACCGCACCACCACCGAGGAGCGGGAGGATCGCAAGCCCGTCTTGCGTCGTGCTACCGCGGAGGATCGCGCCCGCCATGAGGAGAACGCCCAAAAGGCTCGTGACGCCATGCGCGTTTGCCAAGAGCGCATCGAGGCCCACGGCTTGGAGATGAAGTTGGTGGACGCAGAATATGCCTTTGATAATTCTAAGATCACCTTCAATTTCACCGCCGACGGTCGCGTGGACTTCCGCAACTTGGTCAAGGATTTGGCCGCCACCCTTCACACCCGTATCGAGCTGCACCAGATCGGTGTGCGCGACGAGGCCAAGAAGTTGGGCGGTATCGGTATCTGCGGCCAGCCTTTCTGCTGCTCTCGGTTCTTGCGGGATTTCCAGCCGGTGTCCATCAAGATGGCTAAGGAGCAGGGCTTGTCGCTGAATCCCACCAAGATCAGCGGTTCTTGCGGCCGACTGATGTGCTGCCTCAAGTATGAGCAGGACGTCTACGAGGAACTGAATAAGATGAGCCCCAAGGTGGGTTCGGTGGTGACCACCGCCGCCGGTCGTGGTGTGGTGATCGACAGCAACATCCTCACCGGCAAAGTGAAGGTGCGTCTGGAGGACAATCCTGACAGTCCCATTGTGGAGACCACCCGCGACATTCTCAACGGCGTGGTGCCCGAGCCGACAGAGCCGGTGGAGGCCCCCGTTGCAGAGACTCCTGTCGCGGAGGCTGCCAAAGCGGAAAAACCTGCCCCCAAGCAGCCTAAGCCCCAGCAGAACAAACCTCCGCAGGGAGGTAAGCCCCAGGGTGACAAGCCAGCGGGACACACCAATCACCACCGTCGTGGGCATCATCCCCGCAATAAGCGACAGGGTTGATTGCTCACCCTAATAAAAAACAGTTGCATTTTTTGAAAACTGTGTTATTATTAACTTACTAACGAAACGGAGGTGTAAAATCATGGCTTTTGTTATTTCTGATGCTTGCATCATGTGCGGCGCTTGCGCCGAGGGCTGCCCCGTGGGTGCTATCTCCGAGGGCGACGGCAAGTACGTTATCGACGCTGACGCCTGCATCGATTGCGGCGCTTGTGCCGATCAGTGCCCCGTGGGTGCTATCGAGGGCTAATGACGCTTTCGCAACGCCGGACAGTTTTCACTGTCCGGCGTTTTGCACTCTATTACGTGTAAAAGGAGGGATAGCGTATGCCCATCTCCTATGTTCCTGTCTACGGAGACACCGTCACCGCGGTGGACGATACCCACCGCTTTGGCACCGATGCCATGCTGCTGTCCCATTTTGCCATGCCCTGTACAGGTGAGGCGGTGTGTGAATTAGGTACCGGTTGCGGTGCCGTCGCCCTGCGGCTGGCCGCCGGCGGACGCCCCGCATCGGTACACGGTGTGGATATACAGCCGGCTGCCATCGAGCTGGCGCAGTTGGGCGCCGACCGCTTCGTCGGTACGCCCAAACCCACCTTCGCGGTGGGGGATTGGCGCGATCCTCGCTCCATTGCACCCGCCGGCACCTTTCGCCGTGTGGTGTGCAACCCGCCGTATTTTCCGGCGGGTAGCGGACCCACCAATGCGGATGAGGCGTCCACTATTGCCCGCCATGAGCAGGCGGATACCCTGGACAGCCTTTGTGCTGCTGCCGCGTGGCTGCTCACCAGCGGCGGACGCTTTTTTCTCTGCCATCGTCCTGAGCGGCTGACCGATGTGCTGTCGGTTTTGTCCGCCCATCATCTGGAACCCAAACGGTTGCAGGCGGTGCAGAAACGGGCGGACACCGCACCGTGGCTGTTTTTGCTGGAAGCAAAAAAAGATGCCCGCTCGGGCTTAACGTGGCTGCCGCCCTTGGTGCTGTACACCGATGAGGGCGAGCCAACCCCCGCCTTGCGGGAGATTTATCGGGAGGTGACGGTATGAGCGACACCATGGGACGTTTGACGCTGGTGGGTACCCCCATCGGCAATTTATCCGACTTTTCTCCTCGTGCCATCGAGGCGTTGGAGCAGTGCGATTTCATCGCCGCCGAGGACACCCGCGTGACGCTAAAGTTGCTCAATCACTTTGGCATTACCAAGTCGCTGGTGAGCTATCACGAGCACAACAAGCGAGAGAGTGGCGAACGCCTGTGCGCTCGTCTGCTGGCCGGCGAGCACGGCGTGCTGGTCAGCGATGCGGGTATGCCTGCCATCTCCGACCCCGGCGAAGACCTTGTCAACCTCTGCCACCAAAAGGGGATTCCCGTGGGTGTTGTCCCCGGTCCTACTGCCGTAGCCACCGCGCTGGCGCTGGCAGGTCTGCCCACGCGTCGCTTTGCCTTCGAGGGGTTTATCAGCGTGAATAAGAAGGAGCGTCGCGAGCATCTGGCGAGTCTGAAAAACGAACGGCGCACCATGGTGTTCTACGAGGCCCCTCACAAGCTCAAGTCCACCCTTGCCGACCTGTTGTCCGCTTTGGGTGATCGTCCCATTGCCTTGGTGCGGGAGATTACTAAGATTCACGAAGAGGTTATCCGTACCACCCTGTCTGAGGCGGTAGAGAAATATACGCAAGAGGATCCGCGCGGTGAGTTTGTATTGATTGTGGGTGGTGCTACCCCTGCCGCGGCTGTGGCGGCTACCCCCGAGGCCGCTGTGGATATTGCCCGCGCCTATTTGCGGGAGGGATTGTCCCCCTCTGAGGCGGCGAAAGCGGCCGCCGCGGACACCGGCTTGAAAAAGGGCGATATTTATCGCTTATTACTTAACGATAAGGAGAATTGATTATGTGGAAAGAACTTGGCATCGTTGTGGGTTTGGCTGTCTGCCTGTTTGCCATCACCAAGTTGGGACACCGTCGCGGTGACGATAGCCGCTCCGCTAAATTAATGAAGAAGTATAAAACCCTCACCCCTGAATTGTTGGCGTCCACCTCCGACGACGAGTTGGTGGAGGCGATCGTGGCCAACGTGCTGGCAGACGCCGCCGAGAGCCGCAAGCCCGATCCCATCTACACGTTGTCCAAAAAGCCGCAGCCGTATATGGTAGTGTACAGTATTTGGGCGGTGTGTAAGGAGATGGCGCGCGGTGACTATGCCGCCCTGACCCACACGGCCACCCGCCATGTAGTGCAGGATGCCTGTGACGGCCTGCCGGTGGTCGGTGCCACCGCCACCGCCGTGGCATTTAAGGATGTGATGGCTCTGCACGAAGCGGGGGAGGACACTGCCGCGGCGGAGGCTGCATTCCACACCGCCGTGGAGACGGAGTGCCCGCTGTCCCTGTGCGTGACCTATATCCGTGACCACGTGGCCGAATTGATGGGCGACGAACCTGCTGAGGAAACCTCCGATGGAGAATAAGTTTCCTCTCAACGCCTTGGGGCTTAGCCACCAGTTTATGTCTGCCCATATCCGCGAAGGGGCATTCTGCATCGACGCCACCGCCGGTAAGGGGCGGGACACCCTGTTTCTCTGCCGCCTGGTGGGAGAGAGCGGTCGCGTGCTGGCGGTGGATATTCAAGCCGATGCGGTGGCACAGACCACCGCGCTGCTGACCACCGAGGGGATGGCTTCCCGCGCTCAGGTGGTGCAGGATTGCCACAGTCACTTGGCGGACTACGCCGACCTCGCTTCGGCAGACGGCATTATGTTCAATTTTGGCTGGCTCCCCGGAGGGGATCACAACACCTTTTCCCATGCGGACACCAGCGTGGCGGCGGTTAGGGCCGCTCTCGATTTGCTCAAGGTAGGCGGCGTCATGACCCTCTGTCTATACTACGGACGGCAAAACGGCACCGCCGAGCGGGATGCCATTCTGGATTTTCTTCCCACCATTGACAATCGGCGCTACACCGTCATCCGCGGCGATTTTGCCAATCGCACCGGTGACGTACCCATACCCGTTTTTATCATCCGCGAGCAATAAAAAATCCCGAAGTCATGCGACTTCGGGATTTTTCTTATTCGTACTTACAACCGGGGAGCAACGATTTCCACAGGCGCTTTTTGCGGCGTTTCCAGCGCGCTTGCTCGCGGGGATTGTCTTTGTAGCGTTCGATTTCGATGTTAATGAATTTCAGTTCCTGACGGAACCAGTCGATCCACGGCGTGGCAATCATAATTACTACCGCGATCACCAGTACGATAATCAGCAGAGTGCCCAGCACCGCTTCACTGGTGGAGTTGGCGGCTAATGTTGTAAAGGAAAAACGCATAGTTTCCACTCCTTTTTGTTAATCTTCATAGACACTGCCGCCTACAAATTCGCGGATAAGGGCGGTGTCGGGGATTACGGTGGTTTCCAGAGGCAACGCTTGGGTGAGAAGGTCTAACAGCTCGGTCATATCGGGATGTTCCCGTAGTGCTGCCACCTCGTCGGGCAGCACGCCGCGGTAGACGTTGAGTTCATAGGGGCAGAAGGTGTCGATATCAAAGGTGGAGCGGTGTTTATAGGGCATAATATACTTTTGTTCGCCCTCCTCCACACTGCGGAACATAGATAGGGTACCCTCGGCGGGACGACCGCGTCCGCTGACGTCGCGGAGCATACGGCGGAGCAAGCGGATGTATTTGGGATGGAGCAGACCGCCGTCCTTCCCCTCCACACGGGTGCGCACACTGACGTACAGTCGTACCGTTTGGCTCTCGGGTAGCGGCACCACCGCGGGGTTGAGCACGTGGATGCCCTCCAGTATCACGATTTCGCCCGGCTGACGGGCAAAGGTGACGCCGGACGGCTTGCACACGCAGGTGCGAAAGTCAAACACCGGCAATTCTACCGGTTTGCAGGCGATGATGTCCTCTAATTGCTGTGCCAACAGCACCTCGTCCACCCGAGCAGGGGACTCCAGATCCAGCAGTCCTGCCTGCCGCAGGGCAGTTTCCTCCGGGGTGTTGGTACGGAAGTAGTTGTCCTGCGAGAGGGTGTGGGTCTCCAGTCCGCGTCGGTCCAGTTCCGCCTCCAGCATCCGCGCGGTGGTGGTTTTACCGCTTCCTGATGGGCCGGACAGCAGCACAACAGGGCAGGTGTCCCGATGGGCGGCGATATAATCGGCGATTTCGGTCAGCTGGCGGGCGTAATCCGCCTCGCACTTCCGCACAAAGGTGACGGCGTCGGCACATAGAGCCTGATTAATGGCGGCGATGGATTGGGTCATGGAAATCCCTCCTTTCTCGGTAGTTTTCTTCAGTATACCACATCTTTATGCAAAAGAAAAGAGGGAATTGCGCGACGACGAAAAATATGGTACACTAATCCCGTAAAAGGAGGTTTTTCGATGCGTATTGTGGTGTTGGATGCCGCCACCGTGGTGGGTCACGGTGTGGATTTGGCATTTCTCAAAGAATTTGGCGAGGTGGTGGAGTACGACCTCACCGCCCCCGATGAGATCGTTCCCCGCCTGCAGGGTGCGGACGGGGTGCTGGTGAACAAGGTGCGTATCACCGCTGAGGTGATGGCGGCTTGCCCCACCCTCAAGTACGTGGGCTTGTTTGCCACCGGTTACAACAATATCGACGTGGAATACGCCGCCACCCACGGGGTGACGGTGTGCAACGTGCCCGGCTATTCCACCGAGGCGGTGGCGCAGCACACCTTTGCGTTTATTTTAGCCCTCACCGATCGTGTTCACGAGTATAACGCCACCGTGGCACAGGAAGATTGGGTGCGTAGCCGCACCTTTTCGTATTTCCCCATTCCAATGATGGAGCTGTGCGGCAAGACCATCGGCATTGTGGGTTACGGCTCCATCGGCCGTCGGGTGGGGGATATGGCCCGTGCCTTTGGCATGAAGGTGTTGGCGCATGGTCGCCGCCCTATTCCCGATACGGATGTGGAGCAGGTGCCGTTTGAAGAGCTTCTCCGTCGTTCCGACGTGGTGACCTTGCACTGTCCTCTCAATGCCGACAGCGAGGGGATGATGGACGCCGCCGCCTTTGCCGCGATGAAGCAGGGAGCTGTCTTTATCAACACCTCCCGCGGCGGGTTGGTGGACGAGCAGGCATTGCGGAATGCGTTGGACAGCGGTCACCTGCTGGGTGCGGGTGTGGACGTGTTGCAGGTGGAGCCCATGGCGGCGGATTGTCCCTTGCTGGGTGCGCCCAATCTCATCGTCACCCCTCACATCGCTTGGGCGGGTCTGGAAACCCGCCACCGCCTGATGGGCGTGGTGGCGGACAACCTCCGCCATTTTATTGCCGGCCATCCGATCAACCGAGTGTAAACAGACCACGAAAACCGAGAGCCGTTGCGATATTCCGCAACGGCTCTCTTTTTCTGTAAATAGTATATCATATTTTCGGGCAAAAAACAAGACTTGTTCTTAATGAATTACGGCGTATAATGTGAATTGGACGCGCGAGACCGCAGGCTTCTACAGATTGGATTTGAATTTGTAAAAAGCGGCGGTCTCGACGTCCCGCACGAAAAATAAGAATATAAAAAACGTAAAAATTTTTACAAAAACCCTTGACAAATAAAGTCGGGGGGGGGGGGGGGTAAAATTTTTATATGCACATTTCCACCTGTCGGGTGGGGAAACCACCGGTTGTGTCGATTCAACCACAGCGCGATTGACGGCGGGGTAGGAATGTGTTATTCTATCAATGAAAGGCGGTGAATGATATGAAGATGCATTATGGACACGACGGGGATAATTATCATTCACGGCTGATTGTTTAAAGCGGCAGGATATTGCGTGAGGGTATGAGTCTTCGTCGGGAAGACTCTTTTTTCGTTTTTTGAAAAAAGGCACTAACCATAAAGCAAAAAGTGACACTATATAGGTAAGTGATTGTACGGAGGATCAAACAATGCTATTCAAGCGGAAGAAAAAAGAAAAGGAGAAAGACATCAGCACCAAACGGGTGGCATCCAACACCCTGTTTGCGCTGAATATCGTGTGGGAGTCTGCCCCCCTCTACGTGATTATGTACTTCTTCTCCACGGTTTGGTGGGGCATTATGGGTTTCCTCAGCGAGACCTACGCCCTGCGGCTGGTGGTGAACACCGCCCAGACCGCGCAGGGCATCGATTCCGTTATTCGATTCGTGGCGATACTGGGTATCGTCAATATCGTCGGTAATGCCGGACTCAATTACTTCTGGCAGGTGCCCACTTGGAAAGAGACCCGCAAGTTTACCTCCCACGCCGAGGGAATGTTGTTCCGCAAGGCGGCTAAAGTGGAGCTGGCCTGCTACGAAAACCCGAAATTCTACGACAAATACGTCAAGGCGATGAACGAGATCCACAACCGCATTATGCGCACCTTTGAGGCGACAGACGGTATGCTGGATAAGATCATTTCGCTGACCGCTAATTCGCTGCTATTGTTTGTTATTGACCCGTTTTTATTGGTGTTTGCTATGCTCCCGATGGTGTTCGGCATCTTCAAGCGCAAGGAGGTCAAAGCTCTCTACGACCAGGAGGACGCCAAAAAGCCGGTGGTGCGCCGTGTGGAATACGTCCGCCGCACCTTCTATCTAGGCGAGTATGCCAAGGAGATGCGTGTGGGAGGTATGTGGCGTCTGTTACTGGCAGACTTAAAAACCTGCTACGAGCAGATACGGGACATCATCAAGAAGCACGGCGGTCGCCGCGCTCTCTTCGGCTATATCCAGCAAGTTGGCTTAGAGGTGTTCACCATTTTGGGTGCCACTCTCTACGCCGTATATCGAACGATGGTGACCGGTGATATGCTGGTGGGC
Source organism: Acutalibacteraceae bacterium (assembly GCA_045588425.1). Taxonomy (GTDB): domain Bacteria; phylum Bacillota; class Clostridia; order Oscillospirales; family Acutalibacteraceae; genus UBA5905. The sequence goes on from JAZNED010000075.1 coordinate 9,817, forward strand.
GATTGCCTGGTGGTGCTGGGCTCCATCGGCTCCATTTCCCGTAGCATCAACAATGTGATTCAGAATCTGGCGGATTTCCGCGAACAGGCCCATTTTATTAACGACGTGCGGTATTTCCTCGATTACGAGCCCGCCATTGCCGACGGCGGCAAGACGATGCCTGCACAGCTGGACACCATTGAGGTGAAAGACCTCTCCTTCCGCTATGAGGGTGCCGAGCGAGATGCTCTCAAACACATTAACTTGTCCTTACATAAAGGCGAGCGTATTGCTCTCGTCGGCGCCAACGGCAGCGGCAAGACCACGCTGGTGAAGATGCTGCTGCGTCTTTATGACCCCACTGAGGGCAGTGTATCGCTGGACGGCGTGGACGTCCGTGACCTGCCTGTGGTAGCGTATCGGAGTGCGTTCTCCTCCGTGTTCCAGGATTTCAAAATTCTTTCCGCCACGGTGCGGCAGAACGTGACCCTCTCTACCGAAAAGGCGGAGGATGAGGCCATCATCACTGCCCTCAAAGAGGCGGGCATCTACGACAAGATTTCCACCTTTGAAAAAGGTATCGACACCGTGCTGACCCGTGAGTTTGACGATAAGGGTGAGAATTTGTCGGTGGGTGAGGCGCAGAAGGTGTCGCTGGCCCGTGTGTTCTATCGGAATACGCCTTTTGTCATCTTGGATGAGCCTTCGTCGGCTCTCGACCCCATCGCGGAGTATACCATGTTCGAGAATATGATGCGTGCCACCGAGGGGAGAGGGGTTATCTTTATCTCTCACCGTCTGTCCTCGGCGGTGCTGGCGGACCGTGTGTTGCTGATGGAGAACGGCGAAATTACCGAGAGCGGCACCCACGCCGAACTGATGGAGAAAAACGGCACCTATGCCGCTATGTTCCGCCGTCAGGCGGAGAACTATCTGGGGAGCGAGGTGAGCGAGAATGAGCAAGAAAACCCGTAAGCGTCCTCGCCAGTCCTTTGCCACCGTGGTGAGTAACAACTGGTTTGCCCTCAAAAAGGTGGCGCACTATACCCCCGGTCTGTTCGTGCTGATGTTTGTCGAGATTCTATTAATCGAACTATTGGCCGCTGCCGGTGCCTATTTCAACTATTTCTTGCTCAATGAGGTCAGCGCGGCAGATGGCTCTTTTGTGCGAGCCGCTATCATCATTGGCGTGATGGCTATGGTGATGCTGGCTCTGTATGGCTTGGATAAGTGGTTCTGGTTTGTGTTTAACGGTGTGATGAGCGAAAAGCTTCATATGAAGATGCACGAGGAACTGTTCCGTAAGGCCCAGCAGTTGGATCTGGCTTGCTTTGACGACCCCGAATTCTATAACGATTTCGTGTGGGCGATGGACGAGTCTCGCAAGCGGGCGCTGCAGGTGGTGCAGGACACCGCCACCTTCATCGGCAAACTGGTGGGTTGTACCTCGCTGGTAGGTCTGATGCTCAGCATTGATTCACTGATTGCGGTGGTGCTGTTGGTGTCTTCGGTGATCTCCATTGTGTGTGAGTCGATGGCCAATCGGTTGCACTACGATCGGGAGAAGGAGATCCGTCCCCTGTGGCGTGTCAACGGCTACATCAACCGCGTGTTCCACTTGGGTGATTACGCCAAAGAGATCCGCATCAGCGACGCGGAAGAGATGGTGATGGAGCAGTACGCCGAGAATAACGTGAAGATCATCGATTGCCAGTATAAATACGGCAGAAAGTATTATTTGCTGTACGGCTTGGGCTTCGGTATGATGGAACTGCTGACCTTTTACGGCACCCTGCTGTATATGATCTTCAAACTCAAGGCGGGCGTGCTGGCCATCGGCGGCTTTGCCGCCGCCATCCAGGTGATCTGGAACATCCGTTGGCATCTGCTGGGTCTGGTGCGTCGCATCATCAATTTTCCCAACCATTCGTTGTATATTGAAAAGTGGCGTGAGTTCTTGCACTTCGAGCCGCGTGTGACGGGCGAAAAGACCGACCTGCCGCCTTTTGAGAGCTTGGAACTGCGGAACGTGAGTTTCTCCTATGAGTTCTCCGCCCACCCCAAGTACCGTTTCCGTGAGGATCCCTCCTCTAATGAATGCCGTGAGGCATTACGGAACGTGAACCTCACTATTCGCGCCGGTGATAAGGTGGCCATCGTAGGCTACAATGGCGCGGGCAAGACCACCCTCATCAAGTTGATGATGCGCTTGTACGATCCTACAGAGGGTGTGATTCTGTATAACGGCGTGGACATCCGTGAGTACGATCCTGCCGCCTATCGTCAACAGATTGGCACGGTGTTTCAGGATTATCGGCTGTTTGCTACCTCCATCGCTCATAATGTGATGAACGGCGAGTACGATGAGACCGCTCACCGTGAGACGGTACTGTCTGCACTGGATAAGTCAGATTTTACCGCTAAATTGGAAACTCTGCCCGACGGCATCGACACCCATCTGACCCGCGAATTCCGTGAGGATGGCACTAACCTCTCCGGCGGCGAGGCACAGAAGGTGGCGATTGCCCGTGTGTTTGCGGCGGACTATCCCATCGTGATTATGGACGAGCCTTCTTCGGCGCTGGATCCTATGGCGGAGTATCAACTCAACCAATCCATCCTGCACCACACCCAGGATAAGACGGTGGTGTTTATCTCCCACCGCCTGTCCACCACCCGTATCGCTGACACGATCTATATGTTCGAAAAGGGTGCGTTGGTGGAACAGGGCAGTCACGAAGCCTTGTTGGAGCAAGAGGGAAAATACGCCGAGATGTTCCGCCTGCAGTCGGAGAAGTATGAGGAATAAAACCGCACAAAAAAGCCGACCAACATTTCGTTGGTCGGCTTTTCTTATGCTCATTATTTCGCGTAGTCCACGGCGCGGTTCTCGCGGATGAGGTTGACCTTGATCTGACCGGGGTAATCCATGTTGCCCTCGATCTTCTTGGCGATCTCGCGGGCCAGGATGATCATCTGGTCGTCGTTGACCTTGTCGGGACGCACGATGATGCGCACCTCGCGACCGGCCTGGATGGCAAAGGAGTTCTCTACGCCCTCAAAGCTGTTGGCGATCTCCTCCAGCTTCTCCAGACGCTTAATGTAGTTCTCCAGGTTCTCGCGGCGAGCACCGGGACGGGCGGCGGAGATGGCATCGGCAGCCTGTACCAGGCAAGCAACCACGGTCTGAGCCTCCACGTCGCCGTGGTGGGCCTGAATGGCGTGCACGACGGCTTCGCTCTCCTTAAACTTACGGGCGATGTCCACACCGATCTCGATGTGGCTACCCTCCACCTGATGGTCCACAGACTTACCGATATCGTGCAGCAGACCGGCACGGCGGGCGATCTCGGGGTCAATACCCAGCTCGCTGGCCATGATACCGGACAGGAAGGCGACCTCCATAGAGTGCTGCAGCACGTTCTGGCCGTAACTGGTACGATAGCGCAGACGACCCAGCAGCTTGACGATCTCGGGGTTGATACCGCGCAGACCGGTCTCCAGGATGGCGCGCTCGCCCTCTGCCTTGATGGTGGTCTCTACCTCGCGGCGAGCCTTGTTCACCATCTCCTCGATGCGGGCGGGATGGATACGGCCGTCGGCCACCAGACGCTCCATGGCGATGCGGGCGATCTCGCGGCGGACGGGGTCGAAGCCGGACAGGGTGATGGCTTCGGGGGTGTCGTCGATGATCAGGTCGATGCCGGTCAGGGTCTCGATGGCGCGGATGTTGCGGCCTTCGCGACCGATGATACGGCCCTTCATCTCGTCGTTGGGCAGAGCCACCACAGACACGGTGGTCTCGGCCACCTGATCGGCGGCCACACGCTGGATGGCGTGGGAGATCAGGTTGCGGGCGCGCTGGTCGGCGTCGTTCTTGAGCTGAGCCTCAAACTCGGCCATCTTGACCGCCTTCTCGTGCTCCAGCTCCTGGCTCAGGCTGTTGAGCAAGTATTCCTTCGCCTGCTCCTTAGAGAAGCCGCTCAGGCGCTCCAACAGCTCGTACTGGCTCTTCTTGAGGGCTTCGACGTCGGCCATGCGGGTCTCCACATCTTTAACACGCTCAGCCAGTTTTTCCTCTTTTTTCTCATAGTTTTCCATCTTGCGGTCCAGAGATTCCTCTTTCTGGTGCAGACGGTTTTCCTGGCGCTGTACCTCAGCGCGACGCTCTTTGATCTCCTTCTCCGACTCGCTGCGCAGACGGTAGATCTCGTCTTTAGCCTTGACCACGGCTTCTTTGCGGCTGGCTTCGGCCTTTTCGTGGGCATCTTTGAGGATGCGCTCGGCCTCGGCCTCAGCAGAGCCGATGGCGGCCTCGGCTACCTTCTGACGGTGCTTGATGCCGGCTCGATAGGCGATAACGCCGGCTACCAACGCGCCAACGACCAATGCGCCGCCGCCCACGCCATAGGTGAGGGGGGTGATGGCCGCTAACAGAAACGCGTTCATCGTTACCATGGGATACACCTCAACTTTCTTACAAAATTTGTCACGGTAAGGCGCACCCGATTGGGGTTACTTTTTCAATTTTTCAAAAAACGGACACGTTTGTCCTCACAAAAAAGCGTTTACCCCCACGGGGTCGCCATAAAAACCTTAACGAACCGATGGTAAATAGTAAAAAATCCCTAAATACCACCAGATACTATATTACACTATACCTTCTCGGATTGTCAAGGATAAAATCCCAAAAATCGGGATTGCTTTTTTGGATTTTGTCCCCGCACCACCCACGGCGGTGTGCATATAGTGGTAGCAGGAGTTCGAAAACGGGCAGAAAGGGTGGTCGGTGTGACGGTTTTGAGCGTGGAGGGGATTCGCAAAGCCTATCAAACCCCGCAGGGGGAAACGGTGGCGTTGCAGGATATCTCGTTTTCGATGGAGCAGGGGGATTTTTACAGTCTGGTTGGTCCCAGCGGCTGTGGAAAATCTACCCTTTTGTCCATCATTGCCGGTACGCTGTCTCCTACGGCAGGGCGGGTGCAGGTGGCGGGGCAGACCGTGTCCGGTCCGTGTCCGCACATCGGCTATATGTTGCAGCAGGATAATCTGCTGGAGTGGCGCACCGTGCGGCAAAACGTGCTGTTCGGCTTAGAGATTCGCCGCCGGCTTACCCCCGCCGCCTGTGCCCACGCCGACCGCTTGTTGGAAACTTACGGTCTGGCAGAGTTTGCCGACCGTCACCCCTCGCAGTTGTCGGGCGGTATGCGCCAGCGGGTGGCGCTGATTCGCACCTTGGCGGTGTCACCGGACATTCTTCTCTTGGACGAGGCATTTTCCGCGTTGGATTACCAGACTCGCTTGGAGGTAACAGAGGATGTTTACCGCATCATCCGTCAGGAGCGGGTGACGGCGCTGATGGTGACCCACGATATCCCCGAGAGCATCTGTATGGGGGATAAGGTGTTGATTTTGTCCGATCGTCCCGCCACCATCCGCGAGGAACTGCCCATTCGCTTCGACCTGCCTGAGCGCACCCCTCTGCGGTGTCGCTCCTGCCCCGCCTTCGGCTCCTATTTCAATCATATATGGAAGGAATTGGGGATGTATGAAGCAGACGATTCAGCCTCCGCTCTCGGTGGAGAGAGCACTCTACCTGCGGCAGAATCGACGCCGTAACCGGACCGTTCGCCTGTGTCGGTGGGGCTTTTTGGCGTTCTTTCTGCTGGCGTGGGAGGTGGCGGCTGAATGGGAGGTCATCGACAGCTTCATTTTCAGCCAACCCTCCCGCATTTTGCGTACCTATTTATCTATGGGCGAGAATAACCTTTGGCACCACATTTGGGTGACGGTAGGGGAGACGTTGGCGGGCTTTCTGCTGGGTGCGGCGGCAGGTGTCCTGTTGGCGATCGTCCTCTGGTGGAGTCCTTTTGTGGCGCGGGTCAGCGAGCCCTATTTGGTGGTGCTCAACAGCCTGCCTAAGATCGCCTTGGGACCGGTGATTATCATTTTGGCAGGCGCCGGCACCCGCGCCATCGTCTTTATGGCGTTGGCGATTTCTCTGGTGGTGACGGTGTTGGAGATGCTCAGTGGCTTCCGCGATACCGACGCGGGCGCTCTGCGGATGGCCTATACCTTCGGCGCCACCAAGGGACAGATTTTCCGCAAGGTGGTCTTTCCCTACAATGTCCCCACCCTTTTCGACTCGCTGAAGGTCAACATCGGTCTTTCCTTGGTGGGGGTCATAGCAGGGGAGTTCTTGGTATCCCGTGCAGGGCTTGGTTACCTGATCGTCTACGGCGGTCAGGTGTTCCGTATGGACTTGGTGATGGCGTCGGTCATCATCTTGGCGGTGACGGCGGCACTGCTCTATGAGAGCGTGGCGCTGGCACAAAAACTTATCAATAAACGATTCGGTCACACATAACTGTGAAAGGGTGAATCCATTGAACAAACGATGGTGCAGAGTGTGCTCTCTGCTGATGGCGGTGGTATTGTTGGTTGGCTGTGTGGGTTGCGGGAAAAAGGAGGATGGCCTTACCAAGGTACGTGTCTGCGAGGTCACACATTCCATTTTCTATGCTCCCCAGTATGCGGCGATTGCGCTGGGCTTTTTCGAGGAGGAAGGTATTGAGATCGAACTGTCCAACGGACAGGGTGCCGACGCGGTGATGGCGGCGGTGCTGTCGGGGAATATCGACGTGGGCTTCGCCGGCCCGGAGGCCTCCATTTACGTCTACAATGAGGGTAAGAAGGACTATACGCAGGTGTTTGCCCAGATCACTCAGCGTGACGGCTCTTTCCTTGTTGCCCGCGAGCCGGACGATGACTTCACGTGGGATAAGGTCAAGGGGAAAACTATCCTGCCCGGTCGCAAGGGTGGCGTGCCGTATATGGCGCTGGAATACGTTTTGCGGCAGAACGGCATCGATCCTTATGTCGATACCACGTTGGACAACAGCGTGCAATTTTCTATGATGACGGCGGCCTTCACCGGCGGTACGGGGGATTACGTCACCGCCTTTGAGCCCACGGCATCCATGCTGCAGCAGGAGGGCAAGGGATATATCGTCGCCTCGGTGGGCGAGGCGTCGGGGGATATTCCCTACACCGCCTACTTTGCCAAAAAGAGTTATATTGAGGAAAACGGTGACCTCATCCAGCGGTTTACCAACGCGGTATATAAGGGGCAACAGTGGGTGGCTGCCCACACCGACGCCGAGGTGGCGCAGGCGGTGGCGGAGTTCTTCCCCGACACCTCCCTCGAGTTGCTCACCGCCTCGGTGGCCTCCTATCGTGCCATTGACGCGTGGAATGCCGACCCCGTCATGAGCGAGGATAGTTTCAACCGTCTGCAGACCGTGATGACCCAGGCGGGCGAACTCACCAAAACCGCCGATTACGACAAGGTGGTCAACAACACCTTCGCCGAAAAAGCGAAAGGGTAATGAAATAGAAGCGGTGCATTGAAAACCTCCCTCTGATGAGGAAGGTGGCACGGCGAAGCGGTGACGGAGGGAGAGATGGATAGGAATCCAACAGCAAGGGTTTGTTATCTCTCCCCCTGTCATTTTTACGGCGTAAAAAAAGACAGCCCCCTCGTCAGAGGGGGCTGCTCTATATTGTGCGCGAACATTGGCGCTGGCGATAATTTTTCGCTCCCTCTCACGCATACGTATTACCATCGCGGGCAATCTATAACGAAAAGAAAGGGCGTGACGGTATGTGCGTGGTGGCGGTGGTGGTGACTTACAACCGAAAAGAGAGTTTGCTGAAATGCATCGACGCTTTGCGCCATCAGCACGGCGCCTCAGTGGATATAC
>JAZNED010000076.1:0-23969 GCA_045588425.1 Acutalibacteraceae bacterium
AGCAAGGCTCACTCGGGTGCCGCTAACCGTCTTGACACCGGAAGCATGCAGCTCGAAACGGAACGCCAAACCGTTTCCGTTATCGGTATCCATCACGCTGTGGCGCACCGTATCGGAATACAAGGCAGCAGCGTTATACCAAGCGGCAACTAAGGCGTCATTGTTCTCACCAATGGCAATCGCATCCCAATCCGCCTTACTGCCGGAATAGTTTACATTAACCAGTGCGTCGCACATATAAAATGCGTTGGCACCGATGACCGCGATGCTGTTCGGAATAGTGATGGTGGTCAGATCCGCGCACAAAGCAAATGCCCAAGCGTCGATGCCAACCACAGGATACTCCTCAATGGCGGCGGGGATAGTCACCTCCGTTGCCGTTTTGTCCAGCCATTCGAGGATGGTCACCTTGCCGTCTACCACGCGATAACGGAACTGCTCAGTGGCAGCGACCGTGCCGGTAGCGTTGCCGGTGGCAATGGTGTTGGCGCCGATAACACGAATGCCTCCACCGCCGATGGTGACATTGTTGGTGATAATGTTGTTGTCAGCCGTACCATTTTCACGAATCGCTTGTCTCGACGGAACCACAAAAACGCAATTAGTAACGGTGGAATTTTTCATGTTGTTCATATACAGCGCATAGGTGCCCAGCTCCGACTCTGCATCAAAAATCAAGCCATCGATGGTGCAACCATTTTTAGCATTAATTATGCGATTGAACTTGCAATTTTCGATCAATTCAGCTCCCGATGCACTAACGTATCCGGAAACCTCGGCTTGTTCAATCCATGTGTTGATAATGCGCTGCACGCCTTGAGTACCATACTTGTTTTGACAATTCAAAATTACTGTGTTGGACACCTCAGAAGAACTGGTAGTAGTACCACTGGGTGCATATTGTGTAATCGCTCCGGCGGTAACGCCTCCTTTTAGGCCTACACCATCAATTAGCACATGATCAATCTTAGTATTGGTACCGGCATTGTACACCGCACGATTTCGCACGTTGCGAATGACCGAATTGCGAACGAGCGTGTCATTGGAACTGGTGGCGTCAATTCTCACGCCATGACTGGAAAGCGTATCGATTGTACAGTTGTCGATTATCGTTCCATCCTTGTTGCTACCTTCCAAATAGATACCATAGGCGCTGTTTCGAATGGTGTTGTTCAACAGATGTACATCATTGGTCTGTCCCGAACCCGACAGGCGAACTCCGCCGTCGCGGCAATCGGAAATGGTGTTGTTTTGCACAGATACTTTGCTAACGGTGCCGGCCGGAGCGCCAATATTGATACCGTATCCGTGGATGCCTGCAATCACGTTGTTCTCAACAACGATATCTTCGATATGTCCAGCCAACGCTTCAATCGCGATGGCCCAGTTGGTTTTGTTGGGATTATCAATGCTGCCGAGGATCGTATTGTTCGTCACCCGAACGTTTTTGCAACCATCGCCAACCGAAATGCCGCCGCCGGCACTACCCGCACCGGGACTGTTTACCACCAGATTGTCCCGCATCTCGGAATCGATGCAATCAGACATATCGAGAGCCTCGTCGCCCACGCTATCAATTTTGCAATTCTTGATCGTAGCACGCACACAATGCTGAATGTTGAAACCATGCGTTTCTTCCGTGCCGGGATCGCCCTTATCCACATGCCAAGCGTGTTTATCCGGGTTGGAATCGTAGACGCCCAAATCCCGAATGGTGATATCGTGCATATAGTCATCCACAGACGCGGGCTCTCCAGGTAATTGCAGACGAATAGCCACCCAAGAGCCGCTATTGACCCACTCCTCCAAATAAACAATGGTGGATTTATCCGCGCCATCGCCTCGTATGGTTAGATTGCCGCCGCCATAAGGAATGTTGAAATACATACCGCCTCTCAACAAACCATATTCTCCTTCCGGAAAATACACAGTCGCCGGTATACTTTTAGCGGTGTAATTCGTAATCGCATGGCTGAACGCCGCCATAATGGCGCCTCTATCGTTGGTTATTCCATCGCCTACAGCGCCGAAATCTTTAACATTAACGATAATTTCTTCCTCTTGTGCCAAAGCGGTTGACACATTGCTCATGGGCAACAAAGTCAAAACAAATATTACCGAAAGCAAAACAGAAAACAATTTTTTCAAAACACGCAACACCTTTCGCAAAACATTAACCGATATTGGTTAATATGAATATACACCATATTCGGTTATGATGTCAAGAGAGAAAGAAGGTGAGCGGGATGATCTCCTACGATAACCTATGGAACGTGATGAAAGAAAAAAACGTCTCTCAATACGCACTGATTAAGAAATATCACATCAGCCCCGCACAGATTACACGATTAAAGCGAAACGAAAGCGTCAGCACCCACACTATCGAGATATTCTGTAGGATTCTTCTATGTGACGTGGGCGATATTATGCACTACATACCGGATGAAGATTAAAAACCGCCCCCCTGTATAGAGGAGGCGGTTTTCTTATAACTTAGATTTTTTGGAGGCAAAGCGGACGACAAGATGCCGGATACCCATGGCGATGAACAAAATCACGTAAGCTGCCAGAGTGAAACCTGCCACGTAGATGACCAAATTCAACGGATTGGATACGCCCAAAGCACGCTGAACATCGGCATACAGCACCAAAAACGGCTCGCCGTAAGGGCTGAAATAGAACATATTAAACTCCGGTGTCAAACCGGCGTGATGCGCCCATTCGTTAAGGCCGATGGCCATCAACACCGTCACAACAAAGACGGGCAACGCTTTGAGCACCGTCTTGTGCTCCAGCTTGACACAACCGCTACCAAACAGATAGATGCCCACGGTGATCATCGAACCGTGGCACACCATCGTTTGGACATTGATACCCACGGTGGGGACGAATACCTGACCGGGGTAAATCATCACGCACAGACCGGCAAACACCGCAAAAGTAGCGAGATAAGCGTACAGACTGTCCCGCACCCGCCCCTTGGGGAAGAATGCAGTCAGCAGACCCACGAACATGGGAGTGGAGCAAAACTGGAAGGGAAAATATTGCCACGGGAAGGCAAAGGTCCCCTTACCCTGAATCATGCCGAAGTGGAAAATCTTATAAACCTCCAGCAGGATCACCAGCACAGCGACGGGTACCACCACACGAGGAGCGTATTTTTCACCGTCTTTCAGCAGGCGGCAGAGCAAAATGCCAACCCCGATGGCAACCACCCACGACAGCAGGTGAAACCATCCGCCCACAACAGGCGGCTGGGCACGCACCTCTAAAAACTCCCACATCCTATTCCAAAGCACATTTAACATCTTCTTTCGCGACACATTTCGACCAGTATAGCAAGTTTCAGGAGAAAAGTAAAGGAACAATTTGTAAACAAAAACGCAGACGGCTTTTGCCGTCTGCGTTTGGGTTTTTAGAGGATTATTTACCGTTGCCTTCTTTGATGACGTACACGTTCAGATTGCGGCGGCCAAAGGTGTTCATCTCCACCACCGAATCCATGTACAGGTCCACCACCGTGTTGCTGTTGTGGATAAATCCGCCGGTGTCGCCGGCCACGGCATAGCCATAGACAAAGCTGCCATCGGGAGAAGCAATCCACAGGATACTGCCGTAGGGAATCTCGCGGGGGTCCACAGCCACCACGCCAACACCGGGCTTACGACCGGTGGAAGTGGCGGCGTCGCCGTGATAAGCGGTGCAGCTACCGTAAATCACACGGGAGTAATTGACGGGCTGATTCTTCTCATCTAGATAAATGTTCACGCCGGAGGGGGTCTTGGAGATGGGGGTGCCGTAAGAGGAACCCTTCAGGATGATCTTATCCACCGCCTTTTTGGTGGTGACCTCCCCTACCTTCTCCTCCTTCACCAATTCGCCGTTGACGTAGCTCTTGCGATAGGTGATCTGCTTCTCGCCGTTGCGACCGGAACGATCCACTTTGGTCTTTCCGGGCTTTAGCACGCTGGAATAATGGTACTTGGTGCCGTAGGAAATGGTTTCGGTGACGGTGTACTCCTCGTACTCCACACGATCCACCTGCACCAACATGCCGTCGGTGGCGGGGACATCCTTATCCACGTTGACCTGATCCAGTTCACCCACGGTGATACCCGCCTGATCAATAACATCCGACACGGTGGCACCCTCCTCGGGCAAATACACCAGCGTGGACTGCCCGTCGGCAAACACCTCCACGGACAAGCCGGTGTCTTCCTCCACCTCTTCTTCGGTCTCCTCTGTGGCGACGTCCACCCATACGGTGTCGTAGCCGTCAAAGGTGAGATAAGGGGTGTCGGACATGGTGACCACCACGCGGGTGACGTCACCATCCTGCACCGTGTACACACGAGTGTGGGCGGAAACGCCCATCAGCACGGACAGGGTCACCGTACACATCAGCACGGCGGCCAGTGCCCGACCCATCGCCTTGCCGTGCAGACCGTTCCACACAGCGGCGACAAATTTCTTCATTCGTTCCATCTTCTCTTCCTTTCTGAGGTGACGTTACCATGTATAGATGTATATAGTGTGGCGCACAAGCCGTCGGCTTATGCGTCCCACGCGTCACCCCGGGGGAGGGGGTTTTGACAACCGTACGCTCCACCCATCTAATTGGGGTTCAAATCCGGTACTTGGCCTATTATACTCAAACAAGTTGGTGCTGTCAACCAAACCGAAGGGGGTTGTTTTTGTGCAGAATATACAAAGAAAGACGACTTTTGCCCCCGCGGAGGCTTATCCTCTCCTGCTCCGTTTTTCGTGATGGCGGTGACAGAGAAATCCGACAAAATGATGGTGTTTTTGTCGGTTTTGCAAAGAAAAAAGCGCTTACAATCCCAAAAATCGAGGATTTTGCAGTTAAAAATGCCATTTTTTGACATAAATGGTAATAAATTCGTCATTTTTTGAAAAATGCGAAAATTTTGTGCAACCAGCCGAAATAGGTACCCCCATTTGGGCCAAAACGCCCCTGTACGGGCAGATTTTTGGGATAAAATCGGCGATTTCGCGACTTTTGTGTGTATGTTTTTACTTTCTAGCGTATGAATATAGAAAAAGAGCGAAAATGCCATTTGATTTTGTTTGGCGTGAGAGTACCGTCACCATGTCCCTGAATGTTTTGAGGTTATGTCGTTGTTTGGTGGCGATGCGAGGATCCTCCGCAAGCAACGCGGGCACCAAAGAAAAAGCAACGCCGACCAAAAGATCGGCGTTGCGGAGAGTATTATACATAAATGGTATATATTAGGCATTCGCATCCTCTGCTTCATCAGCCAGCTCGGCGGCAGGACGCAGGCGACGGTCGTCGTCGAAAGCCATGAAGGTGGCGTCCGACTTGGTGTATTTGAGAATATCACGCATGCGGTACTTGTCCTGCTTGGTCATAAAGGTGTAGGCGGCGCCCTGCCGCTTGGCACGGCCGGTACGACCGATGCGGTGGAGGTAATACTCGTTTTCGTCGGGGATATCGTAGTTGAACACCGCCTCCACGTCCTCCACGTCGATACCGCGGGCGGCTACGTCGGTGCAAATCAGCATCTCCAGTTTGTTCTCACGGAACTTCTGCATCACCTTATTGCGCAGGGACTGGGGCATATCGCCGTGAAGGCAATCCACCGAGCCGTGACGGCGCTGCAGGCGCTCGGTAAGCTGTTTGACCGACACCTTCATATTGGCGAACACAATCACGCGATGGTAGTCCTCTTGTTTGATGATGTCCAGCATATCCTCCATACGCTGAGAACCGGAGGAGTGAATGAGGTACTGGTCAATCTTGGGACGAGAATCGCCCTTAGAAGCCACCTGAATCTCCACCGCGTCGTGCTGATACTCCCACGCCACGTCCATCACCTCACGGGAGATGGTGGCGGAGAACATCACCACCTGGGTGTCACCGGGGGTGGCGTTGAGGATGCGGCGGACGTCCTTGATAAAGCCCATCTTCAGCATCTCGTCCGCCTCGTCCAGCACAGCGGTGTAGAGGTTGCCCAGCCACACGTTGCCGCGGGACATGTGATCCAGCAGACGACCGGGGGTGGCCACCACAATGTGGGGATTCTTCTTCAGCGCCTCCACCTGCTTGTTCATATTGGCGCCGCCATAGATAGAGGCGATGCGGATGGCGGGGTTAAAGCGTACCAGCGCCCGCAGGTCGGCGGCGATCTGCTCGCACAGCTCGCGGGTGGGACACAGCACCAACGCCTGCAGATCCTTCATATCGGGATTGAGGCACTCGATCAGCGGGATGCCGAAGGCACAGGTCTTGCCGGTGCCGGTTGGCGCCTTGGCGATGATGTCGCGGCCGTCCATCACCAACGGGATGGTCTCTCTCTGAATGGGGGTCGGCTCGGCAAAGCCCATGGCCTGCACCGCGCGCAGGGTGGGTTCGCTCAGCCCCAAATCGGCAAAGCTGAGGATTTGTTCAGACATAAATTTGGAATTCCTTTCGTGTTCAGTGCATTATCCATTATATTATAACAGTGATAAAGGAAAATTGCAAGAGGGGGATCAAGGAAACACTTTCGGGCTTGACAAGCCATAAAATAATGGTATAATATATGGGTTGTAATGGGGCAGTAGGCTCCTGAACGAATACTCCGAAAGGTGAGTGACAGATATGAAAGAAGTTATTATGTCCAGCGAGGGCTATAAGCTGCTCGTAGAAGAACTGGAATACCTCAAGACCGAGGGCCGTGATCAGGCCGCCGAGAAAATCCGCGTTGCCCGCGGCTTTGGCGACTTGTCCGAAAACGCTGAATACGACGAGGCCATGAACGACCAGGGCAAACTGGAAGCCCGCATTGCCGAGCTGGAAACACAGCTCAAACACGCCCGCATCCAGGATGAGTCCGAAATGAGCAATGAGCACGTGCACATCGGCTCCAAGGTTGTTATTAAGGATAAGAAGGGTAAGAAATACACCTACACCATCTCCGGCGCCACCGAGGCGGATCCCTTCAACGGCAAGATCTCTGACGAGTCCCCCGTGGGCAAGGCTCTGATGGGTCTGAAGGTGGGCGAAAAGGGCGAGGCTATCCTGCCCAACGGCACCACCATCATCTACACCGTGGTGGAAATCAGCAAGTAATCTTTGCCGCCTGTAACCCTTTGAAAGGAAGTGCCCTGAATGAGCAATCAAGTAAACTCTCCCGACACCGCCCCTATGACGGAACAGCAGGTCAATGAGCTGGTACAGGTTCGTTTAGACAAGCTGGCCGCTCTCTGTGAGGCGGGTCAGAACCCCTATGAGATTACCAAGTACAACGTGACCGCTCTCAACAGCGAGATTCGTCAGAATTTCGAGGCTGTTGAGGCCGCTTATATCGCCGAGCACGGCGCTCCCGAAGAGGGCGTGGGCTTTGAGCCCGCCACCCCCATCGAGGTGTCTGTGGCCGGCCGTATGATGAGCCGCCGCATTATGGGTAAGGCCAGCTTTATCGACCTGCACGATGCCACCGGCCGTATGCAGGTGTACGTCAGCCGCAACGACGTGGGCGAAGAGGTCTACGCCGGCTTTAAAAAGTGGGATATCGGTGACATCATCGGTCTCACCGGCTGGGTATTCCGCACCAAGATGGGCGAAATCTCCATCCACGCCACCGGCATCAAACTGCTGAGCAAGTCTCTGCGTCCCCTGCCTGAGAAGTATCACGGCCTGAAGGACACCGACACTCGTTTCCGTCAGCGCTACGTGGACCTGATCGTCAATCCCGAGGTGAAGCGCAACTTCATCATCCGCAGCCAGTTCATCAAGTACATGCGTAAGTATCTGGATGACCGCCGCTACATCGAGGTGGAGACCCCTGTGCTCAACACCATCGCCGGCGGTGCCGCTGCCCGTCCCTTCATCACCCACCACAACACCCTGGATTTGGATATGTATATGCGTATCGCCACCGAGCTGCCGCTGAAGCGTCTGATCGTGGGCGGTATGGATCGCGTGTACGAGATCGGCCGTATCTTCCGCAACGAGGGTATGGACCCCAAGCACAACCCCGAATTCACCACCGTGGAGCTGTATGAGGCTTACGCCGACTTCCACGATATGATGGACATCGCCGAGGGTATCCTCTCCGGCGCTGCCAAGGAGATTCTGGGCACCTACGAAGTGGAGTGGCTGGGCGAGAAGATCGACTTGACCCCCGGCTGGCGCCGTCTGACCATGGTGGAGGCCGTTAAGGAGTATGTGGGCATCGACTTTGGTGCCATTACCGACGATGCGGAAGCGGTAGCCGCCGCCAAGGCCATCGGCGTGGAGCTGTCCGAGGCTGCCGAGCCTACTTGGGGTAATGCGCTGTACGCCTGCTTCGACCAGCGCGTAGAGGAGAAGCTGATCCAGCCCACCTTCATCACCATGTACCCCGTGGAGGTTTCTCCCCTGACCAAAAAGTCCCCCGTGGATCCCCGCGTCACCGAGCGCTTCGAACTGTTCGTGTGCCACAGCGAGCTGGCCAACGCCTATTCCGAGCTGAACGATCCCATCGATCAGCGTGAGCGCTTTATCAAGCAGGCGGAGCAGCGGGAGCGCGGCGACGACGAGACCGAAATGCTGGACGAGGATTTCCTCAACGCCCTGGAGTACGGTATGCCTCCCACGGGCGGCATGGGCATGGGCATCGACCGTTGCGTGATGCTGCTCACCGGCGCCGACACCATCCGCGAGGTTATCCTGTTCCCGACCATGAAGCCTTTGGATTAAGAAAGTGCCGTAAAATAGCGGTATTACAGGGTTTTTGAAACTCTATCAAAACCGATTTACGACACATTTACGACAAATGAAAAAATGAAGACACCCTATGACCGTAAAAAGTCATAGGGTGTTTTTATGTGAGTTATATTAAAACAGACAATCAAATTGGGGATTTGTTTTAATTCTTATTTTTCTTATCGGCAATAAGATTGCAAATACACATCACTATCGGGAACAGGATACCTCCTACTGCAAAGATAATCCAAGTTAGATGCCAATGATTTGTGAGGAAGGTTACCGCAAGATAGATTGCGGTCAAAACACCCCAATAGCAGAATCCAACAACCTCTTTTATGCTCGTTCTGTTTTTCTCTTTCTCCGTAAATTCTCCTTCTTTCAAGAGCTTATGCATACTTGCGTTTTGTGTTCCCGCCACGATAAACATTCCTGCGCCTATGCCTACAATAACCATAAGCAAAGCAAGTGCCGCCGCAATAAGTATCTCATTCTCTGCAAAAGATAGAATTACCAAAGGAACGACAGAGAAAATACACAAGCATGTTGCGATGATGTTATATGCAACATAGGTCGGTCTGAAAGCGTTTTTCTTTTCTGTTACTAACCCTTTCACTCCATATTCAAGTTCAAAGGGAATATTCTTGTCAAGAAAAGCATAGGGCTGATTCTTGAAGCCACAATAAACGTAGATTGGAACGGCACAAAGAATAAAGGCAAAGAGAACGGTTAATCCCACCGAGCCTGCCGTGGTTTCTGTTATAATTGGATTTGGCAACCCTGATAAGATGCTTAATACCATAATTGTGATTGGAGAAAGAATACACAAGAAGGTGGCAAGAGCGATGCGCCATGAGGCTTTCTTCCTTTGCTCGATATATGCATTTGCTTCTTCTATCGAGATTCTTTTTATGGTTGTATCCAAAGAAGTATCATTGGTTAATTCTTCGACCTCAATTTCGTCTTTCAAAAGATAATCGGTAGTAACTCCGAAAAGCAAGGAGAGTTGCAATATCTTTTCTAAGTCGGGGATAGTTTGTGCGCTTTCCCACTTTGAAACGGCTTGCCGTGAAACATTCATCTTGTCAGCGAGTTCCTCTTGCGACCAACCGTTCTTTTTTCGTAATTTGATAACCTTATCTGCTAAAATCATAAAACCACCTCGTTTGAAAACTTATAAGTTCGTGACTCTTATTGTACCTTCAGTATACTTTAAATCACGCTTGCACACCACCAACCGAGAGCTTTCAATGTGTCAACCGACGGTTGCTTTTTGCTCTTTTTCATATAATTCAATCACAAATTTCAGCATAACGAATTAATTACATTATACCATAAATCAATAATAATCTCAATATTTCAGCAATCTTCATGAGTTATAACGATTCTTATAAAATCCTTATGACTCTTTTTCTTTATATAAGACTCTTATTAATCATGATGATTATATAAGCATTATGAGTCTTTATCTTATCATTTTACGCCAACTTAAACCACACCTTAAGCCAAATTTATTTACTTAGTAGGAACTTATAGAGACTTATAGAACCTTGCGGTCTTAAAATGCGCTCGAAATAGAGACTTATAGGAACCTATAGGAACTTATTTGGGGATAGCACCCGAATTTCCCCACAATGAAGCCGATTGATTGATAAAGTAAAACACCCTATGGCAAACGCCATAGGGTGTTTTTTGTTGCCAAAATTATTGGCGACAGTAGGTTTCGATGGCGGCACAGATAAAGGCGGCGGTGCCGGCGGCGTGGCGATCAATATTGGCACGGAAGCGGTCGTCTGCCACATACATCTGACCAAGGCCAAACAAAATCTCGTCGGTACAATGGTAATAATGAGCGGTGATATGCTCCTGCAAAGCCTTCACCAAAGCCTGAGCGGCGGCGGAGTCGGGGGTAGAGCCTGCCTGCATACAGGTGGCAAACTGCGCCATCAACCCATCCATTTGGGCGGTGAGATCTTTCTCATCGGCGGCAGTAGCAGAGGCGGTTTTCTTCTCATACTCCCGATAGGCGGCAGTATCACCCCATCGGGCGGCGGCCTCCTCCCGATATTGCTCAAAATCACGATTATCAAAAGCGGTCATAACGTTTTCTCCTTTCGCGGCGCTGTCAATGGCGGCAATCAGCCGCTCCAAACGTTCCTTTTTGAGAATAAGCAGCTGTTTTTGCTCGGCCAGCATCGTTTCCCTACTGTAATATGGGGAGGAGAGCAACTCTCTTATGCGCTGCAAAGAAAAATCCAGCTCACGATAAAAGAGAATCTCCTGCATACGCAGAAGGGATTGCGCATCGTAATACCGATAGCCGGTAGCACGGTCCACATAAGCGGGACTAAGCAAGCCGATCTCATCGTAGTAGTGGAGGGTGCGTACACTGACCCCTGTCAAAGCGGCGAATTCTTTAATGCGTATCTTCAAGTCCATCACCTCACACAACACAGTGTACACCATAACGGTACGTGAAAGTCAATAGTTTTTTCAATTTCTATCACGACCCGCAAAAAAAACACACATGCGATTACTTTTGTCATAGTTGACAAATATGCAACTTTATTTCTGTGAAAATGCAAAAAAATAATGCAAGCTGAACAAAAACTGTTGAAATTGCAACTTTACTGTGCTATACTTTCTCTGTTATAGCATCGCGTTAAAGTGATGCATCGCGCGAAGAGGTTAAAGGACGCTCTTCTCACCCTATACTAAAGGAGGTTTTTCCCTATGAAAAACGTCAAACGCGCACTGAGTATTCTGCTGGCTTGCCTGATGCTGATGAGCATTATGCCCATGGCTGTGGCCGCTGAAGGCACCCAGGACAACCCCATCAACGCCAACGACAAGTGGTTTGGTAGCGGCGTGAACACCTATCTGCTCAACCCCTCCATCGCCGCGGGTAGCGACGGCATGTGGTACACCCTGACCGCCGAGCAGAACGGCATCTTGGCTCTGGAGCACAAATACAAGGATGTGGACTATACCATCACCATCTCGATCAACGGCAAAGACTATGTCGGCGGCTCTGTGGACGGTGTCATCTACAATGGTCCCATTATGACCCTGCCTATGAAGATCGGTGACGTGGCCACCATCGCCATCGTGACCAAAGATGCTGCCGCCGGCACCGTCTATGCCAGCATGAATATCATTTCCGGTGACGAAGAAAACACCATCAAAGTGAAATCCGAAGGCATCGTCGTATACGTGGCCGCCGGTGAGACCGTCTATTTCCAGGACGACTCTCTGCAGGCAGTCTATGCCACCAAGGGTCTGTTGGTAGAGGGCGATGTGGCAAAAACCACCTTCTACACCGTAGCCAAAAACTCCGAGAGTGGTGCCGCCTCCAAAAAGGCGGTTGTTGATAGCGACAACGACGGCATCATCGAGGCCAAACTGGGCGGTAGCCTGGGCTCTGCCGGTGCGCCTCCCGTTAAGCCGGCTTGGGCCATCGAGAACAGCTCTGCCATGGATCAGGTCTACACCCTGACCATCGTGGACACTGCCCACGAGTGCGTCTATGACAACGATACCGACCTAGATTGCAACAGCTGCGGCGCTGTCCGCGAACAGCCTCACACCCACGCGTATGACAACGATTTCGATACGATGTGCAACACCTGCGGCGAACAGCGTGAGGTAACTCTGCCCCTGAATGTTACTGGCAACTCCATTTCCGCGGACGTGAATGGCCTGGCCTGGCTGATCGAAGCCAAGGTGGACGGTATGGAAATGGACGGCACCACCGCCATCTACAACAACGCCACCGTGAACGGCTATAAGCTGATCACCATGGGTGCCGTGGTCTCCAACACGGGTGCTGTGTCCAATTTGGATGCCGTGAACGGCGGTAGCGTGATCAACGTGGAGGCTAAGTACATCTACACCACCAACGCGGAAGCCGGCACCGTCACTTATGCCATCCGTGTCGTCAACATCCGCGACGAGCACAAGGATCGCGAGATTGACATCCTGCCCTATATTATCTTTGAGGATGAGCACGGCGTGCAGCACACCCTGTACTGCAACTCCGACCGCACCACCTACAACACCCACGCCTAATCGACGCAAGAGCCTAAGGCCGTCCCTCGCAAGAGGGGCGGTCTTTTTTGTGTCGAGAAAGACGAAAATCTGTTGAAAAAGAGTAAAAACAATGCTATACTGATAGAGATATATTTTCTCATCAAAAGGAGGTATTTCCCTTATGAAAACGTGTCCCACCTGCGGTATGAGCGCGGAGGATTGGGCCCCTTTTTGCACTTGTTGCGGTACCTCCTTCGTGGTGCGCCAACCGAAGCCGGCAGACGAAAGCTCAACGCCTCCCACCCCCCGCAAAGAGCCCGCAATGCCGGCCGAGAAAAAGTCGGTTTTACCGGTCACTAAGCCCACACCGCCCCCTCCCTCCTTTGATGAAAAAGAGAAAAAAAGCGGTCACACACTGCCTATCGTCATCATCGCCATCCTAACCGTGTTGGCGGTGGGTTTGAGCGCCCTGTGGCTCACCGGTGGGCCGGAAGCCATGCTAAAAAAGGATAGCGACTCCACCTCGGACAACACAAAAAAGCCCACGTCCCTTCAGCCGACACCCCTCCCCACTATCGCCGCTACCTACGAAAACGGCAAAGAGCTGACCACCAACCAATATCTGGCCTACCTGTATCTGGAATTTGAAAATCTGTATTACAGCCAAGGACTGTATCAATATGAAGCATACGGTATGAATCCGTGGGAACAGACATTCCCCTACGGAAAAGACGGCGCAAAATTGCTACTCTCCGACTATATCGTCCGCGCTACGCAGGATAACATTAAGCGGCAGATCGTATTGGCACAGATGATGCAGGAATACGACATCCCCCGGATGGCCGAAGACGAAGCGGAGCTGAACAAAGACCTAGCCACTCTGGAAAAAGACGCCTTTATCGATTTGGGATTTGACAACGACAGCTATATCTATGCCGTGCAAAACGCTTATCTCAACGAGCGCTCCCTCTTCTATGGCCTGTACGGCAAAGGTGGTGCCCGTGCGGTAGATGAACTGGAACTGCGGCGGTATTTCTCCAACAACTACGTATCCTATAAGATGATTAGCACCCCTCTCACCGACACCACCGGCAAGGCACTGGATAAAAACAGCGCCGCCTATCAAGAGATCATGGACAACATGGCACGGCTCCTCTCCGTCTCTCAGCAAAACGGCTTTAACGCCGCCTACGTCCTACACACCGGTCAACCGGCGGAAAACGCCCGCCAGACAACCGACGGTATCACCATGGACGAGGCGTTGGTCCAGGCCATTGGCAGCCTGCCATACAACAAGCCTACCATTGTCGAATTTATGGCCAACGGCACCACACCCACCATCGCCCTCATTGAACGGCTGAACACCAACGATATGTATGAGCAGTCGGTAGAAAATATCCTCTACACCTTGCGCTATGAGGCGTTTAACGCCGAGGTAGAAGAGGCGATAGCGCGATTGGATATCACCTTTGATAACAAGGTAATCGCCTGCAACAAACCCGAAGATTTCTTGATTATTTTGGAAAACAAGTAAGTAAAACAGGTCTGTGGCTATGGTCGCAGACCTGTTTTTTGTATAAAACGTGAATATATGCATGGATTTATGCATAAAATACGAAATTTCTGCAATTTTATGCAAGTTATTTTTAAAAAAGTCTTGACAAACTTCGTTAAGGTATATATAATAGGCTCTGTTGTGCTAAGCGGCGACACGCTTGCCGCATATTTATTCAAAATGATTTATATTTTCAAGGAGGCATTTCCTATGAACAAAGAAAACATCAAAAAGGTAGTTTTGGCCTACTCCGGTGGTCTGGACACCTCCATCATTATCCCCTGGCTGAAAGAGAACTACAACAACTGTGAGGTTATCGCCGTGGCCGGCAACGTGGGTCAGGCAGACGAGCTGGACGGTCTGGAGGAGAAGGCCATCAAGACCGGCGCCTCCAAGCTGATCGTAGCCCAGCTGACCGACGAGATGGTGGACGACGTCATCATCCCCTCCCTCAAGATGGGTGCTAAGTACGAGACCTATCTGCTGGGTACCGCCTTTGCCCGTCCCGTCATCGGTAAGGCACTGGCCGAGATTGCCATCGCCGAGGGTGCCGACGCCATCTGCCACGGCTGCACCGGCAAGGGCAACGACCAAGTGCGTTTCGAGCTGGCCATCAAGCGCTTTGCTCCTGACATGGCCATCATCGCCCCCTGGCGTGAGTGGGATATCAAATCCCGTGACGAGGAGATCGACTACGCCGAGGCGCACAACGTGCCCCTGAAGATCAGCCGCGAGACCAACTATTCCAAGGATAAGAACCTGTGGCACCTCTCTCACGAGGGTCTGGATCTGGAGGATCCCGCCAACGAGCCCGACTATGACAAGCCCGGCTTCCTGGAGATGGGTATCTCCCCCTTCCAGGCTCCCGACAAGCCCACCTACGTGACCATCGACTTTGAGGCGGGTGCTCCCGTGGCTCTGAACGGCGAGAAGATGAAGGCTTCTAAGATCATTGAGGAACTGAACAAGATTGGCGGTGCCAACGGCATCGGCATCATCGATATCGTGGAGAACCGTCTGGTGGGTATGGAGGACCGCGGCGTGTACGAGACTCCCGGCGGCACCATCCTGTACTTTGCTCACGAGCAGTTGGAGATGCTGACCGTGGACAAGGACACCCTGCACCTGAAGCAGAAGCTGGCGGTGGACTTTGCCGACCTCATTTACAACGGCAAGTGGTTCTCCCCCGTCCGCGAGGCTCTGTCCGCTTTCGCTGACGAGTCCAACAAGTACGTCACCGGCACCGTGAAGCTGAAGCTGTACAAGGGCAACATCATCCCCGCCGGCATGACCTCCCCCTACACCCTGTATTCCGAGAATCTGGCTACCTTTGACGAGTCCGACTATGACCAGAAGGATTCTCAGGGCTTTATCAACCTGTGGGGTCTGCCCACCAAGGTGCAGGCTCTCCGCGAGCAGGGCAGATTGAAATAAGTTTTCACTATGAGATAGTGGGCGTTTTGCCCACTATCTCATTACCTGTTTTATTGGGAGGGTAACATTTACCCTCAAATTTCCCCGAAAAGGAGTTTTTCACTATGGCTAAGATGTGGGCGGGCGTCACCGACGGCAACACCGCACAGATTGCAGACGATTTCAATTCTTCCATCCGCTTTGACTGCCGGATGTACAAGCAGGACATCACCGGCAGCATGGCCCACGCCGCCATGCTGGGTGCCCAGGGCATCATCGCCCAAAGCGAGGCAGAAGCGCTCATCGACGGTCTGCAGGGTATTCTGGACGATCTGGACAGCGGCAAGCTGGCATTCGATATGACCTGCGAGGACATTCACATGTTTGTGGAGCAGGTGCTCACTGAGCGACTGGGAGATGTGGGTAAAAAGCTACACACCGCCCGCAGCCGTAACGATCAGGTGGCGCTGGATCTGCGCCTGTATCTGGCGGAGAAAACCGATGACTTGACCGGTTTGGTTCGTGAGCTGGTACAAGCGGTGACCGACAAGGCAGAGCAGTACAAGGACACCATTATGCCCGGCTACACCCACCTGCAACGCGCCCAGCCCATCACCTTTGGCCATCACCTGATGGCCTATGCCATGATGCTGCTCCGTGACCTGGACCGCTTGGCGGATTGCCAAAAGCGTACCCTCGTCTCCCCCATCGGCTGCTGTGCCCTGGCCGGCACCACCTATCCCACCGACCGCCGCTTTGAGGCGGCCAAGCTGGGGATGACCGACATCTGCCGCAACAGCCTGGACGGCGTGTCCGACCGCGACTATGCGGTGGAGCTGATGAGCGCGCTGTCCATCCTGATGATGCACCTGTCCCGCTTCTCCGAGGAGATCATCCTGTGGAGCAGCTGGGAATTTAAGTTTGTGCAACTGTCCGACGCCTACACCACCGGCTCCTCCATCATGCCCCAGAAGAAGAATCCCGATATGGCCGAGCTGGTGCGCGGCAAGACCGGTCGCGTCTATGGCGACCTGATGGCGCTGCTCACCACCCTCAAGGGTCTGCCTCTGGCCTATAACAAGGATATGCAGGAGGACAAGGGGGCCCTCTTTGACGCGGTGGACACCGTGGAGATGTGCCTGAAGGTGTTTGTGGGTATGATCGAAACCCTCACGGCTATCCCTGAAAATATGAAAACCGCCGCCCAAAAGGGCTTTATCAACGCCACCGACCTGGCCGACTGGATGGTGAAGCAGGGTCTGCCCTTCCGCAGTGCCTACAAGATCGCCGGTCAGCTGGTGGCACGCTGTATCGCCGAAAGCAAGGTGCTGGAGGAGTTGCCTCTGGAGGTCTATAAAGAGTACAGTGACCTCTTCACCGAGGACGTGTACCACGCCATCGACCTTGCCACCTGCGTGGCCACCCGCATCAGCGAGGGTGGTACCTCGGTAGCCTCTGTGGAGGCACAAATCTCCTATGTGAAGGAGCAATTAGCATGACGAAGATTTTCATTGACGGCAGTGCCGGCACCACCGGCCTGCGTATCCGCGAGCGATTGGCCGACCGTGAGGGACTGGACATCCTGACCCTGCCGGAGGAACTGCGCAAAGACCCCGAGGCACGCCGTGTGGCGCTAAATTCCGCGGACATCGCCTTTCTCTGCTTGCCGGACGCCGCCGCCATCGAGGCGGTAGGACTGGTGGATAACGACCACACCGCCATCATCGACACCTCCACCGCCCACCGCACGGCGGACGGCTGGACCTACGGTTTCCCTGAAATTGTAGGCGTGGATGCCATTAAGCAGTCCAAGCGCATCGCCAACCCCGGATGTCACGCCAGCGGCTTTGTCGCTCTGGTGGCACCTCTGGTGAAAGCAGGCGTGCTGAATGCCGACGCCAAACTGACCTGCTTCTCCCTCACCGGCTATTCCGGCGGCGGCAAGCCCATGATCGCCGCCTACGAGGCGGGGGAACGTGATCCCCTGCTGGATGCTCCCCGCCAGTACGGTCTAACCCAAAAGCACAAGCACCTGCCGGAGATGGCTAAGGTGTGCGGCCTGACCTACGACCCCGTTTTCTGCCCCATTGTGGGCGATTTTTACAGCGGCATGGAAGTGACCGTCATGCTTCACGGCAACGACGTGAAGGGTAACGTGGAGGACATCAAAGCCGCCTACCGCAAAGCCTATGTGGGTAGCACCATGGTAAAGCTGTGCGTTGAGGCAGACGAAAGTGGTTTCCTCTCTGCGGCGGCATACAGCGGTCGCGACGATATGGAGATCACCGTCAACGGTAACGACGAGCGTATCCTCCTCACCGCCCGCTTTGATAACCTGGGCAAGGGTGCCTCCGGCGCCGCCATCCAAAACATGAATATCCTGCTCGGCGTGGATCCCACCACCGGGCTTGTAATTTGAGAGGTTTCCTATGCTGAAACATATTGAAGGCGGTGTCTGTGCCGCCCAAGGATTTACGGCCGGCGGTATCCACTGCGGCATCCGTAAAAACCGTACCAAAAAAGACTTGGCGCTGATTGTCAGCGAAGTGCCCGCCGCCGCAGCCGCCACCTATACCACCAACCTGGTGAAGGGTGCCCCCCTGACCGTGACCAAAAACCACATTGCCAACGGCGTAGCCCAGGCGGTCATCTGCAACAGCGGCAACGCCAACACCTGCAACGCCGACGGCATTGAGGTGGCGGAGAAGATGAGCGCTCTGCTGGCAGATGCCCTTAAGATTTCTCCCGCTGACGTGGTGGTGGCTTCTACGGGTGTCATCGGTCAGCCGCTGAATATTGAGCCCATCGCCGCGGGCATCCCTGCCCTGATCGACTCTCTCTCTGCGGATGGCTCGGATGCCGCCGCCGAGGGCATTATGACCACCGACACCATCAAAAAAGAAGTGGCTGTGGAGTTTACCGCCGGCGGCAAGACCTGCCGTATCGGCGGTATCGCCAAGGGTAGCGGTATGATCCACCCCAATATGGCCACCATGCTGGTATTCATCACCACCGACTGCGCCATCGCCCCTGAGATGTTGCAAAAGGCGCTGTCCGCCGACATTCAGGATAGCTTCAATATGGTCAGCGTGGACGGCGACACCTCCACCAACGATATGGTGACGGTGCTGGCCAACGGTATGGCCGGCAACGAGAAGATCACCGCCGAGAGCGAGGATTACGCCGCCTTCTGCGCCGCACTAAACGCAGTCACCGCCGATCTGTGCCGCAAGATTGCCGCCGACGGTGAGGGTGCCACCAAGATGCTGGAGTGTGTCGTGACCGGTGCCGCTGACACCGCCACCGCCAAGACGGTGGCCAAGAGCGTCATCTGCTCCAGCCTGCTGAAAGCCGCTATGTTCGGCGCCGACGCCAACTGGGGTCGCGTGCTGTGCGCCATCGGCTACAGCGGCGCCAACGTGGACGTCAACAAGGTAGACGTCTCCTTCCGCTCCGACAAGGGCACCATCAACGTGTGCCAAAACGGCGCAGGCATCCCCTTCTCCGAGGAGATTGCCAAGGAGATTCTGCTGGAGAAGAATATCGACATCCTCATCGGGCTGAACAGCGGTGACGCCACCGCCACCGCCTGGGGTTGCGACCTGACCTACGACTATGTGAAAATCAACGGTGACTACCGTACATAAAGTGAGTGAACAAGTATGAACACTGTATTTACCAATGCGCAGCGTGCTCGCGTGCTGACCGAAGCTCTGCCCTACATTAAGCAGTATAACGGCAAGATTGTCGTCATCAAATACGGCGGCAACGCCATGATCAACGAGGAACTCAAGCAGCAGGTGATGGAAGATATTGCCCTGCTGTGGCTCATCGGTGTCAAGGTGGTGCTGGTGCACGGCGGTGGTCCTGAGATCAGCGACGTGATGAAGAAATTCGGCAAAGAGGCCGTGTTTGTGGACGGTCTGCGTGTCACCGACAAGGAAACGGTGGACATCGTGCAGATGGTGCTGGCCGGCAAGGTGAACAAGTCTTTGGTCACCCTACTGCAGAAGAAGGGCGGTCACGCCGTGGGTCTGTCCGGTATGGACGGTGGCCTGATTGAGGCGAAGATTAAAGACGAGCGTCTGGGCTATGTGGGCGAGATCACCAAGATCCGTCCCCAGCCCATCAACGACCTGCTGGAGAAGAACTACATCCCCGTCATCTCCACCGTAGCCAGCGACCGTGACGGTCACAGCTACAACATCAACGGCGACCCCGCCCCCGCCTACATTGCCGGTGCGCTGGGTGCCGAGCGTCTGATTATGATGACCGACATCGCCGGCATCCTGCGGGATAAGGACAATCCCGACACGCTGATTCCCGAGATCACCATCTCCGAGGCCAAGGCGTTGTATGAAGAGGGCGTCATCTCCGGCGGTATGATTCCCAAGGTAGACTGCTGCATCGAGGCCATCCACAAGGGCGTGAAAAACGTCATCATCATGGACGGTCGCGTGCCCCACTCCATCCTGATGGAGATCCTCACCGACGAAGGTGCGGGTACCATGGTTACGGGGGATAAGGAATGAGCATTTCAAAAATAGACAAACAATACGTAGCCAACACCTATAACCGTTTCCCCGTAGAGATTACCCACGGTAGGGGTAGTGAGTGTTGGGATGACGCGGGAAAACGCTATATCGATATGGGTAGCGGTATCGGCGTCACCGCCTTCGGCTATGCCGACGAGGCGTGGCAGGCGGCGGTCACCGCCCAACTGGGTGCGGTGCAGCACACCTCCAACCTCTACTACACCGAGCCCTGCGCCAAGCTGGCGCAGGTGCTGTGTAAGCGTACCGGTATGAGCAAGGTGTTCTTCGCCAACTCCGGCGCAGAAGCCAACGAGTGCGCCATTAAGGTGGCACGCAAGTACGCCGCCGACAAAAAAGGCGAGGATTATCACGTGATTCTCACTCTGCAGAATAGTTTTCACGGACGCACCCTCACCACTCTGGCGGCAACAGGTCAGGATCCTTTCCACACCCTGTTTCAGCCGCTGACCCCCGGCTTTGTCACCATCCCTGCCAACGATGTTGCCGCTTTGGAAACCGCTGTGGCAGAGCATACGGTGGCAGGTATCCTCTTCGAGTGCGTGCAGGGCGAGGGCGGCGTGTTGCCGCTGAGCGCCGACTATGTCAAGGCTATTGCCGAAGTGTGCGCTGATAACGATATTCTGCTGATGGTGGACGAGGTGCAAACCGGCAACGGCCGCACCGGTAGCCTGTACGCCTATCAGCAGTTCGGCATCACCCCCGACGTGGTGACCACCGCCAAGGGCTTGGGTGGCGGCCTGCCCATCGGCGCGTGTATGATGAGCGCAAAATGCGCGGATGTCTTAGGCTACGGCGACCACGGCTCCACCTACGGTGGCAATCCCGTCTGCTGTGCCGGTGCACTAAACGTCATCAGCCGCATTGACGAGGCTCTGCTGGCTGAAGTCAAACAAAAAAGTGCTTACGTATTCGATCGTCTGAGCAACGCCGAGGGGGTCAAATCCGTCAGCGGCATGGGTCTGATGATCGGCGTGGAGTGTGAAAAACCTGTGGGCGAGGTGCTGACCGCCTGCCGTGAGCACGGCGTGCTGGCGTTGTCTGCCAAAACGAAGCTGCGTCTGCTCCCTCCCCTGAACATCCCCATGGAATTGCTGGCCGAGGCCATCGACGTGATTATGGAGGCATTGAAATGATCCAATTACATACCAAACATTTCCTGAAATTGCTGGATTTTTCCCCCGCGGAGATTGAGGGTCTGATCGACCTGGCCGCCGAGTTTAAGGCAAAGAAAAAGGCAGGGATTCCCCACCGCCTGTACGAAGGCAAGAATATTGCCCTGATTTTCGAGAAGACCTCCACTCGTACCCGTTGCGCCTTTGAGGTGGCGGGTGCGGATTTGGGCATGCACCCGGTATATCTCGATCCCTCGGGAAGCCAGATCGGCAAGAAGGAGTCCATCGCCGACACCGCCCGGGTGCTGGGTCGTATGTTTGACGGCATCGAGTACCGCGGCTACGGTCAGGAGATCGTGGAGGAACTGGCGCACTACGCCGGCGTGCCGGTGTGGAACGGTCTGACCAACGAGTACCATCCCACCCAGATTCTCGCCGACTTCCTCACCATCCGTGAGCATTTCGGTTCTCTCAAGGGTATCAAACTAGTGTATATGGGTGACGCTCGCTACAATATGGGCAACTCCCTGATGGTGGGCTGTGCCAAGATGGGTATGCACTTTGTGGCCTGTGCGCCCAAGGCCTACTTCCCCAACGCCGCGCTGGTGGCCGAGTGTGAGGCCATCGCCGCCGAGACCGGTGCGGTGCTGGAATTCATCGAGGATCCCATCGCCGCCACCAAGGGCGCTCACGTGCTGTATACCGACGTGTGGGTGTCCATGGGCGAGCCGGACAGCGTGTGGCAGGAGCGCATTGAGCAGCTCTCTCCCTATCGCATCACCAAGGCGCTGATGGACAACGCCGGTGAGCAGGCGGTGTTTATGCACTGTCTGCCCGCTTTCCACGACCTGAAGACCACCGTGGGTAAGCAGATCTACGACAAGTTCGGCATCGACTGCATGGAGGTCACCGACGAGGTGTTTGAGGGTGAGCGCTCCATCGTCTTTGACGAGGCGGAGAATCGTATGCACACCATCAAGGCGGTTATGGCCGCTACGCTGGCTAGCTAAACGTTTTCCTGCCTGAGGCAGGAAAACACATCACGGCGCAGCCGCATCACGATGCGACAGCATCGCATCACGTTTGCGTAAGCAAACGCATCACAAAAGTAAAAGCCGAGAGGAAATCCTCTCGGCTTTTTTGTTTATCCTATGTCGGTGATACCGTATTTTTGGATAATGGTTTGGTGTTCCTTATAGGTTTTGGAAAAATAGGTGATGCCGGTCTTATAATCCGTGGCAAAATAATAGCACTCCTTGATGGTGGCGTCGGTGGAGGGATTGAGTGCTGCCGTCAAAGCATCCAAGCCGGGGTTGTTGATGGCTCCCACAGGCAAACCCTCGCGGTAATAGGTGTTGTAAGCCTTCTTAAGGGATTCGGCGTCGTAGTCGCCGTTTTGCAGCAGGAAGTTGACGTAGTCGCGGGTGGAGCAGAGCTGTAATTTAGCAAAACCGGAGTTGGGCGCCAAGCGGTTGTGTAGCACACGGGATACCTTTGCCATATTGTCGGTGGTGTCCGCCTCCCCCTGAATCATAGAGGCAAAAATCACCGCCTCGTCCACGGTCCAGCCCATCTCTTCGATCTGCGGGAGCAGGTCGCCGGTACGTTTTTGAAAATTCTGCAACAAACGGTTCACCACCGAGGAAGCACGGCTCTCTACGTAAAACTCGTAGGTGTCGGGGAACAAATACCCCTCCAAGCGATAGACGCGGTTATCGTCAGCGGGAAGGTCTTTGAGAAAATCGTAGTCGTAATCGACAGTTTGCACCGCGTCGATAAAATCGGCGGCAGAACAAACCCTATTCTCCTCTAAGATTGCCGCCATCTCGGGGATGGTCAAACCCTCAATGAGGGTGACACGTATCGTCTCGCGGGAGGGAATTTCCTCCTGCTCCTCATACGGTTGGAGAGGCTCTTTGGTGGGTTTTTCCTCGGCGTTGCTACAAGCGCAAAGACCGAACAGAATACAGAGTGTGAGGCAAAAAATACCGATGCGTTTCACGGTGTATCCCCTCCTTTCGACTCATAAATTTTAGCACATTTTCGCTTATCTTGTCAATATATGCGGATGATGGCAAAGTATACACCAAGGGAAAATAATTTTCCTGTTGACAAATAAAAACCGTTGTGGTAACATACATTTAACAGTTAAGTTAAATGTTAAATGTTCGAAAGAGAGGTGCAACATGGGACTGCAAAAGACGATGAAAGCGCTTTCAGACCCCGTAAGACGTGACATTTTGGGGCTTTTGAAAAACGGACGGATGGCTGCAGGCGATATTGCCGGCCATTTTGCCATCACTGATGCGGCGGTCAGCCGCCATCTGTCGGTGCTCAAAGAGGCGGATCTCATCCGCGACACCCGCGAGGGCAAATACATCTACTACGATCTCAACGTATCCGTGTTGGAGGAAATTTTGTTGTGGGTCAGTGACCTGAAAGGAGAGGGCGAAAATGCGTGACTATTTTAAGAAAAGTAAATGGACCTTGTTGACCACCTCGGTGCTCAACCTGCTGCCCATTGGAGCCGGTCTGATCCTGTGGGATAAATTACCGGAGAAAATGCCTGTCCATTGGGGTGTGAATGGCGAGGT
>JAZNED010000077.1:0-5472 GCA_045588425.1 Acutalibacteraceae bacterium
GAGTTGAACCTCTGCGAGGGTTATATGGACGTCATTGCCATGCATCAGGCGGGATTCACCAATACGGTGGCGGCCTTAGGCACCTCCTTCCCGGAGGAGCAGATGCAACTCATCGCCCGTTACGCCGATCGCATCAACCTCATCTTTGACGCCGACAGCGCAGGGCAAAAGGCGACCCGCCGTGCCATTGAGAATCTGCGGCGTACCGGATTGGATGTCCGCGTGGTTACCATCCCCAATGGTAAGGACCCCGATGAGTTCATCAAGAATAACGGTGCTGCCGCATTCAAGCTGTTGTTAGATCGAGCCGCCAATGCGGTGGAACACCGCCTGTTGGAAATCGGCAGAAGCCACAACCTGCAGACCTCTGAGGGCAAGCTGGCCTATTACGGTGAGGCGGCTAAGCTGTTGGCGGCATTGGACAGCCCCGTAGAGCGGGATCTCTATGCGGGACGCCTGTCTGAAATCTTGACCGTTTCGAAAGAAGCCATACTGCGAGAGATCGATTCTATCCGCCGCAAAAAGCAGCGGCAAGAGGTGAAGCAGCAACTCCCCAACCTCATTCGACAAGAGCGGCGGGAGATGCAAAACGTCAACCCCGATGCGGTCAAGTATGAGCGTGCGGCGGCGGCGGAGGAGAGCCTATTGGGCATTCTCATCCATCATCCCAACTTCATCCGTCAGGTACGGGAAACGCTGTCGCCCGAGCAGATGATGACCGCCTTCAATCGCGGGTTGTATCAACGTATTCTCGACCGTGACCGTCACGGTCTGATGGTGGAGTTAGCCTTCCTATCTGCCGATTATGACGAGGCGGGGATGGCGTATATCACCCGTATGGTGAAGGACGTGGGAGATCGCATTGTCACCCCCGAAGAGGTGGCGCGGTGTACCGCCGTCATTCGCGAGGAATATTCCCTGCGGCATATGAACGATCCCGCCTCTGCCTCTGACGAGGACATTCAGGCGATGATAGAAACCTTACGTAAGAGAAAACAATAACAGAAAGGATGGATATAATATGGCTAAGAAAAAGAAGATTGAGGAGCCGATCGTGGAGCAGGAAGTGGAGACCTCTGTTGAGGACGCTGCTGAGGTAGACGTTTTTGCCGATGAGGAGCGCCCCATCAAAAAGGAAAAATCCACGTTGATCAACGATCTGGTGGAGCTGGGCCGCAGCAAAGGTAAGCTGACCGCTCAGGAGATTATGGACTCTATGGAGTTGTTCGACTTTGACCCCGAGCAGATGGACAAGCTGTACGAGCAGTTGGAGCAGAACAACATCGAAGTGGTGGATGATTTTGCCGACGTGGATCTGGAGAATCTGGATCTAAACATCGAGAATCCCGAGCCGGAAGTGGTGGAGGAGGACAGCAGTGCCGCCCCCGCCGAGCAGATTGCCATTGACGACCCTGTCCGCGTGTACCTCAAGGAGATCGGTCGTGTGCCGTTGTTGACCCCCGAGGAGGAGACGGCGCTGGCTATGCGCATCATCGAGGGCGACGATGCCGCCAAAAAGCGTCTGTCCGAGGCCAACCTGCGTCTGGTGGTTTCCATCGCCAAGCGGTATACCGGTCGCGGCATGCAGTTCTTGGATCTGATTCAGGAGGGTAACCTGGGTCTGATCAAGGCGGTGGAGAAGTTTGACTATACCAAGGGCTTTAAGTTCTCCACCTACGCCACCTGGTGGATCCGTCAGGCCATCACCCGCGCCATCGCCGATCAGGCCCGTACCATCCGCATTCCCGTGCATATGGTGGAGACCATCAACCGCGTGAAGAAGGTGTCCAGCCAGCTGTTGCATAAGAACGGCCACGAGCCCACCGCTGAGGAGATTGCGGTGGAGCTGGGTATGCCGGTGGACCGTGTCCGCGAGATTATGCGTGTGGCGCAGGAGCCGGTTTCTCTGGAGACCCCCATCGGTGAGGAGGAGGACAGCCATCTGGGCGACTTCATCGAGGACGTGGATGCTCCCGCTCCCGCCGATGCCGCTTCCCACACCCTGCTCAAGGAGCAGTTGGAGGAGGTTCTGCAGTCCCTCACCGAGCGCGAGGCTAAGGTGCTTCGCCTGCGCTTTGGCCTGGAGGACGGCCGTCCCCGCACCCTGGAAGAGGTGGGCAAGGAGTTCGACGTTACCCGTGAGCGTATCCGCCAGATCGAGGCCAAGGCGCTGCGCAAGCTCCGCCACCCCAGCCGCAGCAAAAAGCTGAAGGATTTCTTGGACTAAGAGAATGAGAAAAGCAGCTACCCATTGGGTAGCGGCTTTTTGTATTGTGCATGGATCCATATCTTAAACGAAAAACCCGTCGGGCAGATGCCCGACGGGTCATTATACTTATATTCGTTCTCTCACCGGTTTTTGCCGGCGGGTAAGATTTACTTGTACATGGGACTATACCTCAAATCGCGGTTTATAGCTTACTCAAATATCTTAGTACATTGGAGTTCACCTTATAAATCACGGTTTACATTCGTACAATCACTTACTTAATCCATTGGAATTCACCTTAAAGTTTACACGGTTTATATACTTACATATAGGGCACTAAAATCAATTGTGCATCGGTTTGTACCGTTTCCTTTTCGTGAATTGAATGGGTTTATTACCTCAAAATTGACTAGGTCTTTGGACTCAGTCCTTTCAGTAAATTTTGGATGAGGTTACTTAATCAGCTAGATCTTTGGACTCATTCCTTTCTGCATCGATTCGGTTTTCGTAGTTGGGCGGGGTATCACCAAATGCCATTGGAATCAGTCCTTTCTTCTCCGTCTTCTTCACGGTTATTTGTGTTTGGTTCTTCTCTCTGGCTTTAGTATACACGATGAAAAAGCCTTTTGTCTATGCACAAAATGCCCAAAAAAATAGTCAAAACTTTTACTAACACCTTTGCCGGAAAGTGTGCTATAATAATATCTGTTGGGGCGTCGAACGGATTTTCGATGCCCTCTTATTATACCTATATTTATAAGAAAAAAGCGGCTGTTCACACGGAACAGCCGCTTTTTACTATCAAAAAAATTTTTTGAAGAAAGATTTTTCAAAGATTTTTCTTAAACATTCTTCATGATGGCCTCGGCGGCGGCACACAGGGTGGCCTCGCAGGCGGCGGCAGCGGCGGGGGTCTCGCCGATGGCGGTGATGTAGCCCTTCACCTTAGGCTCGGTGCCGGAGGGACGGATGATCAGGCCGTTGCCACCCTCCAGGGTGTAAGCCAGCACGTTGGACTTGGGCAGGGTGAGGGGGGTACGCTCGCCGGTGATCAGGTCGGTGGCGACACGCAGACCATAGTCGGCGCAGGCAATCACCTTCATACCGGCAATCTCCTTGGGGGGATTCTCACGCAGACCGCTCATCAGGCGGTCCATATCGTGCATGCCCTGCTCGCCCTCAAAGGCCACGTTGACCAGGGCGTTGCGGTAGAAGCCGTGCTCCTGATACAGCTGCTCCATACGCTGCAGCAGGGAAACACCCTGCTTGTGATAGTAGGAGGCCATCTCCACGATCAGCATGGAGGCGACCACGGCATCCTTGTCGCGGACATAGGAGCCGGCCAGATAGCCGTAGCTCTCCTCAAAGCCGATGACGTAGCGGTCGGCACGGCCCTCGCTCTCCAGCACGCCAATCTGCTCGCCGATGTACTTAAAGCCGGTCAGCAGGTCGCGGATCTCACAGCCATACTTAGCGGCGATGGACTTGGCCATGTTGGTGGTGACGATGGTCTTGACCACCACGGGGTCGGCGGGCAGGGTGCCGTTGGCCTTGCGGCAGGACACCACGTAATCCAGCAGCAGACAGCCCACCTCGTTGCCGCTCATCAGCGTGTAGTCCTCGCCGTTCCACACGGCGATGCCCACGCGGTCGCAGTCGGGGTCGGTGGCCAGCAGCAGGTCGGCGGGAGTATCCAGCGACTTAGCCAGCTTCAGGGCACACTCGAAGGCCTGACGAATCTCGGGGTTGGGGAAGGGAGCGGTGGGGAAGTTGCCGTCCGGCAGCTCCTGCTCGGGAACGATAAACACCTCTTTGATACCCACGCGCTTCAGAATCTCACGGACAGGCAGGTTGCCGGTGCCGTTGAGGGGGGTGTACACCAGGCGCAGACCGGCCTCGGCGGACACGCCGGGGTTGACCTGCTGAGCCAGCACCTGCTGAGTGAAGCTCTCCAGCAGCTCGTCGCCGATGATCTTGATCAGACCGGCGGCCACGGCATCGTCATAGGCCATGGTATGTACGTCCTCAAAGAGGTCGACCTGATTGATATAGCCCAGCACGTCGCCGGCATCGGAGTCGGTCATTTGGCAACCGTCGGAGCCATAGACCTTATAGCCGTTGTACTTGGCGGGGTTGTGGGAGGCGGTGACCATAACACCGGCCTGGCACTTATAATAGCGGGTGGCGTAGCTGAGCACAGGGGTGGGCTCCAGCTGAGGGAACAGGTGGACGGTGATACCGGCAGCCGCCAGCACGCAGGCGGTCTCGCGGGCAAATACGTCGGATTTGATGCGGGAGTCGAAGGACACGGCTACGGTAGCCTTCTCATAGCGGGCGTTCAGGTAGTTCGCCAGGCCCTGAGTAGCCTTGCGGATGGTGTAGATGTTCATGCGGTTGGAGCCGGCGCCGATAACACCGCGCAGACCGCCGGTACCGAAGGCCAGCTCGCGGTAGAAACGATCGCGAATTTCCGCCTCGTTGCCGGCTACAGCCGCCAGCTCGGCCGCCACGTCGGCGTCCTCTGTGGCACGCTGACACCACAGCTCGTACATTGCCATAATATCCATAATAATTCCCTCCAATTCAATTTTGACCCTATTGGCCTATTATCGGCTTCAGTATAGCATATATTTTCGCAAAGTACAACTATAATTTTTGAAAAAAGGAAAACCCCCCCGGATTGCTCCGTGGGGGTTCTGTGCTATTTGGTGATAGCGATGTGGCTAAAGATTAGCCGGCAACCTCGGCGTAGGAGCCGACAACAGCCTCACCCTCGATGGTGGTGGCCACGCCGTCGATCTCCACGATGTAGTAGGGAGTCATGGTGATCTCGGTGCCGTAACCGGACTCGGGGATGTTGATGATACGGAAGGCGAACTGCAGCTTACCGGTCTCATCGTTGATACCCCAAACGCGATCGCCCGCGATGTTGGCAGAGGACTTACCATTGGAGGCGGTCACGCCCAGACCCAGCAGCTTGTAGCCGTTGTAGGTGGCGTTGGTGTAGTCGGCAGCGCCGTCAACCAGCTCCAGACCCTCCACGTTGGCGACGAACAGAACAGCGTAGCCGCTCACGTCCACGGAGATGGACTTGCCGATCTCATCAACGGGGAACTCAGCAACCTCGCGAGTAGCGCCGCAGATATTGCAGTCGGCGCCGTGCTCGTTGTCGTAGATGTGCTCAGCCACAGGCAGCTTCACAGCAAACTGGTTGGTGTTCAGAGTGCAGGCCTCATCCAGCCAAGCCATGCCGCAGACGTCGC
>JAZNED010000078.1:0-1663 GCA_045588425.1 Acutalibacteraceae bacterium
ACAGTAATTTCTCGCAAAACAGTACAACTGATAAAAGCGGTTGCGCTAATAGAGGTGACACTATTGGGAATCGTCACCGATGTGAGGGAGTCGCAACCTTCAAACGCATACCCTCCAATGGTGGTGACACTGTGCGGAATGGTCACAGAGGTCAGGGAGCCGCAATCATAAAACGCAAACTCCTTAATTTCAGACACGCCGTCCGGCACAGTAAACTCTTTGATGTTGTATCGATTGATGTAAATGCGATAATTGCCGTTTGCATAGCTAATCCAAGGTTGGAACACAAACAGCCACAGTAAAATCACGATGATGGAAATGCCGAGGATCCAAGCGCCTTTGCGCACTTTCTTTTTGCGCAGTTCCGCTTGCTGTTGTGCTTTCGCTGTCTCGGCGTCTTTGATTTTTCTCAATTTTTCTTGGCAGATTTGGATTTGCTCGTCTGCGTCTTTCCACCCGCTGATGGATTGGAACAAGGAAATTGCTTTTTGTATGGATTTGCTATCTTGGTTCGCTCTCTTCATGGTGGCCACGGCGCGGTCGTATGCCGCCTTGTGGTTACGCTCGGCGATATGGTCAATATAGCCTTGTAACTCGGCTTTCAGCGCCTCGTCGCCAAATCGCATGGCTTTTTGATAGTTGTTGCGTTGGTCGAAAGGTGCGTCACAGTCCTTCAGCCCCTCGCGGGTGCGAACTATTAGCTCTACCATCAGCTTGGCGAGATAGGCCTCGCCGCATTCGGGATCCAAATCCAACACTTTTTCGCAGTATTCGTTGGCACTAACCCAGTCGCCATCCTCTAAGAACATAAAGGCGCGCTTGAGCAGGGGGGCAACGTTTCCGCCGCCTCCCGTCACGATGGTTTCTTTCACCACGGAGGTGGTGGGTTTCTTCTCGGCGTCCAGTACCTTCGCCACACCACGGATCAAATCCTGAATAAAGCCGATCTTCGCCATGTCGTAGGACTGCAGTACCGACAGTTGCTCCGGCAGATCGTAGGGATCCATATCCCGATAGCAGGGCAGCAGCAGTTTGCTGTGATCCTTCTTCATCAGCGAGAGGAAACGGCTCCACTCATTTTTCACCCACACCGCGCTGAGGTTTTCGGTGGTGGTACCCACCACGATCATCACGCGGGCGCTGTTCAGCGCCGCAAAGATGTAGGGCTCATATTGCGTACCCGCCACGTCCTCCAGCGTAATGCGGGAGAAAAACACCTTGCGGCCCTGCTCGGTGAGCTGATAGTAGATATCCTGCGCCAACAGCGAATCCTTGGTACGGTCGCCCTGAGCATCCGTCTCTTTGTAGCAAATAAACACGTCGTAAGGCTCGGCGTTCTGGGAGGTGGCAAGAATACCCCTCTGCACGTCCGCAATCTTGGCCGCATCCTTTTGATACTGCC
Organism: Acutalibacteraceae bacterium; assembly: GCA_045588425.1. Taxonomy (GTDB): domain Bacteria; phylum Bacillota; class Clostridia; order Oscillospirales; family Acutalibacteraceae; genus UBA5905. Next base: position 1,403 of record JAZNED010000078.1, read on the forward strand.
GCTGGGTGATACCGGCGGAGTGCTTCACCGCCGCCAGATAATCCACATCCTCCAAAAAGCTGTCAAAGCTGGCGCGGTGGCAGGTGGGCAGCCACTCCATGGAAGCGGGATCCTCCACGTATTCGATGCCAAAGCGGCACAGGGCACAGCACCAGTGGGCCTCCGCGTCGGTGTCGTCCTCCTGCACCATGCGCTCATACACCGCCAACGCCTTATCGAATTCGCCGATGCGGCGGAAGTGATTGCCGCGGTTAAAGGCGG
>JAZNED010000079.1:0-14103 GCA_045588425.1 Acutalibacteraceae bacterium
TTGCAACTCGGGAGGGTTATTCGCACAGGGGCATCTCCGTCGGGCTTGCACCGTCCCCGACTCGCTGTGGGCGCCTATCCTGTGTTACTCGGCTCCGTCATAGTTTTTATTAACCTTAACATAAGTAGGAGGATTTGTCAAATGTTTTTTTGTCGCATCGCCCCTTTCGTGGCTGGGATGCGTTGTGAAAAGGGGTGAGCGCTGTGCGCTCACCGCTTTTGTTGTATACGCTCCGTGCCGATGAAGGAGCGGTGATACCGTTATTCTTTCCCCGTGATAGCGGTCTGCTCTTTTTTATAGGCTTTGGCACCCAAACGCTCGCCCACCGTCATAGCGGGGATCAGTACGAATAGGTCAGCAATCGCCGTGCCGATCAGTGTCAGCACTGCCGGGGGTTTGTCAATGCTGCTGGCGAAGATGGAAGCGTTGCCGAAATAGCATAGCTGTGCCAAGCTGGTTGCCAGCGGCCCTGCGGTGACAGGAATCCAGAACGCCACCGGACAACGCAACAGCAAAAACAACAGACCACCCACCACGCTTTTTTTGACGGAGGCTACGCGTTTACTATACCCCTCCCGCGAGGCGAAATATACCGCCACGCAAACGGTGATGATCAGATCCAGTACCGTATCCACCGCGCGCCATACCACCGGCTCGGCAGGGATGGCGGCGCGGAGCAGCACGTCGCAGCCAAACCGCACGATCAGCAGGCTGACGAGAAAGGATAGCGCCACCGCCACGGTGTATAAGCCCGCCCGCGCCCAATAGGGATTCATCCATCCCATTGGGCGTTTGGACGTTCGCTCACGTTGTTCCATCCTGCCACCTCCTTTGCTGTTTCTGCTATTATTGTACCCGATAATACGTGCCACCGTCAATGGAGCGGTAGTTGAACTGCACTCAACCGATGATTGATGACGGAACTCGAAAGATTTTTCCTTACGGTAAACGGTCGCAGAACATCAGGAGATTGGCGGACACTTTATCCTGCTCGCTGAGGGGACGGAAGGTGCCGTCTTCGTAGAGGATATCCAGCACCATCATACCCACCGTGCGGCTGATGAAGCTTTGTACCGCTTCCGCCACCACAAGATCCTGCATCTGGGGAGGATGGGATTTGGCCTCCAGCATCGCCTGCTCCAGCGCAAAATCGTAAAACTGCTTTTTCACGGTTTCTTCCAACTCCGGAAGTCTCTCGCCGAGGGAATCAAGGGTATCCTTTACCACCATGATGTTGACCTTACCGTCCTCGGTGAGGAATTTACGCTCACGCAGACGAGCTAGTTTGTCGGCATTGGCAGGGGTGTCGTCCAGCAACCCGCTCATCCATTCGTAGACGTATTCATAATCGGTGAACAAGTTGTTTTTCCAATAACCCCTGCGGGAGCAAAAACGAGAATCCCACGCAATAGCAAAAACAGAGGGATATTTGCCCGAATCGCGGGTCATTTCCCCACACATCTCATAGGTCGGAAAGCTTTCGGACGGAACGTATTCGGGGTCGGTGCAGGTCAGCTTGCTGTATACGGAGGCAATATACTCGCCGCCGTCGGTGGTTTTAAGATAATAGGGTGACAGATCCTTTTCGAAAGGCAACCCGCATTTCCAATTGATGGCCCAGAAGATCACCGCCGCCTCAAACAGCTCGCGGTTGCCGCTGGGGATATACACGTTGGTGACGTCCTTGAACGCATCCCGCACCAGCGGAACGTATTCTTTGACGAGAATGTGTGCGACTTCCTTTTGCACGCTCAAAATGCGATTCTGCTGTTCCTGCGAATAGGTGGTGGGATAAAAACGCACGTAGGTGGTGAACCGATCGTCTTTGCGACGCACCAGAAATCCGTTTTCTTCCAACCAGGCGATCTTATCCTCCAAAAACACGGGGGTCATGCCCAATTCTTCGGCGATCTCCGCCGTGTTTTTGGGCTCGAAATACACGCTGTATACGATGTTCAAATTGAGTTTGTCGTAGAGATAGTATTCCGGTCCGCCGTTTTCACCGGGTCGGCCGCCGTGCGCGAAATTGGCGGCGGTATAGGGGGACAGGCCCAAAGTGCCAACTTGTCGTTTCATAGAAAAACCCTCCTTTAAATCCAGTCGTGCTTTGTTCAGGTGCCATTTCACCGTGCCCTCGGGCATACCGAGTGCGCGGGCAATATCGGCAACGGAACGGTTTTCGTAATAAAACCAAAAGACAATTTGCCGCCGCTTTTGCGTCAAAAACGCGATCTCCCGTCGCAGAATGTTCATCTCTTCTTCCGTTTCGAGACGGGTGTCGTCGTCATAATAGGGCAGCACAACACCGTCGATGGAAACGCCTTCGTGTCGCTTCTTGCGGGATACAAATTTGGCGTAGGCGTGCTCGCTGATGCGCCAAATATAGCCCTCCTCGTTCACGATCTCGTCGGCTTTGCGTAAAGAAGCATAGACTTCGGCAACAATGTCAGCGCAAAGCTCTTCCGCTTCTGCATAAGAGTAGGCTTTTTTCACCGCAAAGCCGTAGAGCTTCGGAAGATAGGTTGTTATGAGTTTGTCGGCAGTTCGTTTGTCCATTTGATTTTCTCCCCGTGCACGGTTTCAATTATATAGTGGAGGGAATTGACCAAAGGTTGGTTAAAAAGTCAAAAATTCAACCTGTTTTATTTATACTATTATTTCCTAATGTTTCCTCAAAGTCAAGCGGGCGGTCACAGACCGCCCCTACAAGCCCTATCCGAGGTTGGTGCGTCACGGTAGGGGCGGATATCATCCGCCCGTTATGACGCTCCGCGACCACCTCATCCGTCTGCTTCGCAGACACCTATCTCGCTGCGGCTCGGTCCACTCGCGGTTCTGACAGTCCACCGGACTGTCATTCATTACCGCTCGTGCCGCTTCGCTACCCTCAAGGGAAAGGCTTATGAGGTCGGTGCAACACCGTGGGAGCCCTTACATCCGCGTAAACCGTTTGTAACTTATCACGTTGATACAATTGTCATCCCAGTTGTGGGCACAGCGAAACACGCCCTCATCCAGCCCCACAAACCCATCCGGTCTGCCCTTAATCACAAAGATCGTAACGCAATTTTTCTCCGGTATCGCCCAAAAAATCGGTACTTTTTCGCCGTATCGCTTGCCGGCTAATTGCGGAAACTGCGGCACCTGCTCCCACAAAATACGATTGTGTTCGCAGTGAATGACGGTGTGGCGGTTTGCTCTTCTCTTGGTTAAAACGATTTTATACTCCTTTTCCTCTATTCTCACGCGATATATGCTCACAAACTCGGTTTGCTCGCACAATTTGGCGTTGGATGTAAACCGATCAAACAGCGACATACCCTCACCTACTTTCGTCAATCGTTTACAAATATCCGTCGGGTGGAATCCAGCCCCTGCCATACGGTGCCGTCTGCCAGATAGACACGGCGGTTGATGCCGCCCTCTTTCTTGTGGTAGTCGATGACAAAGACCTGTCCCACCTCAATGGCAATGGGCGGATAATTGTTGTAGGGTAACACCTCGCTGTCCTTGCGACAGTCTTTGAAGTCGTCACCCACATTCTCCAGTCGCCAGTATTCACGCTTAGTGGCATAGTCTGACCAACCGGACATATCTCTTTCGCCGTAATAGGCGGCTTCGTAGTCTTTGCCGTTGATACAAAGAATATCTTTGCGGATCATATTCTGCACTTCCTTTGCTCGAATTTGATAAATCAGTCTGGGAAATTGCTTTAAGATCGCACGATCTTCACAGGCTAGGCTGGGGGAAAAGCCGTGAAATTTTTGGAACGCTCGGGAAAAGGATACCGGGGAATCGTACTGATATTTCAGCGCTACGTCGATCACACGGACGCCGGTAGATTTCAGTTCCTCACCGGCCAGAGCCATCCGCCGATTGCGGATATAATCCGACAGCGACAAGCCGGCCACCAAAGAAAACATCCGACCTGCATCGTAATAGGAACAGCAAGCGATGCGCGCAATCGCCTCCTGATCGATGTTGTCGGTTAGATGGTTTTCAATGTATTCAATGACATCATTCAGCCGTTCCGCTACACTTTTCACAGCAAATCCCTCCCTTGCAAAACCAGTATAACATACTTTTTTATCCAATGCCCAACTATTTTTGCATAATTTTGTGAGTATCCGCACAGTAAATTCCTCATGCATCCCTCCTAACTTTTCCTTGCGCCCACCTATCATCTATGCTACAATAAAGTGGAATATTGGGGTTTTGTGACCTTTTGTTACCAAAATCCGTTATTATCGTATAGGGGAGGATATAATTGTTGACACATAAAGGAACTAAAACCTTACATACGGAAAGATTAATTCTGCGTAGATTTACCGTGGCTGATGCTGAGGATATGTTTAATAATTGGGCAAGTGATGAAAATGTCACTCGTTTTTTGACTTGGCAACCACATGAATCCGTGGATTTCACAAGACAGCTATTGGTAGGCTGGGTTGAGGCTTATGATAGCGTCAAAGCATATAATTGGGCTATACAATTCAATGGAAAAGTCATTGGCGGTATAAGCGTTGTTCGAATGAGCGATAAATGCGAATATGCAGAACTGGGGTATTGTTTGGGTCGCGATTATTGGAACAAAGGAATTATGTCAGAAGCCGCAAATGCTGTTATCCATTATCTGTTTTCTGAAATAGGTGTCAACCGTGTATGCATATCTCACGCCACAGAGAATCCCGGTTCGGGAAAAGTCGCTCAAAAATGCGGAATGACTTACGAGGGAACGAAACGTGAACACTTCAAAACTTCAACGGGCAGGTTTGTTGATTTAGCAGAATATGGCATTTTGCGCAGTGAGTGGAAAACGAACAAACCGAAAAACAGGCAGAGCCTCCCTCTTTGAGGGAGGTGGGTTTCGCCGCAGGCGAAAGACGGAGGGAGTTTTATGTCGTTAAAATATAAAGGCACGAACATTCCGTTGGCTAAAAAGTTGCGCAAACAAGCGACACCCCAAGAAAACCATTTGTGGTACGATTTTCTGCGCAGTTATCCTGTGCGTTTTCAGCGGCAAAAAGCCATTGGTTCGTATATTGTGGATTTTTACTGCCATCAAGCAAGGTTGGTAATAGAGATTGATGGCAGTCAGCATTTTGAGGAGCAAGGACAAGGGTATGATGCTATACGCACGATGCATTTGGAACAGTTGGGTTTGCAGATTGTTCGTATCAGCAATCGTCAGATGAATGAAGAGTTTGACCGCGTATGTGCCTATATTGACCATACGGTTAAAAACTCCCTCAGTCACGGCTGACGCCGTGCCAGCTCCCTCGAAGAGGGAGCCTATGACAGTCCCTCCTCTTTGAGGGACGGCGAAAGACGGAGGGAGTTTTGCAATCTATCACAAAAGGGGAGGGGATTTCTATGGCCGTATTCACGCCGTCCTGCGCTACGCAGGAGTTGGATGTTTTGCCCTTTGCCGAGGCGGTGATCCCCGCCGCTGACTGCAGTTATGACGCCGATGCGTGGCTGTACGCTCCCACCACCTTTTTGCCCTACCGCTACGTGCTGGGTAAGCGATGCCAAAATCCCCTCATCTGCATCGGCATCAACCCCTCTACCGCCGACCCCTCCCGCCTCGATCCTACCCTGCAGTCGGTGGAGCGCATTGCCAAAAATAACGGCTTTGACGGCTTTATGATGATGAACGTCTACCCTCAGCGTGCCACCGTCCCCAACGATTTGGATAAGGACTGCAATCCGCGGCTACACGAGGAAAATCTAGCGGCGTTTCGCCACGTGTTTTCCCTTTGCGGCGGCACCCCTACCGTGTGGGCGGGCTGGGGCACCCTGATTGAAAAACGTCCGTATCTCTTTGACTGCCTGCGGGATCTCATTGCCGTGGGCGAAGAGTATGGCGCACGGTGGGTATCCTTTGGCGCTCGTTCCAAGGCGGGACACCCCCACCACCCCCTGTATCTGCGGGCAGACAGCCCCATGGAAGATTTTTTGATGGAGGATTACCTCAATGTTAGACCGTGACCGCATCGTGTCGCAACTGAATAGCGGCTATACCGTCACGGTGTTGGCGGAAACCCCTTCCACGAACACCGCCCTCAAGGAGATGGCGGCACAGGATGCCTCCATCGGCACCACCCTGATTGCCGCACGGCAAACCGGTGGTCGAGGTCGTCTTGGACGGCAGTTTCACTCCCCCGAGGGCGGACTGTATCTGTCCACTCTCATCGCTCCCACCGACACAGCCACCTGCTGTGCCGCGGTGGCGGCGGCACGGGCCATCGAGAGCCTGTGCGACGCAAAGATCGACATTAAATGGGTCAATGACCTGTACCTGAACGGCCGCAAGCTGGCGGGCATCCTCGCCGAGGGGGTGTTGTCCCCTGATGGCATCCTCACCGCCGTGGTGCTGGGCATCGGCATCAACGTGGGGGAGATGACCTTCCCCGACGAGCTGCAATCCATCGCCACCTCGCTGGGCAACGAGGGCTTTGCCCTCACCCGCGAGGACGTGGCGGCGGCCTTTCTCAATAAATTAGAAATTGCCTTGCAGGATTCTGCCGTTATGGAGGAGTATCGTCAGCGCAACCTCGTGTTAGGACGAGCCATCACCGTGATGCAGGGCAACACCACCTATCCCGCCACCGCTGAGGGTGTCACCGACGCGGGGCACCTGCTGGTGCGGGATGATAACGGCGATATACACGAATTGTCTTCGGGAGAAGTCAGCATTAGACTATAAAAAAGAGGGATGTTCTATGACCGAACAAAAGAATGACAACCGCCCCTTGATGAGCGACGAGGAGCTGACCGCGCTGGAAGCGGAGTTTATGGAGCGCTACAAGGGTAGCGAACGGCACCCCATCCGCACCTTGTTGCGGTTTTATAAGGGGCAGTATCACCTGCTCATTTTCGCCGCTATCTGCTATGTTATCAAGAAAAGCCCCCAGTGGATGATTCCTATCGTCACCGCCAACCTGATTAATCTGGTGGTGGCTCAGCCGGCGGATATGGTTGCCCGTATTATTCTCAACGTGGCGGTGCTGGCTTTTTCCTTGCTGATGAACATACCGTTCCACTACCTGTATGTTAAATCCGAGGCGGTGGCAACCCGTAACGTGGAGGCGGGTCTGCGCGGTGCGCTGGTGCGCAAGCTGCAGCACCTCTCCATCGGCCATTATCGCGAGATGCAGTCCGGTCGCATCCAGTCCAAGATGATGCGAGACGTGGAGTCTATCGCCAATCTGTCCAGCAGCATTTTTATGAATGGTATGGAGATCATCATCAATCTGGTGGTGGCCATATCGGTGGTGCTGAGCAAGAACCTGTTTGTGTTTGTGTTCTTTGTGCTGTGCGCCCCCATTGCGGGTGTCATCAGCTTCCTGTTCCGCAAGAAGTTGCGCACCCTCAACCGCGACTATCGTCACGCGGTGGAGGAAACCTCCGCCGAGGTGATGGATATGGTGGAGATGGTGCCGCTGTCCCGCGCCCACGCGCTGGAGGAGACCGAAACCACCAAGATGAACCGCCTGCTCCACGGCATCGCCCGCCGCGGTCTGCGGCTGGATATTACCCAGAGCCTGTTCGGCGCCACCAACTGGGTGGTGTTCGAGAGTTTCCAGCTTATTTGCTTGGTGTTCACCGTGGTGATGTTCTTAAACAAACAAATCACCGAGGTGGGTGACATCACCCTCTATCAGCAGTATTTCACCATGCTGGTATCCAGCGTGACCATGATCCTTGCCATGATTCCCACCTTCACCCGCGGTATTGAGGCGGTGACCTCGGTGGGCGAGTTGATGCATGCCGAGGAGGAGGAAAACAACGATGGCAAACTGCCGTTGGAGGACGTGGACGGTGCCTACCACTTTGAGAACGTGAACTTTGCCTATGAGGAAAATCATCCTGTGCTCTCCGACTTCAGTTTGGACGTCAAGCCCGGTGAAACCGTCGCCTTGGTGGGCGAAAGCGGCGTGGGCAAGACCACCGTCATCAATATGGTCATCGGTTATCATTTCCCCGACGCCGGTGTGGTTACCATCGACGGTATGGGCCTGCGGGATATCGACCTGCGCACCTACCGTAAGCATATCGCGGTGGTGCCGCAGAATACCGTGCTGTTCAGCGGTACGATTCGCGACAACATCACCTATGGTCTGCCGGACGTCACAGAGGAGCGGTTGGCGGAGATCTTGGAGGCTTCCCGCCTAACCGAAACCATCGAAAAACTGCCTCACGGTTTGGATACTTCCGTGGGCGAACACGGCGGCAAGCTGTCGGGCGGTCAGCGCCAGCGCATTTCCATCGCCCGTGCCCTCATCCGCGACCCTAAGGTGATTATCCTGGATGAGGCCACCTCCGCTCTGGATAGCGTGAGTGAAAAGAAGATTCAGGAGGCGCTGGATCACCTAACCGCAGGCCGTACCACCTTCGTGGTGGCACACCGTCTGTCCACCATCAAGGACGCGGACAAGATCGCGGTAATGGAGGGTGGCCGTTGCGTGGAGTTCGGCACCTATGACGAGCTGATGGCGAAGGAAGGCGCCTTCTACCGCTATCGCAAACTACAACTGTAATGGAGGCAATATGATGAAACGTGTGCGTCAATGGCTGAACGCGCATGCCTTTGCCTGTTGGTTTTACCCCATCGGCATCGGTGTGACGGTGCTGTTGTTCCTGTTCACCCGCAGCTTTGACGGCGGTTACGGCTGGGCTTATTTGGCCGCCGCCGCGGTACTGGTGGTGGCGGCGCGACCGAAATCGTGGTTGCACACCCCTACGGTGGAGCCCATGAACCTATACAAAACGCTGCTCACCTTGTTGGCGGCGTTGGTTACCATCGCCGTCTGCGTGGGGCCGATGGGGGATCTTTCCCTCTGGAACGGCGAGGATCCCGGTCACCGCAACCAGTACGAGGTGATGGCCGAGTCGATTTTGGACGGTCATATCGATATGTACTATAACGAGGCGGACCCGTTGGCGGGGGTGGAGAATCCCTACGACCCCGCCCAACGACAGGGCATCGTCTATCCATGGGATCACGCCTATTACGAGGGTCACTACTATATGTATTTCGGCGTGGTGCCGGTGTTTTTGACCTTTTTGCCCTATCGGGCGGTGACGGGCGAGACACTGTTATCCTACCAAGCCACCCAGTTGTTTGTAGCGGTGTTTATCGCCGGTATTTTTGCCCTGTTCCGCATGCTGTCCAAGCGGTTTTTCAAAGACCTGCCCTTCGCCGCATACCTGTGTATGTCGGCGGCGGTATCGGTGATGAGCGTGTGGTATGCCGCCGCTGAGCCGGCGCTGTACTGTACCGCCATCACCGCCGCCTTGGCGTTGATGGTGTGGAGTCTGTTCTTCTTCATCAAGGCGGTGTACGTGGAGAAGCGGGAAAACCGCCAGATTCTGTGGGCGGCTATCGGTGCGCTGTTTGGTGCCTTGGTGTTCGGTTGTCGTCCCACCATCGCCTTGGCGAACTTGCTGGTTATCCCCATGCTGATCGCATTCCTGCGCCAGCGGAAGTTCTCTTGGGGACTGTTGGGCAAATTGTCGCTTGCCGCCTTGCCGTATCTATTGGTGGGCGGGGCGCTGATGCTGTATAATTATGTGCGTTTTGACTCGCCTTTCGAGTTCGGTCAGGCCTATCAGTTGACGGTGGCGGATCAGACTGCCTACGCGGTGAAGTTGGATAAAGCGGCGCTGATGAAGATTGCCAACGGTTTCTTGCGGGTGTTCTGCCACGTGGGAAGCTGGAAGGAAGCCTTCCCCTACATCAACGTTTCGGGTGTGTTTTGGAATTTCCCGCTGCTGTTGATGGGCGTGGCGTTGTTCCGCGCTTTCTCGGTGCGGGCTATGCACAAGCAACGGGTGTTGTCTTTGGCGTGGAGTCTGCCGGTGACGGTGGTCATCATCGTAGCCATGGGCATTTTGTGGACGCCCTATTGGCTGGAGCGGTACAATATGGATATCTATTTCCTGTTGGGTATCGCCTGCTTTATGGCGGTGGGCTTTTGGTACGCCTCCTGCGGGAAACAGCAGCGGCGCCGCTTGAGCAGTGCGGTGGTGCTGTTGTCGGGCATCACGGTGATCTCCGCATTTCTGTATTACGTCGGCACGGTGGGGGGCTACTACCCCGACAAGGTGCGGGAGATCGGCTGGGCGTTGCATCTGATGTGACAATAAAAAGGAGTGGAAAGCGATTGCTTTCCACTCCTTTTCTGTATTTGATGACGAGGGTACATACGGTATTTCTCCACCAAGAACGGTTTCTTCTACGAGTCGTCAAACGGAACGATACGATCGAGGGCAGAAAAAACAGCGGAGAGGATTTTCCTCTCCGCTGTTTTTCTTTTTTACAACAAATCAATTAGTGCGATAAAATCCTCTAACTGATGGGTGAAATCGTGGTCGGCACCCTCCACGGTGATCATCCGCAGGCGGGGGATGCCGGCCGCCTCCAGCTTGGTGGTGAGATAAAATTCGTCGTCCTGTGTGCCGAACACCACCGTTTTTTCCACCTGCGGCAGGGCGTGCAGATCGGCTATCATCGCCGCGTCGTCGATGGGGGAGGGGTTGATGCCCAGCAGCCGCGCCGTTTGAGGCATCGCCTTGGCGGCGCGGATAATCTGCTCCCAGCCGTCGGAATGGGCGGCAAAGCATACGGTGTAGCGGTCAAACCCCCGCCGGTTGGCGTATTCCTCGATCACCGCGCGGTCGGTTTGGTGGGAGTGGTCCAAATCCTCCGGATTGTCGGCGGTGATGACGCTGTATCCCCGGGCGGCGTGGATACGCTGTGCCATGCGCTCATATTTGTGGGCGTAGCCGTCATAGCTGCCGCCGCAACCGCTTTTGATCAATACGATGGTGTCGTTGCCGTGGATCACGCCGTATCGGATGACAACGCCCTCCTGCGTTTTATTCACAATCTTGTCAAAAGGCATTGTCAACACCTCCTGTGTGAGATGTATCTATCATAGCATATTGGAAATGTATAATCAATAGACACGCCAAAATCGTGGCAACAGAAATGATGGAGAGTTTCTGTTCTCCTCAGTGGTTGCTAATGGTGGATTCAAGACTATTGAAATCCAGCGCATACCGTTTTTCTAAGTAGTCCAAGATGTTTAGAATTCCTTGTGCTACGTAGAGTTCGTTGGAGCCGAATTTATACTTTAGGAAAGGAATCGTTTCCGGTGAGATCATATCGGAGGCAAGTAGGCAGGAGGTGTTGATATTGGTTCTGATTTTGATATAATCACCTTTTTTGTCCGGAACATTTACGGGATAGCGAAAGTTACAACCTTCAATGTCATTCCATCCATCATAAGCGTTGGGGTTATAGCATTCAGAACCAATAAGGTATTCCATATCAGCGACAATCTTGCACATTTCTTTTGTTAATTTCATTTGTTTTTCCTCCTTAACGATGCGAAAAATAATATCTTTTTGGAAACATACGCTTCAGCCATCCTTTTAATCCTTTGTTTTTACGTCGCAATTTGCGAACAGCTTTCGCGCGTTTGTTGGGCACACACGCCGTAGGATGTTTCAAGATATGTTTGGCCATACGGCAAATGGGACAGCGAATCGGCGGAGGCCAATCGTTTGTTTTGAAATAATCTTGTTGTTCTTTGGTGAAGACGAAGAGGTGATGGCAGTCTTGACACCTCAATATTTTGTTCATTTCTTTTTAACCTCCTTCTCTAATGAATGATATGATCAAAAAAATCACGAGAATCAGCAAAAAACATCCCCATTTTCCATCTTCTTTTCCGCGCATAAAAGATAGGAACATCACACCCAATATGGCCTCTATTATCACATTAAAACTCCTTTCCAATCGTTTTCAACACGGATTGAAAGGTAATGTCCAGTTTGATTTTGCCATTGGTTAGCGGATAGATTTCGAAATTGTCTGCTTGGCGAATCACGTCGGCGAAAGCAAGGGGATCGTCAACACTCAACTCGTCCAGCTCGACGGTTATCGTCCCCAAGTTGAACGTGGTGTTTACGTCAATGTTTAATTCACCATCCGAAACGGTTTTTCTCAGCAGACGTGTTAGCTGTGCCGCGGTTTTTAATATCAGCCGATAGCGTAGAGGGTTGATCATTTTCATCTGATTCTCCGGTTGCTGTCTGATCAATTCAAACAAGCCTTCCAGTGCTGCGTCAAGTTCGTATTCGTTAAAATCAGAGTTCATTTTATTCTCTCCTTTCGTTTTTACAAGAAAACGGATGCTTTGGTATGTTTCTGCGCAATGTGGATTTATTATAGGGTCTCTTTTTAGCGTGTCGAGTCTTTGTTAGGATCGCAACACCACGCCGTGTAGTTGTAGTCATCTCCTTTCAAAGTTAGTCTTTCGCACAGGATCTCGTAGTTGTCTTCCGCATATTTTGACAAACTCACAGGGTTTCCTCCTTTCTTTGTTGTTCGCTCGGACATTTGTTACCGCAAAGGGTCTCCCGCCTTACACCGCAAAGGGGGTAACACCCTGCCCCTTGTGGGGTCTGTGGGGTGTGCCTTGCGGTGCGGTAGCATTTCGTCGTTAGTTGTCGTTATGCTACTAATATTTTATTGAACTTCAAGAAAAAGGTATTGTTATTTTGTGTGCAGAATTTGACAAAGCGTAGAAAGAAAAAATTATAAATTTGAATATTTTGTTGCTATGTGTTATAATTACACGCAAGAGAAGAGGTGTTAATATGACTGTTGATGAAAAGTTCGATAAACTATTTGCTTTAATAGAACAGAAGATAAAATTTACCAATAAGTCTTCTTCGGTTATTGCAGAGGAGATAGCACAAGAATTTGGCTGTTCATTGCGTGAGTTATCTAGTTTTTTTACTTTCGTATCAGGGCAAACGCTTACTAATTACGTGAAGGAAAGAAAAATGATGGCGGCATATGAGAGCATTTTAAACAGTGAAAAATACGACGCTAACAAAGCGGTTGAGTTGTCAGGTTTTGCAGATCAGCCTACATTTAACAAGCGATTTAAGATAGTATTTGGTTTAACACCAACCGAAGCTTTCGAAAAGAAAGATCCATCTTTGCTAAAAGTAAAATTGTCGTGGGATAAACTACAGGGAATACGTGTTTCTTCAAACGCAATAAAAACTATTTTCGGGATAGATAGAGCAAAGTTTGATGAAATAAAAGAAATTATTAAATTGCAAGACAAATTTAAATTTGACGAACTTCAAAGCGAAATAGCATATTATCTATACAAATCCTATGAAGTTCCGCTAAAAGAGGCTTTTAGATTTGTTGGTGAATATCACTATAATGAAAATGCCGAAGAAGAACTTATCAAAGAGTTAGAAGATGTTCGTGAATTTTTCAATTTGCCGCCAGGGTATATATTTGCTGAAGAGGAAGAGACCATACCCAGACTCAGCCGAGAGGAGCTCCTTAACACGCGCATCAAAGGAGATATTGATGACCCTGAAATTAGATATGTGTATTTTCGGGGTGATATGGACTCCATATATACCACTTACGAGGTGATAGACAAATTGCACGAGGCGGGAGAAACGGACGTTACCAAAGTAGATATTGATGTAATAAATATCTGCGCATATGAAGAAATCAATGTGAAGTACTGCAAGAAGGCTGTCGCATATTTCAAGGCAAACGCAACGGAGAAACACGGTAAAGATGCATTTCGGGAATATATCGAATACATTTTGCGGGATGTGCCGACAGAAACAGCCTTTGAAAACATCTATCAACTGGAAGGATGGGACGATTACTCGGAATATACTGTTTTTGACATGGGGTTAGAGCACGAGAGTGCCGAATACGAAAATGAGGTATTAGGTACATTTACCGATTTTTCTGCACGGACGGATGATCGAGAAGAACCATGGTACGATTATTTTTCCGAAGAACAGTAATTAGAGACTATATGCTACTTAAAACAAAAAACAGCGAAAGGGGAAATCCCTTTCGCTGTTTTTTATTTTTAATTCAGTCCTTCTTCGCCTACCTGCGCAAACAACTGCTCCACCGCCTGCAGGAGCAGGGGGTGACGGCTCAGGTCGGGGTCGTCCTGCAGCAGGAAGGTGGCACCTCGTTGCGCCCGTTGCAGTAGGGGCATATCCTCCAGCAGATCGGCCACCTTCAGTTGGGGC
>JAZNED010000080.1:0-9111 GCA_045588425.1 Acutalibacteraceae bacterium
CGATGACCGATGGTCATCGGGGGTTTTCTTATCCTTTAGTCGTCATAGTCGTCGCCGGGCATATCAATGAGCAGATCCGCCAAAGAGGCGTTCCAAGGACCGGTGGGATCTTCCTCCACCACATCCTCCCCGTAGCCCTCCACGATCAGGTCCACGGGCGGCTCTTCGGAGATGGGCTTTACCACCGGTACGGGTTTGACCGGCTCCACCGGCTTAGGTGCCGGTTTGGGTTCGGGCTTAGGTTCCGGCTTCGGCTCCGGCTTTTTCGCCCGCGGCTTAACCGCAGGGGGAGTGGTCGGCACCACGCGGACGGGGACGGGCTTTGTCGGTGCCTCGACAACCGGCTCAACTTGACGCTGCGCGTCGCGGCGGCGGATGGCATTCAGCAACAGCGGCACCAGCAACAGCAGCAGACTACAAGCGGTCATCAGCAGACCCACGCCGCCACCGGGGGTGACGTACACGATCTCCACGTCGTGCTTGCCGGCAGGAATCTCCGCCGCCAAGAAAGCACCGTCATCGTTAGGCACCATCTTGATGGTGCCGTCCTCCTGCTCTACCTTATCCTCGCCGTGGTCCACCGCGTAGGTCTTGACCTTCTTTCCGTCCACGTACACCTGCCAGCCCTCGTCATAGGGCAGCGAGAAGAACATAGAACCGGCCTTGGCCGCGGTGACCGTACCCTTGAGGGAGTGGCCGGTCTGGGAGGTGACGGTCATACCGCCCGCCTCCAGCACCGCGCGATGGGCGGCAAAGGCGTCGTCATCCAACCGCATCACGTAGACGTTGCCGGTGACCGAACCGCTGGTGGACAGGTTGACGTTCACCGACTGGCCGGGGGTCATAACGCCCAAGTCCAGAATATAGGGCTCGTAGGTGGTGACCGCCCAGTTGTTCAGCACGTCGCTGTCGCCATCCAGCTTCTCCACCGTAATGCTTTCGGCGGCGCGGCAGTCCACATAGGCGTAGTACACACCCTCTTCCGCCACGGTGGCGGTATAGGTGGTGTAACTGCCGCTGGTAAAGAAGGAGCCGTCGTACAGCGTGCCGCCGTAAGAGTCGTTGATATCCAGCGGGACGTAGATGGCGTCCTCCAACCCGGTCAGGGCGGTGTACAGCTCCTGCTGGGTGGTGAAGGGGTCGTAAGGCGTGCCCTCATACTTCTTGAGGGCGTTGCCGGCCGCCACACCGATGGATAGGGCGGCGGTGTTGCGGTAGATATGATACTCCACCAATTCGCCGCTGTCGGGGTCGGTGGCGGACACCGACTCCAGATACTCCAGATAGGGGTGGTCGGGCATATAGTCACTGCGCACCACGTACCGCAGACCCAACAAAGAGTCAATGGGTGCCACGTACTGGTGGTAGAGATAACTGTTGACGCCGTTGATGGCATAGCCCAACTCGCCCATCAGGATGGTGGTGCAATAGGGGTTACTGGAAGCAAAGGTGGTCAGACCGCTGTAGTGATGCAGGGCGGTATCCACGCAGGTGGTGCGGCCGTCGTTGGCGTCCGCCGCCAGATATTCCATACGCAGGAAGGCTTTTTCATCCTTTGCCAGGTGCTCCACCCGACGCAGAGCGTCGTTGATCACCAAGTGCTTGGTATTGTCAATATAGTGGGGCTGAGAGGTAAAATACTCGTTTTGGTTTAAGGTCTTGAGGGTGCGGGTGGTGCCAAACAGCATCTCGGCACACACCACCACCAGCATCATCCGCGCCACCGCACGGTGGGGGGCTTTTTTCACCGCCGCACACAGCAGCACCAGCGCGTAAATCGCCAGCAGCAGCAGATTGACGTACAGCATTTTGCCGTCGGGGGATACCCGGTCAGCGTTACTGTCGGTATTCAGTGCCGCCAGCTTCTCCCACAGCACCAGATAACCCGCGGAGGCAACCAAACCGAAGCCCACCTGTCGGGCGGTGATGTGGCGAATCTGCGAGAGGGTGTAGGTAGCCAGCAGCAGCACCACGAAAATCGCCAGGAAAGAGAAGCGATAGGGTAGGTCGTTGGGGGCGTGCAGACCGTGCCACACCAAATCCCAACGGGTGAGGGTGCAACTGAGCAACAGCACCGCCAGCAGACCGCCGTAGCAGAGGCGACGACGCAACTGAATCTGCTTCTGTCCGAAATAGATGGGCAGCAGAATCACCGCCGCCACACCGCAATAGAGGTTGGGCAGGTTGCCCGAGCGGATGGTGGGGGTGGCGCCGTAGAACATCCGACCGAACAGGTCAAAAATCTGGAAGTTGGTGCGGAAATCCCCCAACTCGCCACCGGCGGCAGAGGTACGACCCAACGCCAACGCCACGGGAATCAGCAAGCAGGCGGCCAAACCGGCACCCCACAAACTGCCGGCGGCAAAACGCAGACCGCCAAACAGCACCTCACGGAGGGTGCGCTTTTTGCGCAACGCCCACACGAACCAATAGAACACCAAGAAAATGCACACCATAAAGCCCATATAGTAGTTGGTGAACAGGGTCAGACCCAACAACAGGGCGTAGGGGGTGAGTTTGCCGGTCTTCAGCATGTGCTCGGCGGCCATCACCACCACCGGCAACAGTGCCACCACGTCCAGCCACATGATGTTCCAGGAATAGGCCAGCATAAAGCCGGACAGGGCATACAGAATACCCACCAGCACCGCCGACGCGTTGCGGCGACGGGTGAGATACTGGGCCATGGCGGTGAACGCCGCAGCCGCGGCCGCAAACTTGATGAGGGTGATCACCAAGATGGCCTCGGTGAGGTGTTTCTCCTTAAACAACACCAGCAGCAGGTTCAGCGGACTGGCCAAATAATAGGCAAAGGCGGGGATAAAGCTGGAACCCATACCGATGTGGAAATTGTAGGAAAGATCCAGCTTGCCCTCGGTGAGCATATACCGCAACTCGCTGAGCAACGGAGCGTATTGGTGGTGCAGATCCACCATCAGGATGGACTTGCTCCCCACGGGATAGACGCCCAAAAAGACGTAGCCGATGCAGAAGATACCCACCGCCAGCGCTGCCGCCGTCAAGGGGCAGAACCACTTGGTGCGGCGCAGGGGGGTGGCGTCACGCAGGGGATGCCACGCCGCAATGGCGGTCACCGCCAGCGCCGCCAACAAAGCGGCACCCATCACGGTGTACAAGCCCTTCTGCACCTCGGTGGCGTCCTCGCCTGCCGGCATCTGGGTGACGTGCCAGCGATCCAGCGCGCAGAACACCAGCAGCAGAATCACCAAAAAGGTGATGGCCAACAGACCCCACCGCACAATACGCACCGCCACGCGGTCTGCTTCAATCTTTTGCTTCAGACGCGTAAACCGGGAGGTTTTTTCGGTTTGATTCACGGAGATTCCTCCTTTGATTCTTCAAATAAATATATATACATAATTATTATAACAAACCTACCCTGCAAACGCAAGGAGAAAATTGCGCAAAAAAGCCGCGGAAGCCACGCCTCCACGGCTTTTTCCTCTTATTTCAGAAAAGCGACCAGCCAATTACCGTAGCCGTACAACGCTCCGTACTTGTCGTAGGTTTTGCCATCCCGATAGGTGGCGAGCTTACAGCCGTAACGGTCGTAAATCACCTTTTCGCTGCCGCTTTCACGAATCTCCCCGACTTTCGAGCCGTAGCGATCCTTCAACACTTCGGTCACGGTCATCTCCCCTTCTTATACGTCACAGTTCCAGTTTCAGGTCGTTTTCTTTAATCCAGCCGATTCTGCGGAGAATCTCGGCAAACAGCAGGCTCAGCACCGCCGGCAGCAAGAAGCACACCATCAGCACGCCGAACCACGCCATACCGGAAAACTCCATATCTTTCAAGATGCCCAAGGGACCCACCAGACCGCAGGTGCCCATACCCGCCGACACACCGGTGCACTGGAGCTTAAACGCCATGGTGGACAGGGGGCCGGTGATAGCGGAGGCCAAGGTAGCGGGAATCCAAATGCGGGGATTCTTCACGATGTTGCCCATCTGCAGCATACTGGTGCCCAGACCCTGCGCCACCAGACCGCCCCACTTGTTCTCGCGGAAGGAGATGACGGCAAAACCCACCATTTGGGCGCAACAGCCGGCGGTAGCGGCACCGCCCGCCAGACCGTAAATGCCGATCATCGCGCAGATGGCCGCCGAGGAAATGGGTAGGGTGAGGATGATACCCACCATCACAGCCACCAGTATGCCCATCAGCAGAGGGTGCGTGGCGGTGGCGGTGTTGATAAAGTGACCCAGCCAGTACATCAAATAGGAGATGATAGGACACACCGCCAACGCCACCAGCGCACCCGACAGGATGGTGGTGACCGGCGTGACGAGAATGTCCACCGGCGTCTCTTTGGACACCAGTTTACCAATCTCGATGGCAATGATACACACCACGAAGGCGCCGGCAGGACCGCCGTCGCCCATCTCCATAAAGTGGTGATTGGAGATACCGTTGCCGATCATGCCCACCACCGCACCGGAGAGAAGCACCAGCGGCGGTGCCTTCAGCCGATGGCCGATGGCCACGCCCAACGCCGCACCGGTGCAGGATTTGGCGTAAAAAGCAATCTCATTGAACAAGGTCCAGCCGGTGTATTCCCCCACCGTGCTGAAAATGGTGCTGATGAGCAGGGTGGCGAACAAGCCCAGCGCCATGCTGCCCATGGCGTCCACAAAATACAACTTTGCGGAGGGGATGACCCCTTTCCGCTGACAAAAAGCCTTGAATTGTTGCATGCCATCGCTTCCTTTGTAGATTTTTCTTTATTTTACCACTTTTTGTCGAAAAATGCAAGACACGCGGAGATGACCCAACGAAAAAAGGACGCTCATGCGGGTGTCCTTTTTTACGTTCTCACCACCACATCTGTATTTTTCTTAATTTAGGTCAATTTCACCCTAATGTCTAAAAGGAGAAACACTATAATTATAATACCGGCTACTTATTTATCAAAAATAGTGAGGTGTTTGTATGAAAAAAGATAACCATTCTTCCCAAGTCACAACATCAAAAACCATTCGTTTTCCTGCGAATATTGTTTCCCAAGCGCAAACGGTTTGTGCTCAGCGAGGACAATCCTTTACACAATTCGTGTTGCAGGCGGTGCGTTCTGCAATCAACGATTTGCATAATGATGAAAAAGATTGAGAATCCGGCTTTTTTATCATTGACAGGTGCGGTTGCCTCCCTCTCCGAGGGAGGTGGCTGTGGCGTCAGCCACAGACGGAGGGAGTTTTTCTTACAAAAAGTCGGCATATAAAACTCCCTCAGTCAGCCTTCGGCTGACAGCTCCCTCAAAGAGGGAGCCTATCGCCGCCACCCCTCAAAACGAAAAAAGGACACCCATTTGGGTGTCCTTTTTCATTTCGTGCAGAACGATTAGCCGTTAGCCTTCTTAGCCAGAGCAGCTTTCTTACGGGCAGCGGTGTTCTTGTGCAGCAGACCCTTAGCCACAGCCTGGTCGATCTTCTTCTGAGCGGCGCGAACAGCCTCCTGGGTGTTCTCACCGGTCTCGATGGCGATGTTGGCCTTCTTGATCTCGGTCTTCAGAGCGGAACGGTTCGCCTTGTTACGAGCAGTCTTAACAGCAATAACCTTAACGCGCTTCTTAGCGGATTTAATGTTGGGCATAAGTGCACCTCCTATCAGTTATAGTAATCACGCACCTGATATATTAACACCTTTAGCAAAAAAATGCAACAACAATTTTGCAAAATCCTTGATTTTTTCCGTATTTACCTACTTTTTGGGGGAAAATTAGGCAAAAAGGAGGCGTTTTGAATGAATTTTCGCACCGATTTAGCGGTGGAGGCGGCCATAAACTGCCGTCTGAGCGCGGAGGACGTGGAACAAAACAGCCGCAACGTAGGCAGTTTGACCCTCCACACCACCCGCGTTTTAACCCCTGCAGGAGAGGCGGCGGTAGGCAAGCCACGGGGACGATACGTCACCGCGGTATTGCCCTCCCTCACCGACCACGAGGGGGATTTTGCCGCCTATGCCGCCGCCATCGGCGGCGAACTGGCAGGGATGTTACCCCCCGCAGGGACGGTGCTGGTGGTGGGACTGGGCAATCGGGCTGTGACCCCCGACGCCTTGGGTCCCGCCACCGCCGACCTGGTACTGGCCACCCGCCACATCGGCGGGGAGTTTGCTCGTACCGCGGGGTTGACCGATCTGCGTCCCACGGCGGTGATGACACCGGGGGTGCTGGGGCAGACCGGCACCGAGAGCAGCGAAGCGGTGCGGGGTGTGTGTCGGGAGATTCATCCCGCGGCGGTGATCGTGGTGGATGCGCTGGCGGCGGGAGAGGTGGATCGCCTTGGACGGACGGTGCAGATGACCGATAGCGGCATCTCTCCCGGCAGCGGGGTGGGCAATAACCGCCGTCCCCTGAACCGCGAGGTGCTGGGGGTGCCGGTCATCGGGGTGGGGGTGCCCACCGTCACCGACGCGGTGCTGGACGGCACCACCCCCATGATGGTGACCCCCAGAGAGGTGGACGTGATGATCTCCCGCGCGGCAAGGCTGCTGGCGCTATCCATTCACTGTGCCCTGCAACCGGCCTATTCGCCGATGGAGTTGGTGGAAATAGCGAGAGGAATGTGAGAAAATGAGGAATGAGAAATGAGTAATGAGTAATGCACCAACGTTGGTGCGTGATGGTAGGGGTGGCAATCTGCCGCCCGTTTAGCCGTGCGGTAGCACGGCGTGCCTCCCTTGTGTAAAGGGAGGTGGGTTTTTCGGCGGTTTATCCGTCGAAAAAAGCGGAGGGATAATCGCCCACAGGGCGATATGCCGCAAAGCGGCATCGTATCCCCCCTGACCTCGCTTACGCTCGGCCATCCTTCGCTCGCCGCGAAACGGCCCCCCTTTGTCTGCTTCGCAGACATTTCCCCCGCTTAACGGGGGAATCACCTTTAGGCAAGGGGGGCACCGTCTCACATCTACCTCAGATAGAATCCGTAGGGGCGGATATTATCCGCCCCTACAATGTTACCGCAAAGTTGAATAGAAATCGCAAGCCTGAGCAGCCTCGCTCGCCGCGAAGCGCCCCCCTTTTGTCGGCTTTGCCGACATTTCCCCCGCTAAACGGGGGAATCACCTCTGACGAGGGGTGGGGTGGCTTTGAGACTGCATATATTGCTCGTTTCGTTTGCCACCCCTTGAGAATGTCGCTAACGCTCCATTCTCTCTAATATCAGCGTACTATTTTGAACAGCCCCCTCTGACGAGGGGGCTGTCGTTTTTGCGCAGCAAAAATGACTGGGGGAGAGATAACGATAACTTATAGTTCCGTTTCTATGCATCTCTCCCTCCGTCTTTTCGCCTACAGCGAAAATCCACCTCCCTCGTCAGAGGGAGGTAGACAAGGTTCACACTTACTTCGGGAATATGGCGACAGCCATATTCGAGGAGCGGCAAACGAAAACTACGACAAGCACAACGTTAGAGCCGCTCCGCTCGTCAGAGGGGGCTATTTTAGTTTGTACGCTGGTATATGAGAGTATGGAACGAAAAAACCGCTCTCACCCTACCCTTACCCGCTGCTTTTCTGGTACGATCCCTTTTCATGTTCCAATCATAGCATATCGGCATACACCAATTTCCAATACGTCTGCGAAAATTCTACCAAATAACGGGATATTTCCTCGTCGGAACGGTATCCCAATACGGTCAGTGCCTCGCGCAAGTAGGCATTGGGTGGCAACAGACGACAGATCCACCGACCGAGCGGCTGGTACCAGTCTTCCACAGGCGTTTTTGCAAATTGTCTGCGTCGTTGTTCGTCCATCACCGCGCCCACGCTTTTCGCTACGTTCACGCACTCTTGATAAAACCGCATGGTTATTCTCCTCAAAAACAAAAAAGTGCGGCAACCGAAGTTAACCGCACTGAAAAACGCAACACTCCGATTGTCGCCAAACAAATTACAAGTATTGAGGAATTACACACAACAGCTTGTAGGAGTTTGCATTTTTGCCAGAATCCATAAAACTGTTGTATGCACAAAAAAGGGTATAATACCCCCTATGAAAAATTCCTCTTACGATGTGTGTAATTTGTTTGGCGTTGTTATTATAGCACACATGAAGAAAATTAGCAAGAATATATTGTCAAAGGAAAAAATAATCGGTATAATGAAACGGTAAATTGAGAATTGGTGTGAGAGCGATGAAGAAAATTCAATTTTTGGACAAGAAAAACGTCATTTCGGACAATGTGCGGCTGTTGCGGGTGAAACATCAGTTGACTCAGCAGGATCTGGCGGCGAAGATGCAGACGTTGGGGGTCAATATGGATCAGCAGATGATCAGCCGCATTGAGAGTAACGACCGCATTGTGACAGATTACGAGCTGGCTTGCCTGTGCCATATTTTCAAGGTTGAGCCGCAGGAGCTGTGGGGCGATTTTGCCGCCACCTATTTGGATTAAAAAACACCCACACCGTTTGGTGTGGGTGTTTTCTTTTTGCGGGCGGCCGGCACACACTTGCAACTTGTTTGGGTTTGTGCTACACTATCCTTAATCCAAAACGTGGGAGGTGTCATTATGCAAAGAGAAAAGGATTTCACCGCTTTTTTGAGTAAAAATTATCCCAAATGTGTCGTTGGGTACAAATCCTATTGCCGCACTATCGAGAGAACGTATGGCAAAGATATGGATGATGTCGTCGCTATTGTGAAGGATGATGCCGATGCATTGGTGCGATACTTTCAAAAGATGACGACGTTGAAAGGATTGTCCAACTACAAACGCGGGTATCGTGTCTATAAAGCGTTTTACGATATGCTGTCCACCCCCTCCTCTCGGGTGCCGGCTATCGCCTGTGGTGGCGACACCGAAACCGCCCTACTGAAGTACGAAAGCTCCGTTTTCCCCTCTCAGCGGCCTGCCGGTCTGTGCCAATTCATCGAGGCCGTCTATCCCGACGTGATCGCCTATGCCGAGAATCTGCTCGGCAACGTCCTACCGAATGACCCCCTCCCCATCCCCGTCTTTTTGAGCAAGGAACGGCCACAAGAGATCTACCTGCCCGATGTGGATGAACTCGCCAAGAAGATTTGTGAGGAATGCGAATGGTTCTGTGAAGGGTGCAACGGTCGCGATCCTCGCAAATGCAAAAAC
>JAZNED010000081.1:0-9061 GCA_045588425.1 Acutalibacteraceae bacterium
CCCTTTCGCAAACGGCTCACGAAAAACACCAATTTTTTACTCTCAAGGAGGAAAATCTTATGCGTACTCATTTTCGCAAAGCGTTGGCACTGGTGATCTCTCTGCTGATGCTGTGCACCCTCATTCCGATGGGCGCGATGATCTCTGTGTCTGCGGCAGATCCTGTCGTCTCGTTCGATCTGAATTTTAACGACGGCTCTGTCGGTGGTTTCTCCGGCGGTAGCAATATTGCCGGCGGTGGCCCTGACGGCAGCAACTGCTATATGTGGACTGCTACCGGTGGTTGGAGTTCTGTTTACAAGAACGCCTCCAACGTGTATGAGAACGGCACCTACGTCATCTCCTTTAAGGCGAAGGCCAGCGTAGCCGGTCAGATGTCCATCACCATCCAGGATGGCGGCTGGGCTGACTACTACTATAAAGAGCTGTTCAACACCACCACCGAATGGACAGATTACGAAATCACCACCAATGTGAGCGATTATCCCACCAGCAACGGCGGCATCCTGTTCAAATTCCAGGATCAGGGTACCGCGATGGATCTGTACATCGACGATTTGAAGATGTACGAGTACGTCGAGCCGGAACCCGAGACCCCCGTGGTCGGCGAGAACCTGGTGATCAACGGTGACTTCGAGGACGGCTCCAACGGTTGGAAAGTGGGCACCGCTGGTTCCGTTGTCTCCGGCGGCTACACCGGCTCTGCCTTCCAAATGAGCAATCCCACCACTACATACGCCGAAATCGGCTATCAAGAAGTGGCTGTGGAGGCCAACGAAACCTACACTATGACCTGGCGCAGCAAGCGTGTATCCGGCACCGGCGCTTTCAACATGGAGATCGCCAAGGCTCCCTATGACGGCACCAAGCCCACCGTGACCCACGTGACCAACTACACCTGGATGACCGATACCTCCGGCAATTGGATCGATCATAAGATAACCATTAAGATGACCGATGCCAGCGGCAACGGCATCAGCAGAATTATGATCAAACTGACCTCTGAAACCACTAACGGCGGTGTCATTCTGATCGACGATATCTGTCTGACCAAGAATCTGACCGCCTCCTTCGACGGTTATATTTACAACGGTGACTTCGAAATCGGCAGCACGGATAACTGGACCTGCTACAACAACACCGCCGCTTCCACTGCGGCTAAATACACCGGCAACTACGGTGCCTACCTGAAGAGCAACGGCTCTTGGGGTGGCGTGATGTCCCAGGGCACCATCAACGTAGTGGCCGGCAAGACCTACATCGTTTCTTTCTACGCCAAAGTTGTGGCTAAATCTATGGGCATCCAGATCAAGGACGGTACCACCTCCGATGGTAGCGAGCTTGCCAGCAAGTCCCTCAGCACCACCGAGTGGACGCTGTATTCCTTTGAGGTGAAGCCCAGCCTGAACGGCCTGTTCATCAACTTCCACGGCAGCGGCGGCGCTAATGCCGATTCCACCAATATTGGCGAGGCCTACGTGGACGACATCAAGGTGGAGCTGAAGGGCGGCAACCCTGAAGAGAAGATTGAGTACGGCGGTTCCTCCGTCCGTGACAACGATCCCAAGGACGAGGGCACCGGTAAGGGCTTGGCCTTCCAGTTCAAGGTCAGCGCCGAGGGCGGCACCAAGGACTTTAGCAACAAGTATAACAGCGATGGCAAAATCGAGTTGGGCGACCAGAAGTACGATCTGGTGAAGATGGGCGCCGTGATGACCAACAACGCTACTGTGGGTCAGAACGCCGACAACTTCACCCTGGCCGCTGTGAACGGCACCAAGGTCATCGACATCCCCGCCGTGTATTTGAACGGCGTCGCCGACGATAGTCTGTCCTTTGCTGTGCGTATTTGCGACATTCCTGACAGCCACATCGGCACCGCCATCTATGCCCGCCCCTACTACGTGTATCTGGAGAATGGCGAGGAGATTACCGTGTACGGTGACACCCGCGCCAACAACTACGCCAAAGCGGCCAACATCAGCACCGCTGACAAGACCTCCATCAAGATTCTGTCCATTGGTCACTCCTTCTCCAAGGACGTTATGGTGACCAACCTGTACAACATGTTCAAAGAGGGCGGCTATCAAGAGGTCAAGATTGCCTATCTGTATATGGCCGGTTGCTCTATGCCCAAGCACCTGTACAACATCCAGAACAGCCTGGCTCAGTACGAGTACGCTAAGAACACCAACGGCACTTGGGTGACCCAGAACAACGTTGCCCCTCTGACCGCGTTGCAGGATGAGGATTGGGATTTCGTGACCGTTCAGTCCTCCCCCGACTACATCGGCGGTCAGTCCATCTCCGGCTTCAAGCTGGGTGTCAACAGCGAAGGCGCTCAGATCACCCTGCCCAGTCCTCAGACTGAGTATGAGGCGATGGATCAGATCACCGATTGGATCATGGCCAACGCTACCAACACCGACGTGAAGATCGACTATCACATGATCTGGTCCTTCAGCGAAGGTTGTAACCTGTGGTCCTATACCTATCACGACTACGATCAGATGACTATGTACAACAACATCGTCAACATCACCCAGCAGAAGGTGCAGAACCACGAGGATATCAACCGTGTGATTCCCTCTGCCACCGCTATCCAGAACGCTCGTAGTTCCTTCATGGGCGATAACTTCAATATGCCGGATGCCACTCAGGGCGGCAACGACGGTTATCACCTGAACGACGACGGCGACTACGTAGCAGCTCTAACCTGGTACTGCCACTACTCCGGTGAGAATGCCAATGTTATGGCCGGCTACACCGGTGTGCTGACCACCGACGAATTCTTGGCGGTAGCCGAGGCAGTGAACAACGCCATTGACGTTCCCTACGCTGTGACCGAATCCACCCACAAGTAATTGGGTGTAAAGTAAATCCCTTTGCCGCCCGTGGCTATTCGCCACGGGCGGCTTTTTTGTGCTGAAAAAGGTCGCAGAACATAAGAATTCGAGGATTTGATAGCACGTATTCGTTGTCTTTTCTCACAAACTTTTTCGGTAAAAGTTGGACAATATGCCTATGCCAATTTAGCGAATTTTTCTTGCGTTTTTATATGTTTTCTTTTATAATAAAGAAGATAGTAGGAGTATGTTCTCTCGGGCGCTGCATCCACGCGCAGGAGAGATAGTCGTTATCTCCGCGCTTCGGTTTGCCGCTGTAAGATGAGAGAACACTCTCATCGGAACGGGCGGCTTTACGGAAGCCGCCCACTCTCCACTATTGTATTTTGTCCCCAAAAATATTTTTAGGAGGAAATCAAGTATGAAAATGCGCAAAATCATTGCTGTGCTCTCCGCTGTGCTGATGCTGTGCTCTCTGCTGCCTCTGGCTGCTATCAGCGTGTCTGCAGAAGAGAGCCCCATCTTCACCTACGACTTTGAGAGCGGTATAGACGGTTGGACCGTAAACTCGCCCGGTACCATCGAAATTGTGAGTGCCGCCGATCTGCCGGTTGCCAATCCGAACGCCGACAACAGCGCGATGAAGCACTATTCCAGTAGTTGGAACTTCACCGCTTACCAGAGCGGCGTCACCGTGCAGGCAAACA
Source organism: Acutalibacteraceae bacterium (assembly GCA_045588425.1). Classification (GTDB taxonomy): domain Bacteria; phylum Bacillota; class Clostridia; order Oscillospirales; family Acutalibacteraceae; genus UBA5905. The sequence goes on from JAZNED010000081.1 coordinate 3,554, forward strand.
CGGACTACATCTTAAGTTTCGAGGCCTTGGCCGTCTCCGGCAGCACCTCCATTGCTGTGATGCTGGGTACCGATTATTGGTTCGGCGGCAACGTGGCCAAAGAGATCAAGGCCATCTCTACCACTGAGTGGCAGACCATCACCCTGGAGTTCAACAGCGGCAGCAAAACCAAGCTGTACCCCGGTTGGCAGCCCCAGGGCGGCGGTACCTACTATGTCGACAACATGACTATCACCAAGAAAGAAGTTGTCGAGCCCGAGACTCCCGACGAGCCCGAGACCCCTGCCGCTCCCTCTGTTGACAACCTGGTTGTCAACGGTGACTTTGAGGCCGGTCTGGCCAACTGGACCGGCAGCAGCGGCACCAAGGCGATCGTCACCGACGACGTTCACGGCGGCTCCAACGCCCTGAAGCTGACCAGCCCCGGTCAGTGGGGCGAGGCGGCTGTGTCCAAGGCCATCAACGTGATCCCCGGCGAGGTCTATGTCATCAAGTGGTGGTCCAAACACGTGAGCGGCTCCGACGTGTTCAACCTGTACATTGTCGGCGAATACGATAAGAACTCGACTACCGGTAAGAACTGGATGAGCGCCGCCACCGGCTGGGTGGAGCACACCTGGACCATTAAGCCCACCAGCGATGCGATCCAGCTGAAGTTCTCCACCGAGGTGACCGGTAATGCCAGCTCCATCCTGATCGATGATGTGGTGTGCTATAAGAAGCCCCCCATCGAGAACGGCGACTTTGAGACCGGTGACACCACCGGCTGGACCGTCTACTACGGCGGTGAGGTAATTGCCGATGCTGCTCACTCCGGTAACTACGGTCTGTTCGCCAAGTGCGAGAGCTGGAACGGCGCTGCCTATCAGGACATTCCCGTGACCAACGGCAAGACCTATGAGCTCTCTTTCTGGTACAAGATTATTCAGGATGGCTTCACTTATAAGGTGTTGGGCCAGACCTCCGGCACCACCTACACCAGCAAGTGGGTCACCAACCTCAACGAATGGACTCAGGTCAAGGTTGAGTTCCTGGCCACCGACGAGTCCGTGATCCGTCTGAACCTCTGCGGTCTGAATGAGACCGCCAGCGGTCGTTTCTACATCGACGACGTGCAGCTGAAGGAGCTGAAAGATCCCTCCAATGACGGCTACATCATCAACGGTGACTTCGAGACCGGTAACGCCACCGGCTGGGGCACCCATCAGCCCACCGTCGTGGTGGATCCCTCTGCCAAGTATGAGGGCGACTACGGTCTGATCGCCAAGGGCAACGGCGGCTGGGGCGGTCTGCTGACCCAGACCTTCAGCCTGCAGCCCAACCGCGATTATATCATCCGTTACGCTGTTAAGGCTGTGTCTCAGGGTCTGAACATTCAGATCAGCGACGACATCGGTACCGAAGCCAACAGCGAAGCCAACGGTGGCGACGGCAAGGCCAAGAACCTGTACTACAAGTATTACGACACCTCCGTCAGCACCGATTGGCAGCTGATCGAGGGCACCTTCAACTCCGGTGAGAACACCTCCGCTACCTTCAAGCTGGTTGGCTCCGGTATCGGCGGCGCCGGCGACGAGCTGTGGCTGGATAACATCTCCATCGAGAAGGTTGGCGGCGAGGATCCCATCCCCAACAACAACGTGACCGGTGGTCAGACCAGCATCTCTGAGGACGTGACCGGTCTGGCTTTCCGTTTCGAGATTGCCGGTATCGGCGCCGAGATTCTGGGCACCAACGAGTACGTCAAGGGTTCTGCCGATATCAAGCTGTACAAGGATCGCGACGATCTGTACAAGCTGGTCAAGGCCGGTGCCATCGTCACCAACAACCTGACCATCGGCAAGGGCGACATGAGCCTGTCCAACGTTGACGGCAAGAAGACCATCAACATCGATGCTAAGTACCTGTGCGATGTTGAGGCTGACAGCTTCTCCTTCGCTGTGCGTATCGTCGGCATCCCCGAGGCCAACCTGGAAACCAACATCTTTGCTCGCCCCTACTTCATCTATGAGGATGAAGACGGCAACGAGCAGGTCATCTATGGCAACACCAAGTCCGAGAACTATGCCCACGCTGCCGATCCCAAGGCTTCCATCAAAATCTTGGCTATCGGTAACTCCTTCTCCCAGGATGCCATGAACAACCACCTGTATCAGGTGCTGGAGGCCGCCGGCTACAAGGAGATCGTGCTGGGTAACCTGTACATCGGCGGTTGCGACCTGGATACCCACTGGAGCAACATGCGCAACGACAACGCTGCCTACACCTTCTACAAGACCAGCACTGCCAAGAATGGTCAGTGGGCCACCAACCCCTCTTACAAGGTGTCTACCGCCATTGCTGAGGAGGAGTGGGATTACATCACCATTCAGCAGGCTTCTCCCAAGTCCGGTCAGGCTAACTCCATGGGCAACCTGGACAACGCTCTGAACTGGATCAACGATAATAAGACCAACCCCAACGCCAAGATCCTGTGGCACATGACCTGGGCTTATGACGAGGTCAACCAGAACAGTGGCTACGCCAACTATGGCAACGATCAGTTCACCATGTATCGCTCCATTCTGGATGCCGTCAACAGCAAGATCCTGTCCAACGGTCTGATCGACGGTGTCATCCCCGCCGGTACCTCCATCCAGAACATGCGTACCTCCTCTCTGGTGGCTCCCGCTGCTCTGTGCGAGAGCGACGGCTACCACCTGAGCGCCAACGTGGGTGACTACATCGCTGCTCTGACCTGGTATGCTTACATCTCCGGCGACGACGTGTCCGGTGTGGCCTATCAGCCCTCTGCTGTTGACGCCTACCGCGACGACATCAACGCCTCTGTCAACGCTGCCATTGCCGCCCCCTACAAGGTGACCAAGTGCGCCAGCTACGACACCACTAAGTCCATCAAGGTACTGTCCATCGGTCACTCCTTCTCCGTTGACGTTATGGGTACCTACCTGTACGATATGCTGGAGCAGGCCGGCTACGAGGACATCACCATCGGCTATCTGTACTACCCCGGTTGCTCCCTGAGCCGTCACTGGGAGTACATCTCCACCAACACCAACGGCCACGAGCGCTATGGTAAGAATGAGAGCGGCTCTTGGGTGACCAAGTCCAACCCCTATGCCATCGACGTGCTGCGTGACGAGGATTGGGACTTTGTGACCCTGCAGGCCTCCCCCGACTATGTCGGCGGTCAGAACAGCGAGTACTCCTACATCCCCGGCATCACCGATTGGATCGAGGAGAACGCGCTGAACACCGGCGTGGAGATCAAGTGGCATCAGATCTGGGCTTACAGTGAGGGTTGCGACCTGTGGTCTTACACCTATCACAACTTCGACCAGATGACCATGTACAACAACATCATCGCCGCCACCAAGCAGTACATCGTGCCCAATGAGACCTTCACCGGTATCATCCCCGTGGGCTCCGCTGTGCAGAATGCCCGTGAGCGTCTGGGCGATATCTTCAATATGCCCGATGCCTCTCAGGGTGGCTCCGACGGTTATCACCTGAACGAGATGTATGGCGACTTCCTGGGCTCTCTGACCTGGGCTTGCTACTTCTCCGGTGTGGATGCTCACACCATCACCGAGCGCTCCGCGGATATGACCGAGGAGCAGTTCGAGGCCATTGCTGACGCTGTCAACGCCGCTCTGGCTGACTGGACCGTGCTGGGTTAATCCCACAACCGAATAGTCTAACCTAACCACCCGCCCACAGCACCTGCTGTGGGCGGGTTTCTTTTGTGTCTTATAAAGAAATTAAATAAAATATATAAATATTCACAGATTTTCGTAAGAATGATTGCAATATTTATAGGATATGGTATAATTAGTATGGTTAATTGTCTAAACCAAAATTATAAAAGGAGGAAACACTATGCAAAGCAAACTGCGCAAGGTATTGTCTGTACTGGCCGTACTGGCAATGCTGTGCACCCTGCTGCCTCTGGGCGTGATGTCCGTGGCCGCAGAGGACGAACAGATCCTGTTCTGGGACTTTGAAGACGGCAACGTCGGCTTCACTTCCGGCGGACCGGGTCAGTCCATTGTTGTCGACCCCGACGACAGCACAAACCACGTGCTGTATTGGGCCTGCGACAGCACTTACGGCGAAATCCGTAAAACCATCACACTGGAAAAGAACACCGACTACGTCTTCAACTTCAAGATGAAGACCAGTATGGCAAAATCTGCCTTCATTACCGTACAGACCTCTTCCTGGGGCGAGTACGACCAGGTGGCTTTCGACACCAAAACCACTTGGACCGATCATTCCATCGAGTTCAACACCGGTGAGACCTTCAGTAGCGTTATGCTGAAGATCCAGAACAATGGTACGATCCAGGACTTCTGGGTGGACGACTTTGAGGTGATCAAGAAAGAGACTGTGATCCCCGAAGAGCCCGAAGGCGGCGAGGGCGGTGCCACCACCGAGACTCCCGTTCTGGATCTGGACTGGGAGGACGGTGTCGTCAAGTTCAAGAAGGGTAACGTAGCAGCCGAGGGTCCCGACGACAGCAACTGCTTTAAGTGGTCCTCCGGCGGTAACTACGACTCCACCTACCTCACCGTCAGCGGTGTGGATCAGAACGCTGAGTACGTCATCACCTTTAAGGCAAAGGCCAACGCTGCCAACTCTATGTTTATCACCATTCAGAGCGGCAACTGGACCAACTACTACTACAACGAGTCCTTCAAGCCTACCACCGAGTGGGCGGAGTACACCATCACCACCAACGTGAAGGACTATCCCACCAGCGGCTCCATCTTGTTCAAATTCCAGGATACCGGCTCCGCCACTGATCTGTGGATCGACGATCTGCAGATGGCTAAGCTGATCATTCCCGAGGACGAGGAAGAGGACGACAATCTGGTGATCAACGGCGACTTTGAGACCGGTGATTTCACCAACTGGACCAAGCACCAGTCCACCGTCATCTCCACCAACGCCCACAGCGGCTCCTACGCCGTCAACCTGAAGGGCAACGGCACCTGGGGCGGTATGCTGGACCAGACCATTTCTGTCACCCCCGGTGTCAAGTACACCGTCAGCCTGTGGCTGAAAACCAATGCCAACGGCGTCAACGTCCAGATCAAGGACGGCGGCACCAGCGGCGCCAATATGGCCAGCGATTGGTTCACCGCTACCGAGTGGACCCAGCTGACCTGGGAGGTTATCCCCACCAACAGCGCCATCTGCTTCAATTTCTGCGGCGGCGGTAACGGCATCGCCGAAGACGTGCTGGTGGACGATATCTCCCTGATCGGTGAGAAGGTCGCTTCCGATGATGGCTTCATCAAGAACGGCGACTTCGAGACCGGTATCGTCACCCCCTGGACCACCTATCTGCAGACCACCGTGGCTAAAGAGGCAGCCAACAACGGCAAGTACGGTCTGGTTGCCACCGGCGAAGGCACCGGCTTTCCCGGTCTGGCTTATCAGGAGTTTGCTACCGAGGTCGGCCACACCTACGCTGTGACCTTCAGCTACAAGGCTGTTTCCAAC
>JAZNED010000082.1:0-10732 GCA_045588425.1 Acutalibacteraceae bacterium
CCCTTATCCCTCAAGCAGATCATCGACCTGCTGGCGCAAAAGGGCATCTCTGCCGAGCGTAAGAGTCTGTACGATGACATCGAGCAGTTGCGCTTGCTGGGTGAGGATGTGGTTGCCGTTCGTGACACCACGGTGCGTTACTACGTGGGCGAGCGCACCTTGGATATGCCTCAGCTCCGCCTGCTGGTGGATGCGGTGCAGTCCTCCAAATTCATCACCCGCAAGAAGAGCGAGGAGCTGATTCGCCGTCTGGAGAGCCTGACCAGTCGTCATCTGGCAGGGCAGCTACAGCGGGAGGTGCTGGTGAGCGGTCGTATCAAGACCATGAACGAGAGTATCTTCTACAACGTGGACAGCCTGCAATCCGCTATGGCGGCGGGCAAGCAGGTGACCTTCCAATATTTCGATTGGGGCATGGACAAGCAACAGCATCTGCGTCACGATGGGGCATGGTACACCCTTAGCCCTTGGGCACTGGTGTGGGATGACGAGAATTATTATCTCGTGGCGTACAACAGCACCACCGAAACCCTCCGTCACTATCGCGTGGACCGTATGTTGCGCATCGGCGTCACCGATCTCCCCCGTGAGGGTGAGGATGCCTTTCGTCGGCAGGATATGGCGGCGTACAGCCGCAAGACCTTCGGCATGTTCGGCGGTCAGGAGCAGCCGGTCACGCTCCGCTGTCACAAGAAGATGGCCGGCATCATCCTCGATCAGTTTGGCACCGACACCCCCCTCATCCCCGATGGAGAAGAGCATTTCACCGCCCGTGTTCCCGTGGTGGTCAGCCCGCCCTTTTTCGCGTGGCTGTCCGGCTTCGAGCAGGACATTCGTCTGACTGCTCCCACCGCGGTGGCGCAGGAATACGTGGCCTATCTCACCGATATTTTGGCGGGGTACGCCCATGGTTGAGTACACCCTGATTCGTTCCTCCCGCCGCACTTTGGGGCTGGAGATTACCGCCGACCTGCGGATTGTGGTGCGCGCACCCAAGCGGTGCAGTCAGCGGCAGATTGCGGATTTTGTTGCCCGCCACGAGGATTGGATTCGCGATCATCTCGCCATCCAACAGCGTCGTGCCGATGCGGCAGCTGCCCGTGCGGTCACACCCGAGCAGGAGGCGGAATTGCGCCGTCAGGCGAAGGAGTACATCCCACAGCGGGTGGCGTACTACGCACCTTTGGTGGGTGTCACCCCTACGGGAATCAAAATCACCTCTGCGCAGAAGCGTTTTGGTTCCTGCAGCGGTAAAAACCGCCTGTGTTTTTCTTGGCGGCTGATGCAATACCCACCTGCCGCCATCGACTACGTGGTGGTACATGAATTATGTCATATCCATCACCACAACCACAGCGCCGCCTTTTGGTCGGCGGTGGCGGCGGTGATGCCGGATTATAAACAGCGACAAACTCTCTTACGAGACTGAAAGGAATTACGATTATGAGCAAGCAGAAAGAATGTGTTCTTAAAAAGACCTCCATCGGCGGACAAGCACTGATCGAGGGCGTGATGATGCGCGGACCCGAGCGCACCGCTATGGCGGTACGCCACGTCAGCGGCGAGATTCGGATGGAGGAGTGGGACAATCCGCAGAAAAAGCGGTTTTTCCTGATCCGCTGGCCGTTTATCCGCGGTATTTTCAATTTTATCAGCTCCCTGACCATCGGTATGAAGTGCCTGATGAAGTCTGCCGAGATGAGCGGTTTAGAGGAAGAGCTGGAGGACGCCATGACCGAGGAGAACACCCTCCCCGAGGACGCCACTGAGGAGCAGATTGCCGCCGCCGAAGCAGAGAAAGAGGCGAAGAAGAAAGCCGCCGAGAAAAAGGCCGGCACCTTGATGAACATCGTCATGGTGGTGGGCATGATCTTGGGTGTGGCACTGTCTTTGGTGCTGTTTATGTGGCTGCCCATCCAGCTGTTTAACCTGCTGGTCAAGGTCGCTCCCGCTGTGGATAAGGCGTATTTCCGCGGTGTGTTCGAGGGTGTGATGCGTATTGTCATTTTCCTCGGCTATATGATTCTTGTGTCCCGTATGAAGGATATTCGCCGCACCTTTATGTACCACGGTGCGGAGCATAAGTCCATCTTCTGTTATGAAAAGGGTCTGCCCCTGACGGTGGAGAACGTGCGTGAGCAGAAGCGTTTCCACCCCCGTTGCGGTACTTCCTTTATGATTTTGATGCTGATCGTGGGTATCCTCATTTCCATTTGTCTGCCCATCACCCACACCGTGTGGCGTACCGTGATAAAGATTGCGCTGCTCCCCCTGACGGTGGGCATTGGCTACGAGCTGATTAAGCTGGCCGGTCGCCACGACAACTGGTTCACCCGCTTTATCTCTGCTCCCGGTGTGTGGGTACAGCACATCACCACCGTGGAGCCGGACGACGATATGATCGAGTGCGCTATCAAGGCGCTGGAAGCGGTCATCCCCGAGGATAACGAGGCGGACAAATGGTAAGCCGTCGGGATTGGCTGTCTACCGCCACCGCCCGCCTTGTCGAGGCGGGGTGTGAGGATGCCGCTTTTGATGCCCGCTGTCTGTTAGAGGATTTGGGTGGTCTGCCCCGTGGTCACGCCGCAGATGACACTCTGCTGACGGCGGAACAGGAAACGGCCTTACAAACGGCTCTCTCCCAGCGTGCCGACGGTCGTCCGTTGCAGTACATTTTGGGCGAGTGGGAATTTCTCGCCCTTACCCTCAAGGTGGGGGAGGGGGTGCTGATCCCCCGTCCCGATACCGAGCTGTTGTGCGAGGTAGCCGCCGAACAGTTGCGCGGTAAATCCTCTCCCTGCGTATTGGATTTGTGCGCGGGTAGCGGTTGCGTAGGATTGGGCGTGGCCTCTCTGTGCCCCACCGCGCAAGTGACCGAGGTGGAATTGTCTGACGCCGCTTTGCCGTACCTGCGGGAGAATGTGGCCCGCTATCCCCGGTATACCATAGGCATCCGTCAAGGCGATGTCCTCTCAGATTACGTCGCGTTCGATGGTACTTATGATGCCATCCTTTCCAATCCGCCCTACATCCCCACGGCTGACCTGCCTTCCTTACAAAAAGAGGTGCAGCGTGAGCCGCAGATGGCGCTGGACGGCGATGCCGATGGCCTCAAATTCTACCGAACGATTGCCGAACATTGGTGCGAAAAACTATCCGAAAACGGCTTCTGTGCGGTGGAGGTCGGCATCGGTCAGGCGGAGGATGTGGCAGCTCTGTTTGCCGCGCAAGGCCTTGAAAATACGGAGATTTTTACCGATTTAGGCGGTGTAAAACGTGTGGTATTGGCACGAAAATGAAAAATACGAACAAATGTTCAAATTTTGCTTGCAATTTGCAAAATCCTGTGCTACAATGTGAGCAATGAATCCCGAAAGTGAAAGGATGATATACATGGCAGCTAAAGCTGATAAGAAGAAGACGGCTGAGGTTTCCACCGACCGCAGTGAGCGCCAAAAGGCGTTAGATATGGCGATGGCTCAGATCGAGAAGCAGTATGGCAAGGGTTCCATTATGCGTCTGGGCGAGAATACCAAAATGAATGTGGACGCTGTTCCCACCGGCTCCATCGCGTTGGACGCCGCCTTGGGTATCGGCGGTCTGCCCCGCGGCCGTATTATTGAGATCTATGGTCCCGAGGCCTCCGGTAAAACCACCTTGGCTCTCCACGCCGTGGCCGAGTGCCAGAAGATGGGCGGCGAGGCCGCTTTCATCGACGTGGAGCACGCTCTTGACCCCGTCTATGCCCGCGCTTTGGGTGTGGACGTGGACTCCCTGTTGGTGTCTCAGCCTGACACCGGTGAGCAGGCGTTGGAGATTATGGAGGCGCTGATTCGTTCCGGCGCCGTGGATATCGTGGTTCTCGACTCTGTCGCCGCTTTGGTGCCTCGCGCCGAGATCGAGGGCGAGATGGGCGACGCCCACGTGGGTCTGCAGGCTCGTCTGATGTCCCAGGCCATGCGTAAGCTGGCGCCTGCGGTGTCTAAGTCCAACTGCATCGCCCTGTTTATCAACCAATTGCGCCTTAAGGTAGGTATCGTCTACGGCAACCCCGAGGTCACCAGCGGCGGTAACGCCCTGAAGTATTACGCCTCCGTCCGTCTGGACGTGCGCCGCACCGAGACCATCAAGAGCGGTGCCGACGCCGTGGGTTCCCACACCCGTGTCAAGGTGGTTAAGAATAAGTTGGCGCCTCCCTTTAAGCAGGCGGAGTTTGACGTGCTGTACGGCATCGGTATCTCCAAGGAGAGTGAGTTGCTGGACCTGGCGGTCAAGCTGGATATTGTGGAAAAGTCCGGCTCCTGGTTCGGCTACAAGGGCGAGCGCATTGCGCAGGGCCGTGACAACGCCCGCGACTATCTGCGGGAGCATCCCGAGATGAGCGCCGAGATCGAGACCGCTGTTCGTGCCAATTTGGATAAGCTGGTGCCCGGCGCTCGCCCCTCCGTGAGTGCCGCCCCCGCACCGGTGGAGATTCCGCTGGCCTCCGCTCCCGCGGTGACCTCTGCCGCCGCCAAGGCGCAGATCGACATCGTGGTGGATGACTAAGTAAACAACATAGGCAGGAGAGGCTTTTCTCTCCTGCCTGTTTCCATTTTTACCGAATAGGTGAAATCTATGAAAATCATCGAAGTTTCCCGTCGTCGCCGTCAACTGTACTTGCTCACGTTTGAGGGCGGCGATCCCATCGAGGTGGACGTGCGCACCTTGGACGAGTCCCCGTACAAAGAAGGGTGCGATATCACTGAGGAACAACTGAATACCCTACTTGCTGCCTCGCAGTACAACCGCGCCCGCGAGCGTGCACTGTACCTGCTGGGTCTGCGGGATTACGCTTGCAAGGAGCTGGAGCAGAAGCTGTACACCGAGGCACCTCCCGAAACCGCCGCCGCGGTGGTGGAGCGTCTGCGACAGGTGGGGCTGCTGAATGACGAACGTTACGCCAACCGTTTGGCGCGTTCCCTTAGCGAAACAAAGCACTATCCTCACCGCCGTATCGAGCAAGAGTTGCGTCATCGCGGTATTTCCCCTGTGTTGGCACAGGCGGCTGTGGAAGAACTGGATAGCGAAGATTACGTGCAAGCACTTGCATTGCTGGAAAAAAAGTATTATAATAAGCTCAACGATCCGGATAGCCGCCGTCGCGTGATTGCTGCGTTGGCGCGCAGAGGGTTTAGTTACGGGGCAATTCGCCGCGCTATGGACGAGATGGGAGCCCCAAACGACGAGGAGTAAACAATGGCTATTAAAGTGGGAATGGTATCCTTGGGATGCCCGAAAAATCAGATGGACGCCGAGTTGATGCTGGCGAAGATTGAGAAGGCCGGTTTTGAGATCACCGCTGACAGCGGCTATGCTGACGTGGTGATTGTTAACACCTGCGGCTTTATTGCCGACGCCAAGGAGGAGGCCATCGAAAACATTTTGGAGTTTGCTCAACTGAAGAAAGAGAAGCAGATTAAGAAAATTATCGTCACCGGTTGTTTGGCACAGCGCTATCAGCAGGAGTTGGCGGATGAGATTCCCGAGTGCGACGCCGTGCTGGGTCTCGGCGCCAACGCCGACATTGCGGATGTGATTGAACAGGTGATGGCGGGGGAGACGATTCGTTCCTTCCCCAGCCGCGATAGCTGGTGTTTGGATGGCTCCCGTGTGCTGACCACCCCTCACTTCTTTGCGTATCTGCGTATCGCCGACGGTTGCGACAATCGTTGTACCTACTGCGCTATCCCCAATATTCGCGGTGGTTTGCGCAGTCGCTCGATGGAGAGCGTTCTCGCCGAGGCGGAGGCACTGGTTGCCACCGGTGTCAAGGAGCTGGTGCTGGTGGCACAGGACACCACCGTCTACGGCCGCGACCTGTATGGCGAGAGCCGTCTGCCCGAATTACTCACCGAGCTGTGCAAGATCGACAACCTCAAGTGGATTCGTCTTTTATACTGCTATCCTGAACATATCACCGACGAATTGTTGGATGTGATGGCGCGTGAGAAGAAGGTGGTCAACTACATGGACATTCCCCTCCAACATGCCGCCGGTCACGTGCTTAAGCGGATGAACCGTCCCGGCAATCGGGAGACTCTCACCACCCTCATTGAGCATATTCGTACCGCTGTGCCGGATATTACCCTGCGTACCACCGTGATGGTAGGCTTCCCCGGCGAGACCGAGGAGGATTTTTCGGAACTGTGCGAATTTATCAAGGACGCGCGTTTCCAGCGCCTTGGCTGCTTTGCTTTCTCCCCCGAAGAGGATACCCCCGCCTACCGTATGACCGAGCAGATCGAGGATGAGGTGAAATTCCGTCGTCGTGACATCGTGATGGAGGAGCAGAGCCGTATTTCCGACGCCTGCAACGAGGCGATGATTGGCAAGACCGTCACCGTGTTGGTAGAGAGTTTTGACCGTTACGCCGAGTGTTGGTTTGGCCGCACCGAGGGGGATGCCCCCGATATTGATGGTAAGGTGTTTTTCACCACTACCTGCCCGGTACAACCGGGCGACATGGTTAAGGTCGAGATTATCGACACCATGGACTGGGATTTGATAGGAGAGATGAAATCATGAATGTACCCAATAAATTGACGCTGTTGCGTTGCATCCTGACCCCCATTTTTTTGGCTTGTGTAGTCATTGAGTTCCCCTTCCACTATGCGGCGGCATTGCTGGTGTTTATTGTCGCTTCTCTGACCGATTATTTTGATGGTAAGATTGCTCGCAAGCGTGGCCTTGTCACCAATATGGGCAAATTTCTCGACCCGCTGGCGGATAAGGCGCTGACCACCGCCGCTTTCATCGGTTTTGTGCACATGTTCAACAGTCGTTCCCTGCCTTGGGCGCTGTTCCTGATTTTGGCACGTGAGTTTGCGGTCACCTCGGTGCGCCTGTTGGCGGCCAAGGACGGCGTGGTGGTTGCCGCTTCTTTTGCGGGCAAGTTGAAGACGGTGATGCAGATGGTGGCTATCATCTATATGCTGGTTTTCCGTCAGGCGATTCGTATCCGCATAATTCGTGAGGCCATCGGTGGCAATGCCGGTGTGCTGTGGGGTAGCCGCATCGGTTTAGTGCTCATTTGGATTTCTGTCGTCGCTACCGTTATCTCCGGCATCCAGTATGTATGGAATCTTCGCCACTATTTTAAGGAAACCACTGATTAAATCTTGGTCACCATTCTCGACGGCCGTTTGTCCGCTGTCTTTACCCAAAATACTCGTGAATACATACAGTATTCACTGCGTTTTTTGACTTCTTCAGCGAAAAAACGTCTCGCCGATCCTAGCAACCCGTTTTTATCATCGGTTTTAAAGTTGAAAATAAAAAAACAGTAGACAAATCGAAATTTTTGTATATAATATGAGTAAAGCGATGGATGGGAGAAGTACTCCTATTACGGCGTGACAGAGAGGGATTGCCTTGGCTGTGAGCAACCCGACGCACGATTGGACGAAATGCACCCATCCGCTCCGCAGGGGAACAGAGGTTTTTCCCAGTATCCTGCGGCGGTAGCCCCCGTTAGCGGGCAGGGCTCTGTTGGGAGTCTACCGAGTGAATGACGGAGTGGAACCGTGAGTTTTTTCTCACCTCCGTTACCCCGATGGGGGTAACGGAGGTGTTTTCTTTTTAGCCGCGTCAGCGGCGTGCCTTCCCCTCGAGGTCGATTTCCCCCGATAGCGGGGGAAAATGTCACCGCAGGTGACAAAAGGGGGGCCGTTTCGCGGCGAGCGAAAAGGTGGCACGGCGTTAGCCGTGACGGATGAGGTGTAGGATGCAAAGCATCCGTTAAAGAGTTATTATCATTACGAAAGGAGTCGTCGCCATGTTTCGTCAACTGCGTGAAGACATCGGCACCATCCGCGACCGTGACCCCGCCTCCCGATCGGGATTTGAGGCGTGGGCGCTGTACAATGGCCTCAAGGCGATGCGGTCTCATCGCCGCGCCAACTGGCTGTATCGGCATAAGTTATATTTTCTCGCCCGTTGGGTGTCCCAGCGCTGTGTGCGCAAGACGGGCATCGAGATTCATCCTGCCGCCACCATCGGTCGTCGCTTTTTCATCGACCATGGCACCGGCGTGGTGATCGGCGAGACCACCGAGATCGGCGACGACTGCACCATCTATCAGGGTGTCACCCTGGGCGGTACGGGTAAGGACGTGGGCAAGCGTCACCCCACTCTCGGTAACCACGTGATGGTGGGTGCCGGCGCCAAGGTGCTGGGTCCCATCCATATCGGCAACAATGTGCGCATTGCCGCCGGCGCGGTGGTGCTCACCGATATCCCCGACAACTGCACCGCCGTGGGCATCCCCGCCCGTGTGGTTCGCCGTGACGGCGAAAAGGTGCAGGATCTGGATCAGATTCACATTCCCGACCCGGTGGCGCAGGAGATTCGCCGCCTGGAGGAGCGCATCGAACAGTTAGAAAAGCAGAAATAAAGCATAGGAGGACAAGAATATGCGTGTATTCAATACCATGACCCGACAGAAAGAGGAACTCATCCCCATCGAGGAGGGCAAGATTCGTCTGTATGCCTGCGGTCCCACCGTTTACAATTTTATCCACATCGGTAACGCCCGCCCGCTGGTGGTGTTCGACACCCTGCGCCGTTATCTGGAGTGGCGCGGCTACGAGGTGAGTTTCGTGCAGAACTTCACCGACATCGACGATAAGATCATTCGCCGCGCTAACGAGGAGGGTATTACCTTCGAACAAGTCGCGGAAAAATACATCGGTGAGTTCTGGACCGATGCCAAGGGTCTGGGTGTCCGTGAGGCCACCACCCACCCCAAGGCCACCGAGAATATCGACACCATCATCGACATCGTTTCTCGCTTGGTGGAGCGCGGCTACGCTTATCGTGCCGAGAACGGCGACGTCTACTTCCGCACCCGCAAGTTTGACGAGTACGGCAAGCTGTCCCACCAGCCCATCGACGATCTGGAGTCGGGTGCGCGTATCGCTGTGGGCGAGGTCAAGGAGGACCCGCTGGACTTCGCCCTGTGGAAAGCCGCTAAGGAGGGAGAGCCTTCTTGGGAGTCCCCCTGGAGTGACGGTCGTCCCGGCTGGCACATCGAGTGTTCCGCTATGGCGCGCCGTTATCTGGGCGAGAGCATCGACATCCACGGCGGCGGTCAGGACCTGATCTTCCCCCATCACGAGAATGAGATTGCCCAGAGCGAGTGCTGCAACGGCGTACCCTTTGCCCGCTATTGGATGCACAATGGTTATATCAACGTAGACAACAAGAAGATGTCTAAGTCTCTCAACAACTTCTTCACCGTCCGCGACGTGGCCAACGCCTACGGCTATGAGGCAATCCGCTTCTTCCTGATCTCCTCCTCCTACCGTATGCCCATCAACTACAATACCGAGATCATCCAGCAGGGTATCAATGCCTTGGATCGTTTGTATAATTGTAAGAACGCCATTGATTTTGCTCTGCAATCCGCTGCTGAGGGCGAACTGGATGCCGCCTTCGCCGCTAAGGTGGAGGCTCGCCGCAACCAGTTCATCGAGGCCATGGACGACGACTTGAACACCGCCGACGGTATCGCCGCCCTGTTCGAGCTGGTTAAGGACATCAATGTGATGCTCAATGCCAACCCCACCAAGGCTACTATCGAGTGTGGCAAGGCGCTGTTTGATGAACTGACCGACGTGCTGGGCTTCTGCTACGAGCGCGGTCAGGCCGGTGATGACGATGAGGCTGCCGAGATTGAGGCGCTCATCGAGGCTCGCGCCACCGCCCGCAAGGAGAAAAACTGGGCAGAGGCCGACCGCATCCGCGACGAGCTGAAGGCTCGCAACATCGTATTGGAGGACACCCCTCAGGGTGTCAAGTGGCACCGCGCATAAGGAGTAATTATGACCGCAAATGAAAAAGCCCTGCAACAGCATTTTGACTGGGCAGGCAAACTGGAGATTACCTCCCGCGCTAAGGTGGAGAATAGCGAGCAGCTGGCGGTGGCTTACACCCCCGGCGTGGCACAGCCCTGTCTCGCCATTCGGGACAACCCCGATCTGTCCTATGACCTTACCCGCCGTCATAATATGGTAGCGGTGGTTACCGACGGCACTGCCGTCCTCGGTCTCGGCGACATCGGCCCCGAGGCGGGTATGCCCGTCATGGAGGGCAAGTGTGTATTGTTCAAGGAATTTGGCGGCGTGGATGCCTTTCCTTTGTGTATCAAGAGTAAAGACGTGGACGAGATCGTCCGCACCGTCTATCTGCTTTCCGGCTCTTTCGGCGGTATCAACTTAGAGGACATCGCCGCACCCCGTTGCTTTGAGATTGAGCGCAAGCTCAAGGAGCTGTGCGACATCCCCGTTTTCCACGACGATCAGCACGGCACCGCCATTGTGGTGGGTGCCGCTCTGCTCAATGCCCTCAAGGTGGTGGGCAAGGATATCACCGCCGTCCGCGTGGTGATTAATGGTGCGGGCTCTGCAGGCATTGCCATCGCCCATCATCTGCTGCGTTTGGGTGTGAAGAATCTGATTATGTGTGACAAGTGTGGTATTCTGACCCGCACCGCCACCTATGACAACCCTGCTCACAACGCCATCGCCGCCATTACCAACGCCGATGGCAAAGAGGGCTGTTTGGCAGATGCGATGGCGGGTGCCGATGTGTTCATCGGCGTGTCTGCGCCGGGCATCGTTACCACCGAGATGGTGGGTTCGATGGCGGCGGGTGCTATCGTATTCCCCATGGCCAATCCTGTGCCGGAGAT
>JAZNED010000083.1:0-4292 GCA_045588425.1 Acutalibacteraceae bacterium
GAGCACCAGCTTAATGATGGTACGGTTGAACCGCTTGGTACGGGGGGAGAGGTTCTCTTTGGGGAGGAAGAGGTACAGCCCGCTTAACAGCAACAGGAAGAACACCAGCACAGCGGCGATGTAAAAACCGATCCACACCGGTAGAATCCACCACGGGTTCATTCCGCTTGCCCACAGCAGCGCAGTAACACCGCCGCTGACAGCGGCAAATAGCAGTGTCAGAACCATAGAATCCCTCCTTTTCGTATATTGCCCATATTCTACCACGCCCCGGCACTTCTCGTCAAGATAAAAACCAAGGAAAAAGGCCGTTCACCTTGCGGTGAACGGCCTTAGGCAGACTAATGTATTAAATTAGTTCTCGCCCTTCATGCTGGCGAAGCACTCGCTGCAATAGACGGGGCGGTCCTCACGGGGCTGGAAGGGCACTTTGCACTCCTTGCCGCAGTTGGCGCACACAGCGTCATGCATCTCGCGGGCGGGACGGCCGGCATTCTTGCGGGCGTCACGGCAGGCCTTGCAGCGCTGGGGCTCGTTAACGAAACCCTTCTCAGCGTAGAACTCCTGCTCGCCGGCGGTGAAGATGAACTCGTTACCGCACTCTTTGCATACTAAAGTCTTGTCCTCGTACATGTGGTTTTACCTCGCTTTGATATGATAATACGGGTCTTTCCCGTATTGCAAACGGCTGCATGCCGTTGTTGCCTAAATTAGTTTGCGCCGTATCCGCTGGATGGCGTTGTCCACCGCCTTGGGGGTGATACCCAAGCGAGTGGCAATCTCTGCATAGGAGCAGTCGCCCAGTCGGAGAAGCAGTACCCGATATTCCCGTTCGGTTAGCCGTGTGCGCAGACGCTCCAGCAATCCTCCCAGCTCTTCCTGCTCCTGCAGGCGCAGGGCGGGGTCGGCGGTGATGTCCGGCAGTTCGGGGCTGTCCTTCATCGGCACCTCACGGTCGGCGACGGGGCCATAGCGCCGTGCCACCGATAACAGGCGGTGGCGGATGCAGGCGGTGGCGTATGTAGTGAAGGCGGCACCGCCGTCCTCGCGGTAGGTACGTACCGCAGCCAACAAGCCCATCAGTGCCTCTTGCACTAAGTCTTCATCCTCCACTCCATCACAGCGAAAACCGCGAATCTGGGAGTGGATGAGAGGAGTCATGCGGTGTACCAGCAGGGCAAATGCTTCTTGATCGCCTGCGGCGGCCTGTGCGATGGGTAAAGTGCAATTGTCCATTACATACCCCTCCAATAGACCGCAGAGCGCAAAGATACAATATGCAGTATAAATGACTTTATTTCAATTGTCAACACCCAATTTGCCAAAACATAAAAATTTGAACCTTATGTGCAAAAACATTCGTGCTTTTTATACAAAAACACCGAAAAATTGCCGCTTTTTCTCCTATTTGTGGTGGTATACATCTTGGAATTGTGTTGACTTTTGATTGTGTTTATATTAAAATAGACAAGTCTATTACCGAAGAAACCACTTCGGGGAATCAGAGGAGGCATATCAGATGAAAAACACCGAAAAAACCATGGAAAAAATCGTAACCTTGTGCAAAGGTCGCGGTTATATCTTCCCCGGCTCCGAGATCTACGGCGGCCTGGCCAACACCTGGGACTACGGTCCTCTGGGCGTGGAGCTGAAGAATAACGTCAAAAAGGCGTGGTGGAAAAAGTTCGTTCAGGAGAACCCCTACAACGTGGGCTTGGATGCCGCCATCCTGATGAATCCCCAGACTTGGGTTGCTTCCGGTCACCTGGCCGGTTTCTCCGACCCTCTGATGGATTGCAAGGAGTGCAAGGAGCGCTTCCGTGCCGATAAGATCATCGAGGACTGGTGTCAGGAGAACAGCTTTGAGCTGCCCAAGCCCATCGACGCCTTCTCTCAGGCTGAGATGAAGGAGTTTGTGGAGGAGCACAATATTCCTTGCCCCACCTGCGGCAAGCATAACTTTACCGACATCCGTCAGTTTAACCTGATGTTCAAGACCTTCCAGGGTGTCACCGAGGACGCTAAGAACACCGTGTATCTGCGTCCCGAGACCGCTCAGGGAATCTTCACCAACTTTGTGAACGTCCAGCGCACCACCCGTCGCAAGCTGCCCTTCGGTATCGCTCAGATCGGTAAGTCCTTCCGTAACGAGATCACCCCCGGCAACTTCATTTTCCGTGTGCGTGAGTTCGAGCAGATGGAGCTGGAGTTCTTCTGCATGCCCGGCACCGATCTCACGTGGTTCGCCTACTGGCGTCAGTTCTGCCGCGATTGGCTGTTGGCCATCGGCCTGAAGGAGGAGAACATCCGCCTGCGTGACCACGATCCCGAGGAGCTGTGCTTCTACTCTAAGGCGACCACTGACTTCGAGTTCCTGTTCCCCTTCGGTTGGGGCGAGCTGTGGGGTGTGGCAGACCGTACCGATTACGACCTGACCCAGCACCAGAACACCTCCAACAAGGATCTGACCTACTTTGATCAGGAGTCCGGTCAGCACATCATCCCCTACGTGGTCGAGCCCTCTCTGGGTGTGGAGCGTACCGTTCTGTCCGTGCTGTGCGACGCCTATGACGAAGAGGTGGTGGACGCCGAGAAGAATGATGTCCGTACCGTTCTGCGTCTGCATCCTGCTCTGGCTCCCTTCAAGTGCGCCATCCTGCCTCTGTCCAAGAAGCTGAGTGACAAGGCACTGGAGATCCAGCAGGAGCTGTCCAAGTACTTTATGGTGGACTTTGACGATGCCGGCTCCATCGGTAAGCGTTACCGCCGTGAGGACGAGATCGGCACTCCCTATTGCATCACCGTGGACTTCCAGACCGTGGGTGATGACAATACTCCCGCCGACAACTGTGTCACCGTCCGTGACCGTGACACCATGGAGCAGGTGCGTATGCCCATCTCCGAGCTGAAGGCTTACCTCGAGGAGAAGATCGCGTTTTAATTCCAAACCGACTCAAGACGGCACAGTTACGGCTGTGCCGTCTTGTTCTGCCTTTATAAAGCCTTCCCCTTGAGGGGAAGGTGCCGAGCATATGCGAGGCGGATGAGGTGGTCGCAGAGCGATTATAAGGTAACGCCGTCTGCGGACGGCTACACCTCATCAGTCACGGCTTGCGCCGTGCCAGCTTCCCCTCAAGGGGAAGCCAACAGTTCCTGCTTGGAGGAAAGTATGAGAAAATCATTGAGCAAAGAGAAGAAAATAGCCCGAAAGTTGGAAACCAGTCTTTATGTCTTTCTTGCATTAGAGTTAATCGTTGGGCTTACCGCTGTGTTCGTATGGCCGCTGCTTTGCGTTGGTTGTGGTGTGTTGATCGTTGCTTATGGCGTTTTGCATCTGATTGCGGCGCATAAAGGGTGGGATCGCATGTATTCGTTTTATGTCGGCGGAATGGCGGACTCGTATAAGCAACCACACACGCATACTATCGTCAGTGGGATTCTTCTGGTCTTGTTGGGTGTAGCGGCTAGCGTAGCTTTATTGTTGATAGGCTTGGGAGTGATACCGTTATGAAAAAGATAAAAGGGAGCCCTGCTCTCGGCGGTCTGCTGGTGATTATCGCAGGCTGTTTGTGGGGTTGCACGGGCCTATTCGTCGGGCGTATCAACGCCGCCGGTATCGCTGCCATGGAGGCGGTGGAGTTGCGCGGTGCCATGACCGCCCTGCTGATGCTGCCCATTATGCTGTGTATGAATCCCAAGCTGTTGCGCATCCGATTGAAGGATCTGTGGTGCTTTATCGGTAGCGGCGTGCTCAGTGTGCTGTTTTTCAATTTCTGCTACTATACCACCATTCAGCGGTCAGGTATGGCGATTGCCGCCGTGCTGTTGTACACTTCACCCATCTTTGTGATGCTGATGAGCCTCTTGTTATTCCGCGAGCGGATGACGGTGCGTAAGGTGACGTCGCTCACGCTCACGGTGGTGGGCTGTGTGCTGGTGTCCGGCATCTTCACCACAGGCGGCACCTTTACCGCCGGCGGTCTGGTGCTGGGCATCTGCGCCGGCTTTGGTTATGCGCTGTACAGCATTTTCTCCCGTTACGCCTTGCAGCGTGGCTATCACCCCATGACCATCACCTTCTACACTTTCCTGTTGTCGGCGGTGGGCGGTGTGTTCTTCACCGATTTTGAGCAGATTGCTACCTCTTCCGTCACATTCGGCTGGTCGCTGTGGTTGCCGATGCTGGCCTACGTGGTGATGGGTACCGTGGGTGCCTATCTGCTGTATACCGCCGGTCTCAAGCACATCGACAATTCCAAAGCCTCTGTGATGGCGGCGGTGGAGCCTGCCTG
>JAZNED010000084.1:0-3494 GCA_045588425.1 Acutalibacteraceae bacterium
ACCATCCCCACCGCCAGACACACGCAGGCGGCCACCGCCACAGCGGAAATCCACCACGGACGGCGTCGCCGATGGCTGACCATCGTTTCTTCTATCATCGATTCGTCCAGACGCCCGATGGCGTCGCTGAGTTGTTCTCGATTCATACAGAATAACCCTCCTTTTCCAGATGTTCCCGCAACCCCTGACGGGTGCGGTGCAAGGCGGTCTTGACCCACGATAGGGTCACCCCTTGCCTATCGGCGATTTCCTGCAGGGACAGGGCGAAGAAATAGCGACCCACGAAGGCCTGCCGCACCGTCGGCTTTAAAGTGGACAGATAGGCACCGATAGCCTCGGTCAGCAGAGCGTGATCCAACGCCTCGTCAGGCGTTTCCCCACCGGGGATACACTCGCTCAGTTCCTCCAGCGACAAGGCATACTGCGTTGCCGCTCGCTTCTCCGCCTTGCGGCGGCGATAGCGGTCGATGGCCAGATCGCGGGTGATTTTGGCGAGAAACGCCCCCAACTTGGTGGGCTTGTGGGGCGGAATGGCGTTCCACGCACGCAGATAGGTGTCATTGACCGTCTCCTCGCTCTCCGCGCGGTCGTCGAGGATACGCTGTGCCACCGCAGTCAGTGTCGCCCCATAGCAGGCGGCGGTGATTTGCAGTGCGGACTCATCTCTCTGCCAATACAATGCTACAATTTGTTGATCGTTCAATTTCTTCACCCCCTCACCCTCATTGCCGAAATAAATGGAAAAAGGTTACACTTTTATCCTACCACAATTCTTTTTACGGTGCAACAGAAAACGGGAGAGGTCACCCTCTCCCGCTTTTTCACTCTTCTTCCTTCTCAATTTCCGCCTTGATTTCCACCGCGGTCTCCAGCGCCTCACGCAAGGTATCGAGCCCATCTTTGCCGCCGGTGCGGTCAATCTTCACCGCGAAATAGGGTTTGCTGCCGGCAGAGATCATCACCCGTCCCTTGAGGGCGGCGCTGAGTCCCGCACCCACGCGCATATCCAGTTTGTCGCAGTACAGCAGGACGGACTCCTGCTGCTGACGCACCTCGCGGATGCCGATGGAGGCGGCCATGTTACGCAGCAGCGCCACGTCCACCAGCCCCTGCACCGCCGCAGGCGGCTCGCCGAAGCGGTCGATGAGTTCATCGAACACGTCCATGGAATCCTCCACCGTGCGGATATCCGCAATACGGCGGTAAATTTCCAGTCGCTGGGCGTTGTCGCTGATGTAGCTATCGGGAATGTGGGCAGTGATAGGCAGATCCACCAAGCACTCGATGGTCTCGGCGGCGGTAATACCCTTCTCCTCGCTGACGGCATCCGCCAGCAGTTTCAAATACATATCGTAACCCACCGACTCCATGTGTCCGTGCTGCTGAGCTCCCAACAGGTTACCTGCACCGCGAATCTCCATATCCCGCATGGCGATCTTGAATCCCGCGCCAAACTCGGTAAAGTCGCGCATGGTCTCCAATCGCTTTTGGGCAATGTCCGTCAGTTGCTTGCCACGGGTAAAGGTCAGATAGGCATACGCTCTTCTCGAAGAGCGCCCCACGCGACCACGCAGCTGATGCAACTGGGACAGACCGTATCGGTCCGCATTTTCAATAATTAACGTATTCACATTGGGAATGTCCACACCGGTCTCGATGATGGTGGTGCACACCAGAATATCCACCTCGTGCTCCAACACCTGCCGCCAGATTTCGGACAGTTCTTCCTCGTTCATCTTGCCGTGTGCCACCGTGATCCGTGCTTCGGGGATGCGGGTGTGCAACGCCGCCGCCACCAGTTCGATGTTATCCACACGGTTGTGTAGATAATACACCTGACCGTCACGCCGCAGTTCGCGACGAATGGCGTCGGCGATGACGCCGTTGTCGTGCTCCAGCACGTAGGTCTGCACCGGTCGGCGATCCATGGGCGCTTCTTCAATCACCGACATGTCGCGGATACCGCTCATAGCCATATTCAATGTACGGGGAATGGGGGTGGCGGAGAGGGTCAGCACGTCCACGTTGGGGGTCAGCTCTTTGATACGCTCCTTCTGCGCCACGCCGAAGCGCTGTTCCTCGTCCACGATGAACAAACCCAAATCGCGGAATGCCACGTCTTGGCTCAGCAGACGATGGGTACCAACAACAATGTCCACCTCGCCGCTCTTCACGCGTTTGATAATATCTGCCTGCTGTTTGGGGGTGCGGAAGCGGGAGAGCATCTCCACCTTAACAGGAAATCCCTCGAATCGTTTGAGAATGGTATTATAATGCTGGAATGCCAAAATGGTCGTCGGCACCAAAATAGCGCATTGCTTACTCTGGCTGACGCACTTAAAGGCCGCACGGAG
Source organism: Acutalibacteraceae bacterium (assembly GCA_045588425.1). Taxonomy (GTDB): domain Bacteria; phylum Bacillota; class Clostridia; order Oscillospirales; family Acutalibacteraceae; genus UBA5905. The sequence goes on from JAZNED010000084.1 coordinate 2,355, forward strand.
TGCCACCTCGGTCTTACCGAATCCCACGTCACCGCACAGCAGGCGATCCATCGGCACCGCCCGCTCCATATCGTTCTTAATCTCGTCTATGCAACGCAGCTGATCCTCCGTCTCCTCGTACTCAAAGTGGCGTTCAAAATCGTACTGCCACTCCTCGTCGGGACCAAAGGCATAGCCGGGGGACGCCATCCGTTTGCCATACAGCGCTACCAAACCTTTTGCGATGTCCTTAACGGCACTCTTAACGCGAGCCTTGGCCTTCTGCCACTCTTGTCCACCCAGACGGTGGAGTTTCAGCGTCACGTCTTCTTTGGTTCCAATGTATTTACTCACCAAATCCAACTGCGTAACGGGAACGTACAGTATATCCCCCTTGGCGTACTCCACCTTAATGTAATCTTTCACTACGCCCTGCACGTTGATCTGGTGCACGCCCTGATAGATACCGATGCCGTGTACCACGTGTACGACGTAGTCGCCGTTCTGCAGTTCCGACAGGCTGTGGATTTCCAAGCCCTTGTTCTTGCTGCGGCTGCGGCTGCGCCGCACAGGCCGCACCGCCCGACCATGGGTGAGAATGGCCAGATGTGCCTCCGGCAACTCTAAGCCGGCGGAGATACCGCCTGCCATCACCAGCACCTGACCGCGGATGGGCGCTTCGGGGGAGCGGGCATACAGCGCCGGCAAGCCCGCTTTTTTAAGATCGTCGGCTAAGGTTTGAGCGGCTTTTTCCTCACTGCCCGCCAACACGATACAGGCCGTTTTGCGGGCTAACAAATCCCGCAGATCGTCCGCCAGCAGTTCCACTCGACCCGACCACACAGGCAACTGGCGGGCGTCCAGGGTGTACATTTTCGCAATGGGCAGACCGATACCGCCGCGGGAGAAATTATCCATCAAAACGGTGGATTTTTTCTCCATTTCGGCCATCATTTCGTCCCAATTCGGAGCATATTCCATCAAGGCGCGACACAGCTGATTTTCCTCCAACAGGGCGGTCTCATCCTGCTCCAGCTGCCACAGGTAGGTACGCACTCTTTCCTTGATTTTACTGGGTTCGCTGACAATCAAGAGGGTGTCGCGCATATATGTAAAGGCATTTGCTTTTACAGGGTAAATCAGCGGCAAATACTTATCCAC
>JAZNED010000085.1:0-13884 GCA_045588425.1 Acutalibacteraceae bacterium
GACGGGAGACCCGTCCCCTACCATCCCACACCAACCGTGGGTAGAGAGATAAGGCCCCCTCCGGGAGGGGGCTGGATTTTCGCCGCAGGCGAAAAGACTGGGGGAGAATGCGTAACAAAAACGGCTCGTCAGGCTCCCTCCTGGAGGGAGGCTTTGTTAGGCACTACCTTTACCCATTTATGGGTAGCCGGTAATCTATGGCTGATAGGCCAACAACAAGCGCACTTGTGCGCCGCCGGTAGTATTAGGGCTATGCCCGAACATGAAATCCCCCCCGCTATGCGGGGGGGATATTTGTTGTCTTGTGCAGTATTGCCATTTCGCTCCGGTAATATATAGCAAAAACGCCAAAATATACAAAAATTCGCCAAAAAGTTTGTAACAAAATAAACAAAAATCGCTTGCATTTCGCCAAAAACACTGCTACAATAAAAGAGTAAAAATGTACCCTTGGGGTAGTCTATCTATCCCGTGTCCGAAAGGAAGTGGAAGACGGATGAATCTATACGACAACGGTGTCGAATTGAAACAGCAAATCCAGCAGTTTCTCGCCGGCACCGACACCCACGCCTACCGCTGGTTGGGCTGTCATTACGCGGGGGATAACAGCTATGTGTTCCGCGTATGGGCACCCAATGCTAAGGCAGTGTCGCTGGTAGGCGAATTTAATGGGTGGAACCCTGACGCTCAGCCGATGGTACCCATCGACGGCGGCGTGTGGGAGACTACGGTGCAGGACGTCGATCGCTACGCTACTTATAAATACCACGTGGTGGGTAAGGATGGTAAGGCGGTGGCTAAGTGTGACCCCTACGCCGTGCACATCGAGACCAGACCCGGTACCGCCGCTAAGGTGTACGAGGTGGGTGGCTACGAGTGGCATGACGCCGACTGGCAATCTGCCAAGATTGCTCCCTATGACAAGCCGGTGAATATTTACGAGGTGCACGCCGGTTCTTGGCGCACCTATGGCGACGGCAACCCCTTCTCCTATCGCAAACTGGCGGAGGAGTTGGTGCCTTACGTGCTGGATATGGGCTACACCCACATTGAGCTGATGCCCATTTCGGAGTATCCCTTTGATGGCTCTTGGGGCTATCAGGTGACGGGTTATTATGCTCCCACCAGCCGCTATGGCGGACCGGAGGACTTTATGTATTTCGTGGATGCTTGCCACCAGGCGGGCATCGGCGTGATCCTGGACTGGGTGCCTGCCCACTTCCCCCGCGATGCGGCGGGTCTGTTCCGCTTTGACGGCGGTCCCTGCTACGAGTACGCCGACCCCCGTAAGGGAGAGCATAAGGAGTGGGGCACCTGCGTATTTGACTACGGTCGTCCGGAGGTACGCTCGTTCCTTATTTCCAACGTATTCTATTGGTTAGAGGAGTACCACATCGACGGCATCCGTGTGGACGCGGTGGCGTCTATGCTGTATCTGGATTACAACCGCAAGGACGGCGAGTGGATTCCCAACTGCTTTGGCGGTCACGAGCATCTGGAGGCGGTGAATTTCATCCGCTGGCTCAACGAAGCGGTGTTCCACGATCACCCCAACGTGATGATGATCGCGGAGGAGTCTACCGCGTGGCCGATGGTGTCCAAGCCCACCTCCGATGGAGGCTTAGGCTTCAACTTTAAGTGGAATATGGGTTGGATGAACGATATGATTCGTTACACCTGCCTGGACCCCTTCTTCCGCAAGGATAATCACAATCTGATTACCTTCTCTCTCATGTACGCCTTCTCCGAGAATTTCGTGCTTCCCATCTCCCACGACGAGGTGGTGCACGGTAAGGGCTCGCTGATCAACAAGATGCCCGGCACCTACGAGGAGAAGTTTGCGGGTCTGCGTGCCTTCCTCGGCTATATGATGACCCACCCCGGCAAGAAGCTACTCTTTATGGGCAGTGAGTTTGGCCAGTTTAAGGAGTGGGATTACCAGAGTGGTCTGGATTGGCTGCTGCTCGATTACGAGAGCCACCGTATGACCAAGCATTACGTCCGCACTCTGAACCATCTCTATCGTCAGATTCCTGCCTTGTGGGAGGACGACTACTCCTGGGAGGGCTTCAAGTGGATTGCCGCGGACGACACCGCCCAGAGTGTCATCTCCTTCCGTCGTATTGACAAGAAGGGGGACGAGGTGGTGGTGGTGTGCAACTTCACCCCCATTCAGCGGGATGGCTACCGCATCGGTCTGCCGGTCTACGGCGACTGGGTGGAGCTGTTTAATTCCGATCTGGCCGAGTTTGGCGGCACCAACGCCACTAACGGCCTGATCAAGACCGACCCCGAGCCCATGCACGGCTTTGACCAGTCGGCGGCGCTGACCTTGCCGCCTCTGTCGGTGCTGGTGCTGAAGAATAAGCGCGTTCGTCCCTATCCTAAGAAAAAAGCCGCGGCGAAAGCCAAGGCAGCCAATAAGAAAGAGGAGGAAAACTGATTATGTTCCGCAAACAAGAATGTGTCGCCATGCTGCTGGCTGGCGGCCAGGGCAGCCGTCTGTACGCGCTGACCCGCAAGATTGCCAAACCGGCAGTCCCCTATGGCGGTAAGTACCGCATCATCGACTTCCCCCTGTCCAACTGTGTCAATTCCGGCATCGAGACGGTGGGCGTGCTCACCCAGTATCAGCCTCTGGAGTTGAATGACTACATCGGCTCCGGTCAGCCTTGGGATCTGGACCGCATGGACGCCGGCGTTCACGTCCTGCCTCCCTATCAGCGCAATCAGGGCGCCGATTGGTACAAGGGTACCGCCAACGCCATCTATCAGAACATCGACTTTATCCAGCGTTATAATCCTGAGTACGTGCTGGTGCTGTCCGGCGACCACATCTATAAGATGGATTACAGCGATATGCTGGCCTATCACAAGGAGAAGGGTGCCGACTGCACCATCGCCGTGTTGGACGTTCCCAAGGAGGAGGCGTCCCGCTTTGGTATTCTGAACACCAATCCCGACGGCTCCATCTACGAGTTTGACGAGAAGCCTGCCGTGCCTAAGAGCACCTTGGCTTCCATGGGTATCTACATCTTCACGTGGGAGAAACTGCGTAAGTACCTCATCGCTGACGAGGAGGATTCCACCTCCCAGAACGACTTTGGTAAGAACGTGCTGCCCACCATGCTGAACTCCGGCGAGAAGATGTTTGCCTGGCGTTTTGACGGCTACTGGAAGGACGTAGGTACCATCGACTCCCTGTGGGAGGCCAATATGGACCTGCTGGATCCCAAGGTGCCGCTGGATCTGTCCGACACCTCTTGGAAGATCTATTCCCGTAACCCCGGTATGCCTCCCCAGTACTTATCTGCCACCTCTCAGGTGCAGAATTCCTCCATCACCGAGGGTTGTGTCATCCACGGTAAGGTGGAGTCCTCCGTGATCTTCGCCGGTGTCACCATCGAGGAAGGCGCGGAGATTGTCCAGTCCATTCTGATGCCCGGCGCCGTGGTGCGTAAGGGTGCCAAGGTACAGTACGCCATCCTCGCTGAGGACGTGGAGGTGTGCGAGGGCGCCGTGGTGGGCGAAGCCCCCGAGGAGATCGACGATCTGTCCCGTTGGGGCGTGGCTGTGGTCGCCTCCGGCATTAAGGTCGGTAAGGGCGGCAAGGTGCCTGCCAAGGGTATGATTGAAGCAGATGTGAATGATGGCGAGGAGGTGAGCGCACATGCGTAATTACAGTGCTTTGGGTTTGATTTTTGCCAATATGCATGACGAGTCTTTCCGTGACGGTACCGCTGTACGCTCCATGGGCTCTCTGCCCTTCGGCGGTCGGTATCGCCTCATCGATTTCCCCCTGTCCGCGATGGTGAATGCGGGCATCACTAAGGTGGGTGTCATCACCAAGAGTAACTATCAGTCTCTGATGGACCACCTCGGCAGCGGCAAGGCGTGGGATCTGTCCCGTAAGAACGAGGGCCTGTATTTCCTGCCTCCTCGCAGCAGTGACGACGCTATGTACCAGGGTCGCATCGGTTCTTTGGTGGATGTGATTCCTTTCCTGAATCACTCTAAGGAAGAGTTGGTCATTCTGTCCGATTGCCACATGGTCAACAGCCTGGATTACGATGCGCTGATTAAGGCACACGTAGACAGCGGTGCCGACGTCACCATGGTTTGCCGTCACGGTGCCGTACCTAAGCTGACCGACATCCCGGTGCTGACCATGGACGCTTCCGGTCACGTGACCGATCTGCTCTTGGGTCGTATCGCTGACCAGAACGCTTACTACGGCATCGGCGTTTACGTGATGCGTAAGGATTGGCTGTTGCGTACCATCACCGAGGCTGCCGCCCGCAACCTGTATCACTTTGAGCGTGATATTCTCCAGCGCCGTCTGGACGAGCTGAAGATCATGGGCTACGTCGCTCCCTCTTTGGTTATGCCCATCTACTCCACCGAGAGCTATTTCAACGCCAACTTGGCGCTGTTGGAGTGCGAGGTGCGGGAGCAGCTGTTCCCCATGAACCGTCCCGTCTATACCAAGTTGAAGGATTGCGATCCTGTTCAGTACGGTCTGCACGCTGAGGTTTCTAACTGCTTGGTGGGTGACGGCGCTCACATCGACGGTAAGGTGAAGAATTGCATCGTCTTCCGCGGTGCTACTGTCAGCCGCAACGCTGAGCTGGAGAACTGCATCGTGATGCAGAATGTGAACGTGGGTGACCACTGCAAACTGCACAACATCATCGCGGACAAGAACGTGGTGATTCGCAACGGTGTCACCCTGCAGGGTTCCGAGAGCTATCCTGTGTACATTTCCAAGAATTCTGTTATCTAACCTAAGGAGGATCGCAAATGAAAGTATTGTACGTTGCCAGTGAGGCGCTTCCCTTTGCCGCCTCCGGCGGTTTGGCGGACGTGGCCGGCTCGTTGCCCAAGGCGATTCGTTCCCGTTTGGTGGGTTGCCGCGTGGTGATGCCTCTCTACGAGAGCATCCCCCAGCACCTGCGAGAGAATATGACCTTCCTCACCAGTCTGTCCGTGCCGGTGGCATGGCGCCGTCAGTATTGCGGCGTGTTCGAGGCCAAGGTGGATGGTGTCATCTACTATCTGCTGGATAACCAGTATTATTTCAAGCGTCAGGGTCTGTACGGCCACTATGACGACGCCGAGCGTTTCGCCTTTTTCTCTCGTGCTGTTCTGGAGATGCTGCCCCATATTGGGTTTAAGCCGGACGTCATCAACGCCAACGACTGGCAGTCCGCGCTGGTGCCGCTGTTCTACCACATCTTCTATGCCAACCGCGAGGGCTTTGAGGGCATTAAGACGGTGCTCACCATCCACAACATCCAGTATCAGGGTAAGTATGGTATGGAGCTGATGGAGGACGTGCTGGGTATTCCCCCCGAGCATCGTCAGCTGCTGGAGTATGATGGTTGCGTCAACTTCATGAAGGCAGGTATCGAGTGTGCCGACCGCGTCACCACCGTTAGCCCCACCTACGCCGAGGAGATTTTGGATCCCTGGTTCTCTTGGGGTCTGGATCCCATCCTCAACGCCCGCAAGTGGAAGCTGCAGGGCATCCTCAACGGCATCGACACCGACGGCTACAACCCTGTCTCCGACCCCAACATTACCCAGAATTTCTCTGTGGAGACCTTGGACGAGGGTAAAGCCGCTAACAAGAAAGCGCTGCAGGAGCGTTTGAACCTGCCGGTCAAACCCGATGTGCCGCTGATCGGTATGGTTACCCGCCTCACCTCTCACAAGGGTTTGGATCTGGTCAAGTACATCGTGGACGATCTGCTGCAGCGTGACGTGCAGATGGTGGTGCTGGGTTCCGGTGAGTGGGTGTATGAGAATTTCTTCCGTGAGATTCAGGCGAAATATCCTGAGAAGTTTTGCTACTGCGCCGGTTTTGTTCCCGAATTGGCGCGTAAGATCTACGCCTCGGCGGACATCTTCCTGATGCCCTCCAAGAGCGAGCCTTGCGGCTTGGCGCAGATGGTGGCTTGCCGCTACGGCACCCTGCCCATCGTCCGCGAGACCGGCGGTCTTAAGGATAGCATCATCGACTGTGGCGAAGAGGGTGGCTTCGGCTTCACCTTCAAGACCTACAACGCCGACGATATGCTGGCGGCCATCGACCGTGCTTTGGGCGCCTACGCCAACAAGCCTGATCTGAAGCTGCTGCGTGAGCGTTGCATGACCCAGGATTTCACCTGGGGTCGCTCCGCCAACACCTATATCCGTATGTACAAGGATTTGGTGAAATAATTGCATGGAAAAGAGCCTGTACCGCAAGGTACAGGCTCTTATTTTGTTGGTTTGATAAATCCCCACAACCATCGCGTTGTAAGCGCTTTCAGTCCAGTAGTTTTCGCCGCATTTCCAGCAGTATCGCTTTCTCTTTTCGCGACACCTGCACTTGGGTCATGCCCAGGGCGTCGGCGGTGGCTTGCTGGGTCATTTTTCGCAGATACCGCATCTCGATCAGCGCTCGATCCCGCGTCGGCAGCTCCGACAGCACCTGTCGCAATGCCAGTTTGTCCGTTACATTTTCCTCGTGGGAGTCGCAGGGCAGGTCGATCTGTCCCTCGTCCCCCTCGTCGCTGTGGGTGAGGGAGAGGGGAGGGAGTGCCACACACACCGCCTGCGCCGCCAGCGCCGGCTCGATGCCCAGCTCGGCGGCTAATTCCTCCACCGACGGCTCTCTGCCGTGGAGGGACAGCAGTTTCTCCCGCAACCGCCCTGCTTGTAGTGATAAACTCCGTAGTGAGCGGCTGACCTTCACGGCACCGCCCTCGCGGAATAGGTGGCGCATCTCGCCGAGGATCAGCGGCACCGCATAGGTGGAAAAGCACAGCCCTCTTTCCGGCTCAAAGCCGTCCACCGCCTTCACCAGTCCCACGCATCCCGCCTGAAACAGGTCGTCGTACTCGATGCCACGCCCCACAAACCGCTTGGCGCAGGCGTGCACCAACCCTAAATTTTCCTGCACCGCCTCGTCACGGGTCATTTCCCTTTCACCCGCGGCGCTATGTATTTCTCCAGGGTGACGGTGGTGCCTTTACCTTCTGCCGAGCGTACCCGCAAGCAATCGGTAAAGCTCTCCATCACCGAGAATCCCAGTCCCGACCGTTCCTCGCCACCGGTGGTGTATAGCGGCTCCATCGCCTTTGCCACGTCGGGGATGCCCCGCCCTTTATCTTTCACCTGCACCTGGATTTTGCCGTTTTCATACAGCCGCACGGTCAGCGTCACCGTCCCCAGCTGGTCAGGATAGCCGTGGACGATGGCATTGGTCACCGCCTCGCTCACCGCTGTGCGCAGATCCGCCAGCTCGTCCACTGCGGGGTCTAATTGCGCCGCAAAGGCCGCCACCGCCGCGCGAGCAAACCCCTCGTTGGCGGAGCGGCTGAGAAAGGCGACCTTCATCTCGTTGATTGGTTTCATTTTGTTTCCTCCTCCCAAATGGGTAGTTTGTCTAAGCCCGCCAGACGGATCATTCGCTCCATCCGCGGGTTGGCACCGGTCACCCGCACCTCGCCACTCAGCGACCCCATCAGCCGATACCGACCCATGATGAGCCCAATCCCCGACGAGTCCATAAAGGTGAGCCGTGTCAGGTCGATGTTCAGCCGTCGGGGACGGCAGGCCAGCACCGCGGCGTCGATGCGCTGTCGCAGGTCGGCGGCGGCGTGGTGATCCAGTTCTCCGATGAGGGCGGCGGTGAGAACGCCGCTCTCCCGTATGAGTTCCAGTTGCATACCTTCACATCCTTTCAAAACATTCCCTATTTTTACAAAAATATACGTTGTAGGGGACGGGTTTCCCGTCCCGTACAACGAAACGACACATAGGTCGTTCCCTACAATCTCTATCCAACCTTATTGTAAGACGGTAGGGGCAGCAATCTGCCGCCCGCAAGGCCCCCTCCGGGAGGGGGCTGTCAGCCGAAGGCTGACTGGGGGAGACCGACGAGCCTTAAAATTCCCCACCAAACGCAAAAAAGCCTCTACCCAATAGGATAGAGGCTTTTCGCTCATTTTTCACGAAAATCCCGCCGTCAAAATCGGTCAGGTGGCGGGGTATCTCCACGAAATAGCAAACTCAATTTTAAATTTACCTCCTCTCAACTAACGAGGGGTGGAAAAACACCATTTTTCTGCTATACTATGGATAGACCGGTCAAAAACAGAAAGGAGCTTTTGTTTATGACGTTTGGACATATCATTAAAAATCTGCGGACAAAAAATAATATGACTCAAGAGAGATTAGCGGAGCTGCTGAACATTTCCCCGCAGGCGGTGAGCCGTTGGGAGACGGGCGCGGCCATGCCGGACATTTCCCTGTTGCCGCCGCTGGCGAATCTTTTCGGCGTTACCACGGATTATTTGCTCAGTATGGACACCTATCAAAAAGATTTGCGCAAGGCGGAGTTTGACGAGGCGTTTTTTGAGTATTGGAAGCACGACGATAAAGAAACCAATTATCAGATTGCCGTTCAAGCGGTGGCGGAGTACCCCGGCAATATGGAGTATGTGGAGTGGCTGGCATCAGCGGAGTACTACGTCGCCTTTGATCGGCTGGAGCAGAGCGAGGAAGAATACCATCGTTTGTTGGACAGCGCCATTAAGCATTATAAGATTGTCTTGGACAGCAACCCTTCTTTGGCGCTCCATGACAAAGCTTTGCACGGCATTGTGTTGTCCTATCACTGGAAAGGAGATTTGGAACATGCCAAGCAGTATGCTCTCACCGAAGAGGACGAAGAAAAGCGGGACGACCTACTGGTTTGGTGTTTGGAGGGGGCAGAAAAGAAAAAACATTGTCAGACCCTTTCCGAGAATAGATTGAGGGCGTTCATCTTGTCGCTTCAGTTGGGTTGCAAAACCTTGGTGGAGTGTGACGCCATCGAGCAGGTTTTGTATTCTTTGTTCCCCGATGGAAATTTCCAATTCCATCACAATCTGTTGACCTATAATTTCATCGACAAGGCGTTTTTTCTGTGTGGGGAACAGAAGTATGACGAAGCCGTGGTCGCGCTGACCAAAGCCCGCCACCACGCCGAGCAGGACACCTTATTTTCCAAGCAAGACCACTATCGGTACACTGCGCCGCTGTTTGATTTGGTGGGAGGCGAAAAGCCGGTCAGCGACTCCGCTGACACGCCGCTGGATGGCTATCGAGCGAGTCTAAATCGTTCCGATTTCGACCCCATCCGTGAGCGTGCCGATTTTCAGACCTTGCTGAAATAACGCTTGCTCGAATGAACACCGTAGGGGCGGGCCTCCGGACCGCCCGAAAGCCTCCCTCTTGAGGGAGGTGGCATTTGCGAAGCAAATGACGGAGGGAGTTTTCCCCCCAAACACAAAAACGCCTCTATCCCGTTGGATAGAGGCGTTTTCCTCGTTTTACCCCAACAGACACACACAATGGGCGGCGATGCCCTCGCCGCTGCCGGTAAAGCCCAGCCCTTCCTCGGTGGTGGCCTTGACGCTGACGCAGGTCACGTCCACGCCGCAGGCATCCGCGAGAATCTGCCGCATCTGGGGGATGTGGGGCGCCAATTTCGGACGCTGACACAGAATGGTGGCGTCGATGTTGCCGATTTTTTGCCCGGCTTCATTCAAACGCTCTACGACTCTTCTGAGTAGTGCGATGCTGTCTGCTCCCTTATAGGCGGGATCGTTATCGGGGAACAGCTTACCGATGTCGCCCAGGGCGGCGGCACCCAGCAGGGCGTCCATCACCGCGTGGGTCAGCACGTCGGCGTCGGAGTGACCCAGCAGTCCCTTGTCATACTCGATTTTCACGCCGCCGAGGATGAGGTCACGCCCCTCCACCAGCTTGTGTACGTCGTATCCGTGTCCGATGCGCATATCGCTTCTCTCCTTCATCAGGGCTTCTGCCAGCCGAATGTCCTCCGGCGTAGTCAGTTTCAGATTGGTGTCCAATCCCTTGACCAGTCGCACGGGAACACCCGCCGCCTCCATCAGCTGGCAGTCGTCGGTGTAGTCTTTGCCCGCCGCTATCGCCGCATCCATGGCGGCACACAGTTTGGCGCGGTCAAACACCTGGGGTGTCTGCACCCGCCACAGGTTGGCGCGGTCGGGGGTGTCGATGATGACCCCATCTTCGTTGGTGCGTTTGAGGGTGTCCTTGACCGGTACAGCTACCGCCGCCGCACCGCATTTTTCCGCCGTCTCGATTACGGCAGACACGGTTGCGGGGTCAATCAGCGGACGTGCGCCGTCGTGGACACCCACCATGGTGGCCTTGGCCGGCAACGCCGCCAAGCCATTGGCTACCGACTGCTGTCGGGTGGCACCGCCTGCCACGATACGGGTCAGCTTGCTCACGCCCGCCTCTTTAGCCTGCGCCATGAAGGTGTCGATGTCCTCCTGACGAGCAATGAGCAAAATCTCGTCTACTGCTTCCACCTGCTGCAGAGCCAGCAGGGTATGGATCAGCACCGGGTACTTGCCCAGCATAATATGTTGTTTGGGTTGTCCCATACGGGTGGAGCCACCGGCGGCAGCCACCATCATCACGGTATGCGGCATAATCGAACCCTCCTTGTTGAGGCTTGTCTTGCCTTCCCCTTGAGGGGAAGGGGGACCGCCGAACGGCGGTGGATGAGGTGTAGCCGCATCAGCGGCGTTATCCTCGTTATCGCCATTATAACACACTCGTTACAAAAAAACAACCGCCCACAGCGTGAGCGGTTGTGAAAAATCAAATATTGATCTCCTCGGCCATACGGAACATCTTGGACTTAAAGGGCTTCTTGATTGCCAGAGCCTCGTCGATGTCGTAGTCCATCAAGGTGTTGTTGTTGACCGCAACCACGCGCTCGGTCTTACCCTCCATCAGCAGGTGGGCGGCGTAATAGCCCATCTGGCTGGCGAGGATACGGTCGCGGGCGGAGGGACGACCGCCGCGCTGTACGTGACCCAGTACGGTGGCGCGGGTCTCCACGCCGGTAGCGGCTTCGATGTCGCGAGCCAGCTGATCCACGTCACCGATGCCCTCGGCCACCATCACGATAAAGTGATGCTTACCCAAAGACTTGGTGTAGTTCATGCGGTCCACGATATCCTTCTGGAAGTCGTAGGGAACCTCCGGCACGATGATGCTGGTAGCACCGGCGGCGATACCGGCACCCAGTGCCAGCCAGCCGGCGTGACGGCCCATAACCTCCACGACGCTGCAACGGTCGTGGGAGGAGCAGGTGTCCCGCAACTTGTCCACCAGATCCACCACGGTGTTGGTGGCGGTGTCATAGCCGATGGTGTATTCGCAGCAGCCGATGTCGTTGTCGATGGTGCAGGGGATGCAGATGCAGTTGATGCCCTGCTGGGAGAGCTTCTGTGCACCGCGGAAGGAGCCGTCGCCGCCGCAGACCACCACGCCGTCGATACCGTGCTTGCGGCAGGTCTCGGCGCCCTTCTGCTGACCCTCCAGGGTCATAAACTCAGGGCTACGGGCGGTGAACAGCTTAGTACCGCCCTGCTGCAGAATGTTGGAAACCGAGCGCAGATCCAGAGGAACCAGCTCGTCTTTAATCAAACCGTTGTAGCCGCGGATAACGCCATACACCTCGATGCCGGCGTTGAGGGCGGTACGCACCACAGCGCGGACAGCCGCGTTCATGCCGGGGGCATCGCCACCGCTGGTCAGAACAGCAATCTTTTTCATAGTTATCGCTCCTTTGTCACCAATGGACAGGTTTACAGATAATATTCTATCCCTCGAGATAGGTAAAAACAATGGAAATATTTGTCACCTATATGGATTTTTGTTGCATCGCCTTATTCCGCACAACCATGGGTTTGGGCGGCTGTGAGGGTGTTTTTCATCAGCATGGCGATGGTCATGGGACCTACACCGCCGGGTACGGGGGTGATGGCACCGGCGATCGGCTCTACCGCGGCAAAGTCCACATCGCCGCAGAGCTTGCCGTTTTCGTCTCGGTTGATGCCCACGTCAATGACGGTGGCACCCTCCTTCACCATATCGGCGGTGACGAATTTGGCACGGCCAACTGCTGCTACGAGGATGTCTGCCTGACGGCAGATCTCTGCCAAATTCTTGGTGCGGGAGTGGCAGATGGTGACGGTGCCGTTCTCCTGCAACAGCAGCATCGCCATGGGCTTGCCCACGATGTTACTGCGGCCGATCACGACACAATGCTTGCCCTCAACGGAGATGTTACTGCGGTGAATCAGCTCCATCACGCCGGCGGGGGTGCAGGGCAGGAAATGCTGGTCACCGATCATAATATGCCCCACATTCTCGGCGTGAAAAGCATCTACGTCTTTCTTAGGGTCGATGGCGGCGATCACCGCACCGTCGTCCAATCCGCGGGGGAGAGGCAACTGGCACAGGATGCCGTGAATATCCGTGCGGGCGTTCAGCTCGTTTACCACCGCCAGCAGTTCCTCTTGGGTGGTGGTGGCGGGCAGGGTAATCTGCTCGCCGTAGAAGCCTACCTCTTCGCAGGCCTTTTGCTTGTTACGCACGTAGGTCTGGCTGGCGGGGTCGTCACCCACCAAGATCACCGCCAGACCGGGGGTGATGCCTTTTTCTTTCAGTACCGCCGTTTCCGCGGCAATCTCGCTGCGGAGATTGGCGGCGATTTCTTTTCCGTTAATCAGCAGTGCCATCGGTGTCCTCCTCGGCGGCATCAGGGGTGATGTCTTCGGCGATTGCTTCTGCCGCGGTCTCTTGGGCGGACTCGCCGTCCTTTACCGCTACAAACAGCGTCTTGGGCAGCGAGATGGCGTAGCGGCGCAACACGAAGAACAGCGTCACACCCAGCAACACGGCAACAATCGCCACCAGCTGAGAGGTGCGCATGCCGCCGATCATAAGGCTGTCGGTGCGCAGACTTTCGATAAAGAAACGTCCGGTGCCGTACCAGACCAAGTAGCCGCAGAAGATCATACCGTCAAAGCGGCGTACAATCCGCTTGGAGAGGATATGTAGCAGCACAAAGCCCACGAGGCACAAGAGGGATTCGTACAGGAAGGTGGGGTGAACGGGCTTGGAGGGATCAAACAGACCCTGTTCAATCAACTCGGGGTTGACGTTTTTGCCTGCTTGGATGAGGTTGCCGGTCATACCCAAAAACCATTTGGGGTCGCAGTTACCGCCGAAGGCTTCTTGGTTGAAGAAGTTGCCCCAGCGACCGATGCACTGCCCGATAAGGAAACCCAAAGCGGTCAGGTCGAACATAGCCCAGATTTTCACTTTTTTCAGCTTGCACATCAGCGGACCGAAGGTGAACGCAACGATGATGGCACCGTAAATGCCGAGACCGCCTTCCCACACCTTGAGGATGGAGATAGGGTCGGCCAAATAATCTGCCAGATGGTCGCTGAAGAATACGTAGTACAGACGGGCGCCGATGAACGCCACCGGCACGGTGAGCAGCGCCACGTCAATCATGCTGTCGGGGTTAATGCCAAAAAACTCGGACCGTTTCATACCGTAGAGGATGGCCAGCAGGAAGCCCACGGCAATCAGCAGACCGTACCACTGGATGGAGAACGAACCGATATGGATGGTTTTGTCCACAGAGAATTTCCATCCCAAATTGGGAAACTCAATAAAAGAAGACAGGGTCGTAAACGTCATACCAATTCCCCTTTCTTACACGGGGTTGACCACGGACAAGGTGCAGGCCTCCACGTTAAAGCGGGTGACCAGCTGTTCGGTCAACTCCTCAATAGTAATCTCAGCCAAAGCGTCCAGCTCGGACAGAGGGTCCACGCCGTCCACCAGGTGGGAAAGGATCAGCTCGGCACAGTCGGAGGGGTCGTCCAGACCCGCCACCAAACGGCCGTAGGCACCGCGACGCACCGCCTCGAAAGCGGCGGGATCCAAGCCCTCCTGTTGCAGGCGGACGATTTCGTTGGCAATCAGCTCTTT
>JAZNED010000086.1:0-15785 GCA_045588425.1 Acutalibacteraceae bacterium
GCCACCACAATCATCACGGTGCCCCACATATCCAAATGTCTGAAAGGATTGAGGGTCAAGCGACCATTCCACTTGGCGGTATCGTCGCCACACCAATGGGCAACCAAACCGTGAGCCAACTCATGAACTGGCAGACACAAAAGCAATACCACCGCATAAGCCAACATCAAAAGCAGCAGGTCGATGACGTCCATTGAATCCCGCATTTGCATGAAATTCCACAGCATGGCATTACCTCCGTAAAGTTTGGATACAAATTACTCCAATATAATCCATATTATTGTACCAAATAGATACAAAAAATACAAGTGTTTCCTGCAAACATTCTGGTAGAATAAAATATTTTTACAAACCTTGCAAAAAACACTTGATTTTTTCGTCATTATCTGCTAATATGGGTGCGTTGCTTTGTGGGGATACTCTGTCCTCACATAAACTATGCTTGGTCCGACCGCCGGTCGGCGTAACAAAAGGAGGTGCAGAACAATGGCAAAGTGTGAATTTTGTGGCAAGGCCGTGACTTTCGGCATCCGTGTGTCCCACTCCCACAGACGTTCCAACCGCTGCTGGAAGGCCAACATCCGCCGCGTTAAGGCGATCGTTGACGGTTCCCCCAAGCGCGTGTACGCCTGCACCCGCTGCCTGCGTTCCGGAAAGGTCACTCGCGCTGTGTGATCTTACTAAAAGGTAAACTTAAAAGCCTTCGGCTGTTGCCGAAGGCTTTTTTGTTTTGTTATCGCTTGTGTAATGTATGTTTCTCCCCTACTCGTCCATACTTTTCCTATGAAAGGATGGGGATGGAAATGTACAACAAGGTAGAAATTTGCGGTGTCAACACCGCTACACTGAAAGTGCTAACCGAAGCGGAGAAAATACGACTGCTACAAGAAATGCGAAACGGCAGCAAGCAAGCCCGCGACCAACTGGTGCAAGGAAACCTACGTCTAGTCCTCAGCGTGGTACAACGCTTTGCGGGGCGAGGAGAAAATCCCGACGACCTGTTTCAAGTAGGCTGCATTGGTTTAATTAAATCCATTGACAATTTTGATCTTTCCCAAAATGTACGCTTCTCCACCTATGCCGTTCCCATGATCATCGGTGAAATCCGCCGCTATCTACGGGACAACAACGCCATCCGCATCAGCCGCTCTACGCGGGATGTAGCCTATCGCGCAATGCAAGCCAAAGAAGCCCTACTAGCCGAGTTTTCCCGCGAGCCCACAATCGAGGAAATTGCCGAGCGGCTGGACCTCCCTCGCGAAGAAATCGTGCTGGCTCTCGAGGCCATTGTGGATCCGATCAGCCTCTACGAACCTGTATACAACGACGGCGGCGACACCATTTTTGTGATGGACCAGGTGGGTGACTGCAATGACGATCGCAACTGGCTGGACGAAATCACATTAAAGGATGCCATTGCCGCCCTTTCTGACCGCGAAAAGAAAATTCTCAACCTCCGCTTCATCAAAGGCATGACTCAGGTAGAAGTTTCCGGCGAAATCGGCATCTCACAAGCCCAAGTCAGCCGTTTGGAAAAAGGTGCGCTGGACAAAATCAAAAAAGACCTATAACCCATCAACAGCAGAGCTTTTAGGCTGTAAAGTGAAAAGCCTACACAGTGAAATGTGTAGGCTTTTTTTGCATCATTCCCCTTTGTATTTACGTCGCGTAGCCTGACCGCCACGAATATGGCGTTGTGCTTTATTTACTTCCAGCACATGTCGCACTTGACCGTACAACTGTGGATTTACCATCTGCAATCGTTCAGACACATCCTTATGGACCGTAGATTTACTGATATGAAACCGCTTGGCAGTGGCACGAACCGTAGCTCCGGTATCCAATATGTATTCCCCCAACACCACAGCTCGATCTAACACTGTCTCCCTCATACAATCATCTCCTAACACTGGTAGATTGTATGAGTAAAAACGCTATATTATGTCAAGAAAAAGAGGTCATCTTGCGATGACCTCTTTTTATCAATATTTACGCCATACCATCTTATCCACCACACCGGTGTAAGACTGAATCAGCTTAACCACCTTGGTGGACACATTTTCCTCAATGTAATCCGGAACGGGAATGCCGTAATCTCCCTCTGCATTGGCGGTCACAGCGGTATCCACAGCCTGCAGCAGGCTCTTCTCGTCAATACCCGCCAGCACGAAGCAGGCCTTATCCAACGCCTCAGGACGCTCGGTGGAGGTGCGGATGCACACCGCAGGGAACGGCTTGCCGATAGACGTGAAGAAGGAGCTCTCCTCCGGCAGAGTGCCACTGTCGGACACCACCGCAAAGGCGTTCATCTGCAGGCAGTTGTAGTCGTGGAAGCCCAAAGGCTCGTGACGAATGACGCGGGAATCCAGTACAAAGCCGCTCTGTTCCAGGCGCTTCTTGGAGCGAGGATGGCAGGAATAGAGGATGGGCATATCGTATTTCTCCGCCATCTTGTTAATGGCGTTAAACAACGAGAGGAAGTTCTGCTCAGTGTCGATATTCTCCTCGCGGTGGGCAGACAGCAAAATGTACTTACCCTTCTCCAAACCCAGACGGGAATGAATATCCGAAGCCTCGATATCCGCCAGATTATCACGCAGCACCTCCGCCATAGGAGAACCGGTAACGTAGACGCGCTCCTTGGGCAGGCCACACTCGTGGAGATACTTGCGAGCGTGCTCGGAATAGGCCAGATTCACATCGGAGATGATGTCCACAATACGGCGGTTGGTTTCCTCCGGCAGGCACTCATCCTTGCAACGGTTGCCCGCCTCCATATGGAAAATGGGGATGTGCAGACGCTTAGCCGCGATGGCGGACAGGCAGGAGTTGGTGTCGCCCAGAATCAGCAGAGCGTCAGGCTTTACCTGCGCCATCAGCTTGTAAGAGGCGTTGATGATATTGCCCACGGTGGCGCCCAGGTCGTCACCCACGGCGTCCATATACACCTCAGGGTCATCCAGCTTAAGATCACGGAAAAACACGCCGTTGAGGTTATAGTCGTAGTTCTGCCCCGTATGTGCCAAAATGCAATCGAAATAGCGACGGCATTTACGAATCACCGCAGCAAGACGGATAATCTCAGGACGAGTACCCACGATAATCAGCAGTTTCAGCTTACCGTTATCCTGAAATTTCACATCGGAATAATCCACTTTCATTTCCATACTTACACCTTCTCAAAAAAAGTATCGGGTTTGTTGGGATCAAAGAGTTCGTTGGCCCACATCACCGTCACCAAATCCTGCGTATCCGACAGATTGATGATGTTGTGGGTATAGCCGGGCAGCATCTGCACCGCCTGAATGCGGTCGCCGGACACGTCAAAGGTCAGTACCTCGTCGGTACCAATCTTGCGCTGTTCGATGCGGCCGGTGCCAGATACAACCATAAAGAACTCCCACTTGGTGTGATGCCAATGCTGGCCCTTGGTAATACCAGGCTTAGAGATATTGACGCTGAACTGCCCGCAAGAGGCGGTCTTGAGCAATTCGGTGAAACTGCCGCGGTCGTCCACGTTCATTTTCAGATCGAAAATCGCTTTCTCCGTAGGCAGATAGGACAGATAGGTAGAATACAACTTCTTAGCCAAACTACCTTGGGGAATTTCAGGCATCAGCAAGGAGCTGGGCTGGTTATGGAAGGTATAGATGAGATTCACAATCTTAAACAAGCTGGTCTTATGCTCCACCGGCACACGGCAGTAATTGCCGTCGCGAGTAGGTTCGCCCTTGAGCGCGCGCATCAGCTCGTCCACCACGTCGTCGATGTACACCAAGGTCAGTTGAGTGGCGGGGTCATTCACCTGAATGGGCAGGTCGTGGGCGACGTTATAGCAGAAGGTCGCCACGACGGAATTGTAGTTGGGGCGGCACCATTTACCAAACACGTTGGGCAGACGATACACCAACACGTCAGCGCCCGTCTCGGCGCCGTAAGCAAAAAGCAGGTCCTCCCCCGCCTTTTTCGATTGGCCGTAGGGATTGTCCAGTGCCGCCTGAATAGAGGAAGAAATCATCACGGGACAGGTATTTTTATGGTGGCGCAGCATATTCAACAAGGTTGAGGTGAAGCCGAAGTTGCCGCTCATAAACTCCGCGGGATCCTGCGGGCGATTCACGCCCGCCAAATGGAAGACGAAATCGCAATCGCGACAATAGGTATCCAGCAACGCAGGATCGGTATCCAAATCGTACTCATACACCTC
Source organism: Acutalibacteraceae bacterium (assembly GCA_045588425.1). Taxonomy (GTDB): domain Bacteria; phylum Bacillota; class Clostridia; order Oscillospirales; family Acutalibacteraceae; genus UBA5905. The sequence goes on from JAZNED010000086.1 coordinate 4,208, forward strand.
AATGGCGGAATCCATCCCATAGGAGCGATCTTTGCCTGCGGCGATATTGTACAATGTAGCACACAGATTCTTACCCACAAAGCCGTGGGCACCGGTAACCAGTATCTTCACACCACTCACTCCTCTTCAAAATGATAGTCAAGGCCAACGTAATGCAAGGCCTGTTCAAACTGTTCAACGCTTTCCGCATTGGTGCGCTGAATATCCTCCTTACGCTGCGCAATATGCTTGCGGCGGAACAGTAAACCATCCACCCATCGCACAATCCACACAAAGGGCAGCAACCATCCGTGACGACGCAGGACGGGGTACTTGGTCTGCAGAGATTTCTTAGACGGAAACGCCAAGCGCAGCACGCGGGAAACGTAATTGTTCTTTTGCGCGTGTTCGCCGTGGCCCGACTTGGCTACGTAAGAGAGATGCGCCCGCTCACGAGTACCGTACACGCCGTTTTCAAATATCACGTTGGTGATAAAATCCGTCTTTTCGTTAGCTTCAGCACCCTCAAACCAAACCCGCAGGGTTTCCCATACGTTAGCGTAAAATTCACCGAGATACACTTTATCCAATTCGGCGCGAATCATCGCCTCATCCAGCTCGGGATGATGATTGCAAAACACCCATAGGTCGATCATGTGGCTCAAACCAATACCGCCACCGCGATAATGCTTGACCAAATGGACAAACAAGCTGACAAACTGCATCTCGGGCGTGAAATGATAACGACTTGTGTCGTTGCCATCCGCCACCGCATGAGACCAGCCGTTACCGAAGTAACGATACAGATCCTGATCACGACGCGGCACAATGCGCTTGTGCATTTCCAGCAGCAAACTGGGGTGCTTCCACACCGCCTCGTGATCCGTCTCGTAATCAAAGGTGAAACCCATCTCGGTCAATATCTCCTTGATGGCATCGTACTGTTCACGACGGAATAGGATATCCGCATCACCCATACGGCGCATCTCGGGACGAGGGTAGATACTCTTGAGCAGCACTCCCTTGAGCGGCAAATAGTCGATATGATGCTCCTCAAACGCAGAAAACACACGCTCGATCATCGCCATCTGCCCCTCACTGACCGCCATGTAGCGACAACAGTGGAAAAACAGCTTTTGGGCGACCGGTTCGTCGTCATATCCCGCCTCATGCAGAGCGTAATACATCAAAGCGCCGATTTTATGCTTGCCTGCTAATTGAAACAGACCGTCCATGTCCGGTGTCTCTGACAGGGTACACTTCTCCCCTGTCAAAGCGCCTTTGATCAACGCCAACGCTTGTTGTTGAAACAAATCCATGCTTACTTATCCTTCCACGCAGCGATTTCGTCGCGGATATACTGCAAGGAGAGCAGTTTTTCCTTTACCTGCTCCACGCCCAACAATTCGGTGTTGTTGGAATTAAACTCAGATAAGGGATTGCGATCCTTGTTACCATCGCTAAAATACTTATCGTAGTTGAGACCGCGATTATCGGCGGGCACACGATAGAAATCACCCATATCCACCGCATTAGCGCACTCCTCATTAGTGAGTAAGGTTTCATACATCTTCTCACCGTGACGAATGCCAATCACCTTAATCTCAGTATTGCTCTCAAACAGTTCGGTGACAGCCTTAGCCAGCGTCTCAATGGTGCAGGCAGGGGCTTTCTGCACGAGAATATCGCCGCTGACACCATTCTCGAAAGCAAACAATACCAAATCCACCGCCTCATCCAGACTCATAATAAAACGAGTCATGGAAGGCTCCGTGATAGTAATGGGATTGCCGGCTTTGATCTGCTCAATCCACAGCGGAATAACTGAACCGCGAGAACACATCACGTTACCGTAACGAGTACAGCAAATCTTGGTGGAGTTGGTGGTACGGGCTTTCGCCACCGCCACACGCTCCTCCAGTGCCTTGGTGATACCCATGGCGTTGACGGGATAAGCAGCCTTATCGGTGGACAAACAAATCACCGACTCCACCCCCGCCTCAATGGCGGCGGTCAGCACGTTATCCGTACCAATAACGTTGGTACGCACTGCCTCCATAGGGAAAAACTCGCAGGAAGGCACCTGCTTCAATGCGGCGGCATGGAAAATATAATCCACGCCGTACATGGCACCGCGAACACTGTGCAGGTCACGGACGTCGCCGATGAAAAACTTAATCTTCTCCGCCACCTCAGGCATCTTGGCCTGGAATTCGTGGCGCATATCATCCTGCTTCTTCTCATCGCGGGAGAAAATGCGGATCTCACCGATATCGGTATTCAAAAAGCGGTTCAGCACAGCATTGCCAAACGAACCGGTACCACCGGTTATAAGTAAGGTTTTATCTTTAAATACACTCATTATCCTCTTGCTCCATACATTTTTTCGTAATAGTTTTGATATTCACCCGAAATAATGGTTTCCCACCAACTCTTGTTGTTCAAATACCAGTTGATGGTTTTATCGATACCATCGGCAAACTTGGTTTTGGGGAGCCAACCCAATTCTTCGTGAATTTTAGTCGGATCTATTGCATATCTCATATCGTGGCCCTTTCGATCGGCCACAAAGGTAATCAAGCTTTCCGATTTTGAAAGCTTTTTGCATATCAGCTTAACAATATCGATATTGGCCATTTCATTATGACCGCCAACATTGTATACCTCTCCGACACGGCCCTTATGTATAATCAAATCAATGGCTTCACAATGATCTTCCACATAGAGCCAATCACGGATGTTTTCACCCTTGCCATAAACGGGCAACGGCTTATCGTTAAGCGCGTTAGCAATCATCAGAGGAATCAATTTTTCGGGGAAATGATAGGGTCCGTAATTATTGGAACAACGACTGATCGTTACAGGCAAACCAAACGTGCGATGATAAGCAAGAACCAACAAATCCGCTCCCGCCTTTGAAGAACTGTACGGACTACTGGTATGGATCGGAGTTTCTTCCGTGAAGAACAAGTCGGGTCTATCCAGCGGCAAATCGCCGTAAACCTCATCGGTGGAAACCTGATGATAACGATCTATGCCATACACGCGGCAAGCGTCCATCATAACCTGCGTTCCGAGAATATTGGTTTGCAAAAAGATCTCAGGATTTTCAATGGAACGGTCCACGTGACTTTCCGCCGCAAAATTAACCACAATATTCGGCTTTTCTTCTTCGAAAATCTTATAGATTTCTTTTCTGTCGCAAATATTGGTTTTGCAAAAACGGAAATTCGGGTTTTCGAGCGCTTTTTCCAGTGTGGACAAATTTCCCGCATAGGTCAAACAGTCAATACAGACAATTCTGTAATCGGGATGTTTTTCCAACATATGATAGATGAAATTAGAACCTATAAAGCCTGCGCCACCGGTAACTATAATCGTCATTTTACTTCCTCCATGGCTAAATTTATAAGGTACTGACCATATTCCGTCATTTTTAATTCTTCACCCAATTTGCGCAGTTGCTCAGTGGTGATAAAGCCACGTCGCCAAGCGATTTCCTCTATGCAAGACACATAAAAGCCCTGTGTATCCTGTACCGCTTTTACAAAGGCAGAGGCCTTATGCATCGCATCAGGATTACCCGTATCCAACCAAGCCATACCTCTTCCCAGCAGGGTTACCTTTAATTCGCCCTTTTCAAGATAAGCATTATTAATGGACGTTATCTCGATTTCTCCACGAGCCGAAGGCTTAACATTCTTGGCAATTTCCACCACGCGATTATCATAAAAATAAAGGCCGGGAACTGCATAGTTAGACTTAGGATGCTGAGGCTTCTCCTCTATGGAAATGACATTGTGGTCCTTATCAAATTCCACGACGCCAAAAGAACGAGGATCGCTAACGGGATATCCAAATACAGTAGCACCCGTTTTATTGGCCATAGCGTTCTGCAAAACGCGCGTCAGATTCTGACCGAAGAAAACGTTATCACCCAAAATCAAACAGACGCTATCGTCTCCAATAAAGTCTTCACCGAGAATAAAGGCATCAGCCAGACCTCTTGGCGTTTCCTGGACCGTATAGGAAATTTTAAGGCCGATTCTTTCGCCATCGCCTAAAAGTTTCTCATATACAGGGGTATCCTCGGGAGTAGAAATAACCAGGATTTCACGGATACCGGCCAGCATAAGAATGGAAAGAGGATAATAAATTAACGGCTTATCATAAATGGGCAACAACTGTTTCGATACTGCTTTAGTCATGGGATAAAGGCGTGTACCCTTTCCACCGGCGAGAATGATACCTTTCATAACAATTCTCCTTTACTTTAAAATAATATCACAAATTCTGTTTATGTCTTCTTCAGCCAGATGCGCATACAAAGGTAAACAAAGCACGTTCTCACTAAACCATTTTGCATTAGGCGTTTCTCTGGTTAAATCGCCGGAAAAGCCTTTGTTTTCGGACACCAAAGGATAGAAATATTTTCTGGCATTTATCTCGTTTTCAGATAATTCGGCAATCACTTCATCTCTGGTTTTTCCGAATTTACTCTTATCAAACACAACCGGGAAGTACGCGAAATTTTGCTTGATTTCATCCGCAATTTCCAAAAGTTTTACGCCCTCAACGTTGGACAAACGGTGCATGTACGTACGATAGGCATGGCCTCGCGAAACAAGTTCATCGTCGATGTGCCGCAAATTACAAATACCCATCGCTGCTTGGAATTCGTTCATCTTCGCATTGGTTCCAAAGCACGCAATTTCATCACCATTAACGCCAAAACTACGCTCTTTACATATAGCATCGGTAAGATTTCCATCGTTAAAACAAAGTGCGCCGCCCTCAATGGTATGGAACACCTTGGTGGCGTGGAAAGACAGCATAGAAACATCGCCATACGAACATATGCCCCTCCCCTTATACTCAACGCCAAAGGCATGAGCGGCATCATATATGACCTTAAGGTTATACTTGTCGGCTATTTCCTGGATTTTTTCCACGTTGCAGATATTACCGTACACATGAACGCCTAAAATAGCCACTGTGTTCTCAGTAATTAAGGACTCTATTTTGTCTTCATTGATAACATAATCATCCTTAACGTCACAGAACACCGGAGTACAACCGGCCTGAATAATGGCGTTAGTGGTCGAAGCAAACGTGAACGGAGTGGTAATGATTTCGCCATTTAGCTTCAATGCTTTCAGCGCAACATACAGCGCTAAATGCCCGTTAACGAACAGTTCGAGATTTTCGACCTTCAGATAATCGGCAAGCTGATCTTTCAGCTGGTTATGTATGGGACCCATATTGGTGAGCCACCGATTTTCCCATATGGATTTTATCTCTTCGCAATACTCTTCGTAAGAAGGCATGGAAGAACGAGTGACGTTAATACTCATATAATCTTCCTTTTACATTCGATAAATACAAATTTCCAACTCGTGCGTTACGCCTACTTAAAATTATAATGAGCGGTTCTCTTGGATTACATTCTACTATTACCTAACCTTTATCAGGCAATCCATATCCAGCCGATAGAATGTTTTTCCGCTAAAGCTTTGACAAATCGATGACGCTTCAACCAACCCATGCAATGCAAAGTCTCCCACAACACAATTCCGTCTTGAGTATCAATCTTCCACTCGAAGCCTTATGCGTGAAACGAACAATCATTTCCAAGACCCATCCACACGCTCTTGGACATTTTCATAAGTTAAGTGTTCTAATTGCATTTCATTTCCTTTTTCGTCATATATTTTCAATGTATCACTAATCTTACATAACGCCTCGATAAACTCGTGCTTTGTGGGGGCCATTACATGAATTCTAAAGATCACTCTATCAAGAGAATTGGTGGTAGATATTTCATCACCTATATGCTTAAATTGAAGATTCTGCAATACCTGCGGCATCGTATTAACGGCTTCTAATCCCTCGATTTTAGAAATCTTTCCTGCTTTTAATGCAACATAATAATTGCAACAATATTGACTGAAACGATAATTATCTCGTTCTATTGCATTACAACTCTGCATTTTACCAGTTAATGCAAATTCAATCATCATATTTAGCGAACTGATATTGTTAAGTTTCTCGGAAAACACATAAAATTGTTCACCGCCCATTCTTAAACCTGATTCATGAAAATAAAAATTACCGTTATCCTCAAAGCCTTGAAACATTACATTTCCATAGGTTATACCCAAAGAGGTAATTAAGTTAATAATTGCAGGCTCAACCTTTGCCTTGTATTCGTCCATAAACGACGGTGAAAACATATGGAATATGCAAGAGGCTGCCGAATTGTTTTCCGCCTTGGTTTTGAATTTTAAAAAAGAAGAGGAAAGGCTGCATATACCGTTTTGAACAGTGTAATGTATAAATATTTCATTTTCACTTTCAATAAACTTTTCGCAAATGATCTTTTTAGATTTTGATTCGTTGTACAACGCTCTGAAATGTTGAATCATTTCTTGTTCGCTATTGCATTTTTTAATGCCACGTCCACCACTGCCATCCGCCGGCTTTACCATCACAGGATATTCAATGTTTTCTAACTTTTGTTTTTCAAAATTAATATCAATATCGTATTTAATTGGGGTAGGAACATTATGTTTTAAACAAATCTCTTTAAATCTTCCTTTATCATTGGAAAGAATGTCAAACTGCTCAACGGTTCCACAGCACGGTAAACCTGCACGCTCACAAATTTGCGCATAGAAGGGCAAATGCGAATCCGTCCAACCAACAAAAACACCATCCACATTATATTCCTTCACAAGGTTAACCATCGCATCAATATCAGAAATATCAATATCTACTTTTTCATCTGCTATTTGCTTTGAAGGCGATTCACTTTCAGGATAAAAATTAGCAACAATAGTTTTTATACCCAGTTCCTTCGCCCGCTTTACCGCACACGCCGCTAATGCGGTTCTGTCCATAACAAGCAATTTTTTCCCTTTTAAATTTTCATACATTTTCTACACTCTCCAACTAAATATTTCAAATCTTCTTCATCATATCTTTGATCAATTGGTAATGGCAATATATTCGCAGCTAACTCTTTTTCTAACCGGCAATTATCCATTTCCAAAACATTGGGCCAAAGTGTTGCGATATAGATCCCCTTTTTGGATAGTTCCTTTTTGATTTCAATTCCGTTTTCACAGTAAAATGGATACGAATACGGACCTACCGGCAAATGAATATTCAACCTGTTTTCTTTGCCTAATTCGTTATGCATAAACTCAAAGTTTCTTTCTCGTTTGTTTTTCACAGCATCATAATCCACACAACCGAGTATGTTATGAGTAAGCTTTGACATCCTTTTTAGTTCAAGGTTATAAAAAAGTTTTTCGTTTTCCAGCGATTGCCCATAATATTCACTAGCACCATATTCCAATCTTCCTAAAATATGCGACATCCTATCTTTCGAAATATCCTGCATCAAACTTTCTTTAAGCCGTGTATTAGTAGAAACATATCCGCCGTCAGAAACGCCAAAAAACTTTCTGCAAGAGTAGATTGTATCTATATTCTCGATCGGCTTTTCAAAAAATGCTTGCACATTATCCAAAATTATATTTCTATACTTCTGTTTAAGTCCGATAATTCTGGATTTTGCAAGTTGTCCATAATAATTTACGATATAAATAAACTCATTATCACCAAGTTGTTTATCAAAAATTGGCAAAAAATCTTTATCAATATTATAATATTGATAGGATATTTTTTCTCTGTCACACAAAAAAGCAATTGAGTCACACAAAAAGTAAGGTATGTATATTTTTTGTATAGCTTTAACTCGCAATATGTATAACAATGCATTTCTTCCGCTATTAACATCAATTAGATCACTATGGTATTCTTTGTTGCAAAACGCTTCCAAGCCAAAATATCCACCGATTTCTCTCATAAACCCTCACTCTAAATCTATTGAAATAAATTTATCGATGTTTGAAATAATCTCTTCTAATTTTTCGGGTGTATCAAAATTTAAAACGACCGTGCCTATGGCTTCGTTAGCACCCGAAAAACCTCCGACCTTTGTTCCTTTTGAAATCCATAAATCTTTCTCAACAAGATTGCACGTTATTTCATCAGAAATTACCAATTTATCGAACACGCCGCTCTTTTGACTGTGAAGGATAACTTCTGCCCAGTAACCGTTATACTCCTTTTGTTCTATTCCTACTATCTCCATCCCCAGTGCAGCCCTTACAGAATTTTCTATGAGATCTACATTGGTGGCGTATTTAAGCATTTCCGAAAGTCTATTTCCTCCGCCGCGCGGCGAAACTTCCATAATATATGCTTTCCCGTTAGTGCATTCTCTAACTTCCACATTATAAACAGAAGTTTTCATTCTTAATAATTTCAATAACCTTTGCAATTCGGAATAAAGTTCTAGTCGTGACTCTTCCGAAATTGTAGACGGCCAACTATATGCTGACGGAGTGTATGGATTATCACAATTTTCATCAAATCTTTGAGCCGAAAAAGATACAAACTTCAGTTCTCCATCGACTGAAAAAGAGTCTGAATCGGACGATTCACCCTTTTTTTCCAAGAAATCCTCTATTATAAATTCATTGCTATGCGAAAATGATAATGCATATTCTATGCTATCCTTCAAATCCACCTTGTTCTCTACTTTGGTGACGCCCTTACTTCCCGCAGAATCAGTTGGTTTCACCATTACAGGCCAATGAAAACTATCAGCATCCTGTAACGCTTGTTCCAAACTTTTATAACTTTTCGCATTAGGAACATTAAAACCGTTGTCTGCTAAGAACTTTCGAAATTTTCCTTTATTTTGCAATATGCATACCGATTCATAGGGGCCACATGAAGGCAGCCCTAATTTTTCTGCAACATATGCCGCAGTGAGAACGCCAGGGTCACAGGCGAAAGACATTATTCCATCGATATTCAACTGCTTTGCAGCTTCCAAAACGGCATCTTTATCAACGATGCTTACATTCTTATACTCATCAGAATACTTATGCGCAATATTATCCGGTAAATAGTCGCATGTAATTACATAAGCCCCTAACCTATGCGCCGCCTTAATAATCGGCAAAATATATCTTGATCCGCCAAGTAATAAAAGTTTTTTCATAACGATCCTCTTTTAAGATTGAATTTTCTCAGTAACCCCAGTACATATTTAAACGAATCTATTCTAAACAAAACAGATGCCGCAATATAAACTATGATTCCTAATACGACTTGAAAAATTAATCTTATGCCCATTGCTATATTTAAAAACTGAACACAATATACACAAGCGCCCATAACTATGGAAAGAATTATTTGCGGGAATATATCCTTAAGTTGCTCAGAATAGCTGTAATTTAGCAACTTTTTATTCGGCCAAGAATTGACAATTTGGCTTACAACGCTCGTTACAAGCGATGTATACGCCATCGCCATAACACCGTACCACATACTGGCAAATAAAAGCACCAAACCAACAATCTTTTTCGCAATCTCCAGTTTTAAAAACAGGTCGCTTCTACCCATTGCTTTAATGGCGTTAAGGTTGGCCGTGTGTATCGGATAAAAAGCATAGGTGAAACAAAAAATTCTCAAATAAGGTACACACGGCATCCACTTCTCGGTTAATACCACTCTAACCAAAGGCTCGGCACAAACGGCAAGTCCCACCATTAACGGCATCATAATGTATGTGCTGGTTTTTATGGCGCGGCGTGTCATCGCTTTAACCTTTTCTTTTGACTCCTGTACGGAAGACATGGTAGGCAACAGCACACTGTCTATAGACAAATTAACGTTATTGACAATCAAATGCGGAAATTGCTTACTTTTATTATAGTAAGCCAAATCGGAGGTTGTGTAGAGCTTGCCAATGATAAGAGTTCTCAAATCATTATAAAGCGTATCAATCGTTGCTGATACCAAAAGCTTCCAACCGAACGAATATAGGCCTTTCAGTCTCAAAAAAGAAAACATCTTCTTGGGACGCCACTTAACAGTAACCCACAAAAGTATCGCTGATAAAACCGCGTTTGAAAGCTGTTGTCCTACAAGAGACCACACGCCAAAATTCATATAAGCCATGGCTATACCAATGATGGCAGATCCCAATGTTGCTCCCAATGTCACAACAAAGAATTTCTTGAAAATCATTTGCTTGGAAACATAAGCCTGTTGGACATTTCGGATTCCGGAGAATACAATGGTTAAACTCAGCACCCTAAGTACCGGAGTAAGTGTCGGCTCACCATAAAGCGCAGCGATTAGAGGCGATACAAAAAACATCAATAAGTACAGCGCTAGGCTAAAAAGGATATTAAAGTAAAAAACGGTCGAAAAATCTAAATCATCGGAATCTTTTTTCTGTATCAGAGCATTACCAAGACCGCTGTTAACAAAAACCTGTAACAGCGTTGTGAAAACCGTCACCAAAGCAATCGTTCCATACACCTCGGGAGCTAAAAGCCGAGCCAATACGATCGACACAATAAAGGTTACGCCTTGGGAACCGCATCGCTCTAAAAATTTCCAAAAAAAGTTTGTGGTAACTGTTTTGTTAGTGATTTCCATTTAACCATTTCCTCTCAACGAATAAAACAGCTTTTGAATCCAACAGGAGAACAATCCTCTTTGCAAAATGATTACTTTCAAAGCATTAACAAACGTTTTAAAATTTGGTTTTCTCTTAAACACAGCCAAAACAATATTCGCGTTTCGGATTTTTCGCTGTTTCAAAGAAACTTTTTTGCCATATTCCTTGTAGAAGTCTCTCTCTAACATAGACAGGTGTTTCCATCGAATATACGGCATCTTGTAATCGGTAAGCTGCCGTGATGTCCAAGAACCGCCGCCTAATTCCAAAACACATCTATAAGCCGAGTAACATTCTTCCATCCTATGGATATCTCCGTGGGCCAACAAATACAAGAAATACTTCACATCTGCCTGTACCTTGTTTTTGATAAACGCATCAGGATATCTTGTTCCCTCTTTGCAAAAAAGATTTCGACACACAAGGCTCGCCAATTGGCTTGGTAACTGATTCGTTTCAAAATCTTTCAAGGTGTATTTTCCGGCTGTTTCATAGGCACCGAACGTTCGCATATTCGTTTGATTCCCCAATTTATCCACCGTGCTAAATTTATGTACACAGGCAGAATATTCCGGATTCTTATCCAAAAAATCTATTTGCTCTTGGAGTTTATTCTCATCAGTCCAAAAATCATCGCCCTCACAGAAAGCAAGGTATTCTCCCCTTGCTTTCGGCAAGACAATTCCCACAGTTATTGGCACGCCCTTGGAATGTTGATTTTCCGTTTGAAAAATCGGCTTAATTATTTCGGGATACTTCTCTTCATATTCTTTTATAATTTTTGCTGTATTATCGGTTGAGGCATCATCATGGATAAGAACATCATATTTAAAATTAGTTTTTTGCATAAGAAAACCATCTAAGGTTTGCCTTATATAATTTGCGTGGTTGTAGGTTATGCAAATAATACTAACTTTGATGTCACTCATCGGATTCTCTCCCCAACTTAATTTAAAACCTTTTCCAGCTTACTCTTTATAACTTCCAGTGCGGTAGTATTCATGCCACCGTTGGTTATAATATCGGCAAAAACTTTTGTGGGTTCCACAT
>JAZNED010000087.1:0-3099 GCA_045588425.1 Acutalibacteraceae bacterium
GAGGAAAATCAGGCCTACATCAAAGGCTTTCACAAAAACCTCGTACTCCTCTTTCGGCAAACCGTTAATGAGTAGCACATTGGAAGGACGATACTCCTCCACATAAGCCTTCAGTTTAGGATACTCGGTGCCGTTACCGCACACCACGAAAAAGCGGTCGGACTTATCCGCATTAGCTTTAAGGCACTCAATGACAAAGGGAATATCCTGCGGACGACCCAAATTGCCACCGTAAATGAAGGTGGTGGCATCGGTGGGAATACCATATTTCGCGTAAATCTCCGCCTTTTTCATCGCATCCCGCTCGTAGGGGAACACCTCCACGCTATTGGGGTTGACGTGTACCATTTCGACAGGGATATAGGGATTATGCTTGAGCAAGAAATCCACATTGGCTTGCGACATGCACCCAATGGAATCGGAGAGACGATACAACTTCTCCTCCTTGCGGCGGAACGTCTTGTAGATGATGGACTTAGGACCCTTCTTGGTCATCATACCGATGTCCACGGCGTTCTGCGGGAAGATGTCTTTCAGCAGAAGATACGTCTTGGCACCGTCTCGCTTTTTTATGTATGCCACTGTTGCCGCCTGGGTCACGGGAGGCGTAGGATACAGCACCGCATCAAATTTCACATCACCGAAGTACTTTTTGATAGCAGCAATATACTGACGCGGCATCATCAAGTTGGTGATGCCTTTTTCGATGATATTGGTGTTTTTATTATTGCCAATGCGCACCCGCAAAACGTGACAGCCGCACTCCTCGGTTAGAGTAGTGGGTAGTCCATCACGTCGTTGGCTGGAGCAAACAACATACACGTTATGCCCGTGCTGTTTCAATTGTCGAAGCAAATCCAAAGAGATGCCGTGCTCCGTCAACGGCGGCATCGAACTGATAGATAAAAACAGGATGTTCATAGACTTACTCCTCACGCATTGTATCGCGCAATCAAATCGTGGCGAATCAAATCCTCTCCGTTGGTAGACATCGCACGGATACGGGCGTTGGTCTCGCGATGCAAACGTACCAGTTCCTCTTCAGTGGATGCCTCGATGCTGAAATATGCCACACGATCGCCACTGCCATTGATTGCACTGAAAGTAGTACCTGCCGTCTTAAATTGTTTGTAATCGGCTATCACGCCTTCATTAAAAAGCTCTTCAAAACCATCTAGCCGCTCCAGAGTGCCGGTATAACAATACACAAACTCGTTAACTGTGTAAATGTTGGGGGTTTCAAACGGCTCCACATGAGGCTTATTGCCCAAGGTCAGATCCACTACCGCCTTAACCACGTCAAAGCCGGAAAACTTTTTGATCATCATAAACTTGACGCCACCGCCGGTACGCGCACAAAACTCTACTACAGAAATGTGCTCACCGTCAGTAATAAGTTGAATCAACATCGGGGTATCCGTTAAGTTAAAAGCATCTGCAATTTTCTGTGCGGTCTCAGAAATCTGCGATGCTACCGCATCCGTCACCTTTGCGGGAATGCAACTCCGGTTGATGACAAACTTACCATCCTCGCCAATTTTGTAAAGGCTCGTTAAACACAGCACGTGTGCTTTCCCCTGCTCTACATAGACATCAACGCTAATCTCGTCGCCTTCGACAAACTCCTCCACAATCGCTTTACCGGTGCGACTGATTGCAGAAGCAATTGCAAATGCTTTAGAAGCACCGGCAACATCGTTCACTTTAGTAACACCGCGAGAGCTATACGCATCCACAGGTTTCACAATCAACGGATAGCGCAAATGAGAGATCTTGCTCTCCTCAAAAGTATCCATAATCACAAATCGTGAGGTAGGAATATCATTTGCGGCAAAGATACGCTTCATATACGATTTTTTGGACACGTTCTCTGCAGTAGCAAGATCGATATAACAAGGAAGCCCTAAACGCTCCGATACCTCTGCCACCACCTGTAGTACCTGATCGGCGCAAACCGTGATAACGAAATCCACCCGCTGTTCACGGGCCAAATTCGTCACACCATCCACGTCTAACACAGATACTTTATAAAACTCATCCGCATAAGAACGCGCAACTACGTTCTCGTTCATGTCCGCCAGCAACGTAGTGATACCACGACTCTTCAATTCTTGAATCAAGGCAATCTGCGGAATTCCTCCGCACAACACCAACGCTTTCATATTGTCTCCCTCTATCATTCAACCGTTGTTACAGTCTCTGTTTCTTTGGCAGTGATAGTATCGCTTTTTTCAAACGCAATGCCCTCATGTTTGAACACCACAGCCACCGTACGGAACAAGACCTTAACATCAAACCACAAACTGTAGTTCTCTATGTATTCAAGATCGTACTCAATCTTCTCTGTCCAAGTCAAATCATTACGACCATTCACCTGTGCCCAACCAGTAATGCCGGGACGCATTTTAAATCGGCCGTGCTGACGCTCGGTGTAGTTATCCGCTTGGTAAGGCAGGCTAGGACGGGGGCCGACAATGCTCATGGTGCCATTCAGCACGTTGAACACCTGCATCAACTCGTCCAGGCTGGTCTTACGCAAAAAGGCACCCACGCGTGTGATACGCTGTGCAGGCTCCAGCATATTCCCGTTCTCGTCCAAACTCTCCTCCGGGATAAGCATTGTACGGAATTTGTAAATCTTAAACACCTTGCCATCCTTGCCCATACGCTCCTGCGTAAACACAGCAGGGCCCTTCGAATTCAACTTAATGGCGATCGGAATTACAATCAGTACAGGAATCGCAATCATAAACAAAATCAACAATACCGCACAAACGATATCCACAGCGCGCTTGATACCCAACTGAAACTCTCGCATAGCACCCAATCCTCTCGGCTCAAATTAAAAGCAACTCTTGATAATCTCAATGACACCGGCCTGCTCCTCAGCAGTCATCTTGATATCACTGGGCAGACACAAACCTCGAACAAACACATCCTCATTCACCGGTTTCTCCGCCGCAGTGATGAAATCGTTATTTGCAAATACCGGCTGCATATGCATAGGCTTCCAGATAGGACGCGCTTCCACATTGGCATCTGCCAGCCTCTGCATCACCATCATCGGGTCTACATTGCAACCCTCGTCAATCAGCATAC
>JAZNED010000088.1:0-5259 GCA_045588425.1 Acutalibacteraceae bacterium
CGATGCAGTGGATGGCGCGGTGGTGGTCACCTGTACCAGTGTGGGACAGAGTCTGCTCATCGGATTGTCGGGCGTCACCTCTGCCACCATCACCATCGCCTCCGAGCCGGGATACGTGGCACCGCCCCAAGTGGTGTACACCACCTATCGCAACAAGCATACCCCCTCTCGACGCTTTAGTATGACCAACGAAAAGCTGACCGCCATCGATATCACCAAACCCCAGACGGTGGTGGCGGACAGCAGCGGTATTTATCACTACGGCACCGTTACCGGTCCTATCGTGTACGTGGATCTGCGTGCCAGCCGGTGGACCGACCTGTACAAGCTGTTCTATCCCGACGACGTGGAGGGGGAGGAGTGGCCTCCCATCGACGTGATGCGCGGTCGCTACGACGAGAAAAACGGTAAGATTTACAGCTACGATTTCGTGGAGGCTATGGTAGATTACGCCGATGCGCTGGACGACGGCTATTACTATTTGACGGTGGACTTGGCTCTGTATATGCAATGCTACGGCCGGGATCAGGGCTGGTATGTCCCTCGCTATTCTCCCTTTGAGTCTATTCAGCAGGGGGCGTTTATCGAGGAGTCCGCGTGGCTGGTCAACACCTATTACGTAGCCCCTGCCGTAGAGGCGGGC
This sequence comes from Acutalibacteraceae bacterium, assembly GCA_045588425.1. Lineage (GTDB taxonomy): Bacteria > Bacillota > Clostridia > Oscillospirales > Acutalibacteraceae > UBA5905. The sequence goes on from JAZNED010000088.1 coordinate 644, forward strand.
GACGTCAACGGCGATGGCAAAATCAACAACCGTGACATGGCGCTGCTACAGCAATATCTCAATGAATGGAAAGTGACGGTAAACCTGTCCGGCGCGGATATGAACGGCGACGGTAAGATCAATAACCGCGATTTGAGCGAGTTGCAGCGTTACCTGAATAAGTGACAAAAATCGGCAGAGATTTTCTCTGCCGATTTTTTATTTTTCTGTTTCCAATCCTTGCATTTTCGACAGGAATATGGTATGGTTATACTGATGAGGTTTTACCCCACCAAAAACAAACCTTTTAGGAGGAAAAAACCATGAAAATGCGTAAATTGGTTGCTGCTTTGTTGGCGGTTTTGATGCTGTGCAGCATCATCCCCTTCTCTGTGGCGGCCGAGAGTGCCTCTGCCACCATCGACTTTACCGATAAGGCAAACCGTGTTTCCTACAGTGCTGAACAGCAGGTGTGGGCACAGAACGGCATTACCGTGACCAACGATAAGGCCGCTTCCACCACCGCCGTGGGTGACTATGGCGGAGAGGGTTATCCCGTTCGTTTCTACAAGGGTTCTTCCGTTACGGTTGAGTACCAGGGTATGACCCAGATTGTATTCAACTGCGATGATTACAAGGCTTCCTATCCCACTGATTTGGAGGCGTCCATCAAGGACGCTACCGTGTCTGTGGATGGTACTGTGGTAACCGTTACCCTGCCTGCTCCTGCCAACTCTTTTGTTATTGCCGAGTTGGCTGCTCAGGTGCGCGTGGATTCCATCACCGTCTATGGTGAGGGCGGCACTCCTGTGATCCCTCCCGTGGAGCCGGATGAGCCTGATGTCCCCGTAGAACCCGACGTTCCCGTAGAGCCCACCGGTTCTGCCACCATCGACTTTACCGACAAGGCAAACCGCGTGTCCTACAGCAGCGAAAAGCAGGTGTGGGCACAGAACGGCATTACCGTGACCAACGATAAGGCTGCTTCCACCACCGCCGTGGGTGACTATGGCGGCGAGGGCTATCCCGTCCGTTTCTACAAGAGTTCTTCCGTCACCGTCGCGTATATGGGTATGACTCAGATCGTATTCAACTGCGACGATTACAAGGCTTCCTATCCCACCGATTTGGAGACTTCCATCAAGGACGCTACCGTTTCTGTGGATGGTACAGTGGTAACCGTTACCCTGCCTGCTCCTGCCAACTCTTTCGTGATTGCCGAGTTGGCTGCTCAGGTGCGTGTGGATTCCATCACCGTCTATGGTGAGGGCGGCGCTCCTGTGGTTCCCCCTGTGGACCCCCCTGTGGATCCCGAACCCGATGTTCCTGTTGAGCCCGGCGACGAGCCCGATATGCCCGGTGTCCCCGGCGAGACTGCTGTGCTGGATTTCTCCACTCTGGACAATCGCGTGTCCTGCTCCACCTCTCAGCAGGTGTGGAAGCAGAACGGCATCACCTTCACCAACGATAAGGGTGCTTCCACCTCCAACGTCAACGAGAAGTATTTCAATCCCGTGCGGTGCTATAAGTCCTCTACTGTGACCATTGCGTATCCCGGTATGAGAAAGATCGTCATCGACAGCGTGACCTACGACGATAACGACTACGCCATCGGTTGGACCGATTCCTTCTCCGCCGACGCCACCGCCACTGTGGTGGACGGCGACGTGACCATCGTGCTGGCTGAGCCTGCCGATGTCTTTGTGTGGGAAAAGTTGACCGCTCAGTCCCGCGCTTACACCATCACCGTCTACACCGGCGATGACGGCACCACCCCCGAGGTACCTCCCATCGAGCCCGATCCGCCTGCCATTCCCGACGGCACCGAGCTGACCATTGCGGATGCCATTGCGCTGGGTCAGACCTTCGCGCACAATACCTTCTCCGCAGAGAAGTATTATGTCGCCGGTGTGATCACCGAGGTGTATAACACCCAGTATGGCAATATGAGGCTGACCGATGAGGATGGTAACATCCTGACCATCTATGGTACCTACAATGAGGACGGCACCATTCGTTATGATGGTATGGCCGAGAAGCCTATGGCAGGCGATACCGTCGTTCTGTATGGTGTCATCGGTCAGTACAACGGCACCTCCCAGATGAAGAATGGTTGGATCATCGGCTTTGAGGGTGGCGATACCCCCGTGGATCCTCCTGTGGATCCTCCCGTGAATCCTCCCGTCTCTGACGAGATCGAGACCGACTATCCCTTCCTGTTTGGTATGACCCAGTACAACGTCAGCGAGGAGGACGTCTACTTCCTGGCCGGTGGTATGAATGGTTACTATTTGGCAACCACCACCAACCCCGACGAGGCTATCGTGGTGTACGTGGAGGCTGCCAATGGCGGCTACTACTTCTACACCTATGACGGCAACCAGAAGCTGTACATCAACATGGTGGTCAGCGCAGACGGCGCTCATGTCAATGGCGCTTACGAGGCCAAGGCTTCTACCGTCTATCGCTACGATGCCTATTACGGCACCCTGATTGCCGATGTGGATGGTTCCGACTACTGGTTCGGTACCCGCAACGATAAGAACTACACCACTGTCGGCCCTTGCAAGGTCGAGTATGAGGGCTTCTACTGTGAGTTCTACTACTTCGCCGAGGACGAGGAGTGCGAGCACGAGTACGACGACGAGTATGACGCCGATTGCAACCTGTGCGGCGAGATCCGCCAGGTGCCCGATAAGCCTATCGAGACCGATTCCGACTTTGTGGTTGGCAGCGTGGAGGGTTCTGCCGGCGATACCGTTCAGGTGACCGTTTCCGCTATTAACAACCCCGGTATCATCTCCGCTAAGGTGAAGGTGTACTTCGACACCACCGCGCTGAAGTTGATTGGTTACGAGGCCGGTAACTTTGCCTCCGGCGGCTATTCTTGGAGTGATAAGGACGTGGCCAATGAGAATGGCTACTTCATTATCAACTGGTGTGATTCCATCAATCCCGATTCTACCGCTGATCTGCTGGCTACCCTGTCCTTCGAGATTTTGGAGGGCACTGCGGATGGCACCTATCCCATCACCATCGAGTTTAGTTGTGATGACGACGTGTTCAATGCCGCTTATGAGACCGTGTGGTTTAATGCTGTGGATGGTAGTGTGACTGTGATCACTGTCACCTATATCCCCGGTGATATCGACGGTAACGGTCGCGTCAACAACCGTGACCTGGGTTACCTGCAGCAGTTCCTCAACGAGTGGAATATTACCATTGATGAGGATGCCGCTGACCTGGATGGCAACGGCCGCATCAACAACCGCGATTTGGGTGAGTTGCAGAAGATGCTCAACGAGTAAAAAGTCACAAAAAAGCCCGAGGTTTTTCCTCGGGCTTTTTTGGTTTGCTTGACATTTGATATGGTTTGCGGTACACTTATAATGATATATTGTATCGTGTATAAGAGGGAGTGTTTCTATGAAACGATATTTGGCTGCGTTGCTGTCGGTGCTTTTGCTGATGAGCTCTGCCCCCTTGGTCAGCGCGGATATCATCTACAACGATGACCAGCTGAACTGGGGTGAATTTGCCTGCCCCCATAACAAGACGGAAGAAGTGGCGGCAGTAGAATCTACCTGCACCACCCACGGCTATACCGCCCACACGCGGTGTGCCGATTGTAAGCTGGTTCTGGTGGGCGTCCGCGAGGAGTTGCCGCTGGCTGACCACATCTATGATAACACCTGCGACGTAGATTGTAACGTGTGCGGCGAACTGCGCGAGGTCGCGGATCACGATTATGAGATTGTCCGCTATGTTGCTCCCGGCTGTATCACCGATGGTATGCGGATGTATGAGTGCCGCGTGTGTGGCTACAGCACCATTGAGGTGTTGGATGCTACCGGCTTGCATGAGTACGACAACGCCTGCGACGCGTATTGCAACCAGTGCAACGCCGAGCGTGAGGTAGGCGACCACGTCTACGATAACGGCAACGATACGGATTGTAACGTGTGTGGTGCTCATCGCGACGCTTGCAACCACAAATACGACAACACCTGCGACCCCACCTGTAACGTGGAGGGTTGCGGTTATGTGCGTGAGGTGGGCGACCATGTCTACGACAACGCTTGCGACGCCGCTTGTAACGCCTGTGGCGCAGTGCGTGAGACGGAGCCTCATACCTATCAGGGTCAGGTTTGGAAGGAACCCACCTGTACCGAGGACGGCGTGAGACGGTATGTTTGTGACATTTGCGATAACAGCTACGAAGAGGTTATCAAGGCCACCGGCCACACCTCTGTGGTGGTCAAGGGTTACGCCGCCACCTGTGAGACCGACGGTCTCACCGACGGCGAGAAATGCTCCGTCTGCGGCGAGATTCTCACCGCCCAGCAGGTTATCCTTGCCATCGGTCACGATTATACCGCCGTGGTGACCGCGCCCATCTGCGTGGCTGAGGGTTATACCACCTACACCTGTGCCTGTGGCGACAGCTACGTGAGCGACAAGGTGCCTGCCAGCGGTCACGTCTACGACGATGAATACGATGCTATTTGCAACGTCTGCGGATTTGAGCGCGATGCGCTGTGCAAGCATGAATATCACGCGGTAGTGACCGCTCCCGATTGCGTAAACGGTGGTTACACCACCTATACCTGCGTCAAGTGTCAGGATTCTTACGTGGG
>JAZNED010000089.1:0-13276 GCA_045588425.1 Acutalibacteraceae bacterium
ACAACAAGAGCGTAGTGTCCGAGGCCCGCGAGGGTCTGAATCGCTTCAAGATGGAGGCTGCCAGCGAGGTGGGCGTCAACCTGAAGCAGGGTTATAACGGTGACCTGACCGCGAAGCAGGCCGGTTCTATCGGTGGCCAGATGGCAACATAATGACACCCACACGAACTTTACATTTTGAGCGTAAAAGCCGCATCGCACCGGGGCATAGAGTGACGGTGCAATATGCATTTGTTTTTGCGGTGTGATGGAATGTGAAAATAGAATGTTGCCAGTGAAATCCGCTTGATGCATTCTTTGCGTAAAATGGGGTGCTGTTCGTTATTTGCTTTGATTTATTCGCTCGGGATCATATCTGTGTGCTCTTGAAATAAACGCCGAAATGTGTTGCTTGCAAAAAAAAGAAGGCCATCTGCGAACCCGATCACAGATAGCCAGCTGTTTTGGAACCGTTTTACGGAAACCTAATGATAATACATTGATTTACCTTCATACAAGTCATTCCATAGCATAAGGAGTTGACGGTCTCCTCGCTAGAGAAGACGTATTTGTGTGAAGGCCGGGGCCGCACTGCCGTAATGGTTGATACAGACTTTTCCAAGAGCAAAGACAAGGTACCCATCGGAAACCGTCCGGCAGCCGGAAACAGCAACTATATTATATACCGCTTGCTTTTGGTTGTCAACCACCGAACGGGAAAACCCCACGGATTGCTCCGTGGGGTTTTCCGTTGCTTAGGGATGGATTAGTCCAAAGCGGCGTTGTAGATATCGTTCACCACATCGTCGTAGATCACGATCTGCTCACCCTCAGTATTCTCATAAATACAATAGGGACGGGCAAAGATGGTAGCGTTTGCCTGTTCCACGGGAATGTTGATAATACGCACCGCAAAGGTAGCGCTATCTTCCTCCAAATCCATCAGATACTTGGCAGAAATCTTTATGGTTCGGGCAGATAGGTTATCCAGCGTGAAAGCATCCAAATCCGTACCAATCGAGATATCGTTGCTTACTACTGCGCCAAACTCCACCAGCATGCAATCTTCACCATCGATGGTGACGGTGGCGTTGCTCAAATCCGCCACGTTACCGTTTTGTACCGTGATGTTATTGGCCGCTACGTTAAACTTGAAAGCCAAACCAAGACCGGTTTTGGTCTCCTCGGTACGGCTGGTCTCGCCACCGACAAAAAGATCGGGAGTTTTGACTCCCAGTTTCATAAGAGTGATATCGTCAAAATAGACGCTCTCGGCGTTGCCGTTGCCGCCGCCACAGATGTTGAAGAAAAGTTTATCGCTGGGTGCGACGAACTTGTACTCCACATAAGTCCATTCGTTAGAAGAATACCAACCGCCGGTTCCGGCAATCATTGTGCCGTTGTTGTCGTTTTCTTTGACCTGCACGTTAGCACCCACGGAATTGGTCTTATACCAGAAGGACAGCACATAATTCTCGCCGGCCTCCACGCTCACTGTCTGAGCGATCATGGTGCCCCAGCCACCGGAGCCGGTAGCATGCATGCCAAAGGAGCCGTTCTTGGCGGCTTCCGCTTTAACTTTTGAACCCTGATAGGCCGTCCAGCCACTATTGGTAGCCAGCTCAAAGTCGCCGTTGACAAACAGATTGCCCGTGGTGGGAACTTCGATACCGCCGGGAATATCGCCCGCTTTACTCTTATACACCACCGGCGCGGATTTGAGCCCCATAGAGTCTACCGCATAGACAGAAATCTTAAAGGAATCGTCACCTGCTGCTAATGTGTAAGGGACAACAAAGGTGTAGTCGTCAGGGAAATCCTCCGGTTGGGGATAGAGATAAAACTCAGAATAGGCTTTGGTGCTTTTCACCGATTCGGAAGGCAAACCTTGAATGTCAATGACGTAATGGTGCACCATATCGTTATCGGTAGCCGCATCAAAGGTGACCAGCATATTCTCACCGGACAGTTTTCCGCTTGCCTGAGCATTCTCGGCAAAAGTGGGAGCGGTGTTGCCCACGGTGAAGTAGCCGTCGTTGTAATGATACAAATGACTTTTGTCCTCCAAGTCGGGAGCAGATACATAGAAAGGCTCCTTGATCACCGCATCATTCGCAAAATCCAGTCGAGTGATTTTCAGGTTATTGTTTTTGTCTACCTGTACCAACAGACCGCTGGATACGTCATGAGATTCGGCCACGGTGGTGTTACCTCCTGTTTGCAGATAGCCGCCCTCGATGGCCATATACTGGACGCTACCGCAGTTCAGAGAGGTAAAATCCTTTTGATAGATGGTACGCTCGTCAGCTAGGGGGAAGTGAACGTGGCCGGAGAAAGTAACGACCTCGGGATAGTTCTCGAGGTGAGAATAAATCAGTTTGCTACCCCAGTGCTTGCCGGTATAGAGATCAGAGCCGTAGGTAGTGCCATAGACACCGGCGTGGACGTAGACAAAGATGGGTTGCCCCGGCTTGTCGGCACGGGCAGCGGCCAACTGGGCATCCAGCCACTTCAGATCCTGTTCCACAAACATGGCTTCGGAAGCGTTCCAGTAGTCCATCATATTCACGGCGATGTAGTGGTAGCCACCGATGATCGCGTGGCGGTTTCCGCGATCGTGCTGGCTGGAAGGCAGATCCTTCTCGGTATACTTTGCCAGATCGGTATAGATTTGAGACAAAGTGGACCACTGGTCACCCTGTGCGTCGTGATTACCGGTAACGAAGAACACGTTGGCGTCCTCTCCCAACTGACTGTCCGTGATGGTTTTAAAAGCGTTGCCGATGCTGCTGTCATACTCGCTGGCGGAGATGTCTCCGGCGATGGTGACTGCGTCCAAATTACCGCCGGCGTATTTTTTCAGCAGCTGCAGAGCATTCGTGTACTTATTGCAATTATAGCTGTTCGCGTCGCCGTTGATATGAATATCGCTGATGGCACCGAAGGACATCACGATGTTATCCTCATCAAACTCCACCGGTGCAAGCAGCAGATCGCGCAGGATTGCGTTCACAGCCGTGGTGGCGGCATCCACTTCCTCTTGTGTGGCCGCCTTGTTGTTCAGCACCGTTTCGGCAGCGGCGATAGCATCGTCGTACACACCATTTTGGTTGTAGTTCTTCAAGGTGTTAATGGCATCGCTCAGTTTATGATAGCGAACGTCTTCTTTCACCTTGAAAGCTTTCATATCGGAGATGTAGGCTGTTTCGCCGGCACTTACGCTCTTGTAGAACAGAATAGACATCACTTTCAGGTCGTCGATGATACCGGTCAATGCGGTATAATCGGAGAATTTCAAGTGATAGTAGCCGTTAACATAGCAGGTGTCGATGTTGGTATAGTTCGCCTCGTATTTCCAATACTCGCCCCAGTCAGCGCTGTCGCGCATCAGACGGGCGGTAAACTGGGTGATGGGAATTTCGTTGCCGTTTTTATCCGAGAAGGCGATGGCGATACCGTCGTAATCGGACAGCTTACCGTCCTCGGCGTTGGTGATTTGGAAAGGGTTAATGGCACTAAATGCGCCGCCGTTTTTCTGAGTGGCAAAACAGAAGCGAGTGTTGGCACCGGTAGCCGTCATCTTTAGGGATTGGGTCGCATCGCCCACCAAACCTTCATTGGAGATGGAGTAAGTGGCGCCAAAGCCATTCATCGATGCGGCCTCGGCAGAGGTCCATTTCTGGATGCCGTCCATCTGTACGTAGGTGTAGTTATCGCTCAGGCCGGCCTTGTAGTCGGCAATACAGGCGTTAATGATGGCTAATTGAGCATCTACCTCGTCCTGAGTAGCGCCGTCATTGTTCAGCACCGATTGCGCCGTAGCGATCTGTTCAGCGTAAGAGGTAGCGTCCAGAGCAGCTAACTTGTTGACGGCGGCGGTCAAGTCACCTTTACTCACGTTGCTGCCGTTGGAGGTGCGATACAACTCTACGGCGGAATAGTAGCAGGTGTTTTCTGCGCTGCTACCATAACACAGCATGGAAATGCCGGAGGCGTAGTTCTTTAAATAATCGTAAATGTCGGTTCCGGGAGCGGCACCGTTGGTTTTAAAGGATGCAAAGTCAAAGTAGAAATAGCCGTCCGCATCACGGACGGGAGCCCCTTCCCAATAGCGCATCTTGGAAGAATAGTTGGCGCCGTTGGTAACGCGGAGAGTAATCTTGGTGAAGTTGGCGGGTTGGCCGTTGGCGTTGAGCACGGCTATGCGAACGCCCTCGTAGTCGGCGTAGTTGACGGTACCGGACGTGGGAGCCCATACGTTGCCTGCGGTACAAGGTCCGCCGGTGCCGTAAGTCCAGTTTACGATGCAGTTGTTGTAAGCCGAGCCACTGTTGCCGTACACGGCTTTGATGGCTTGATTGCCGTCGCCTACAATGTATGCGGCATCCTTGATTACCGTCAATTTCGTGCAACAGCCATTGGCATAGCCGTTGTTACCGCTGGATTTATCCAGTTCAGTTTGCGTCCAGGTGGTGAAACCGTTCAATGGAATGGTGTCGTAACTCGCCGCTGTTACGGCGAAGATACCAAGACCATTAAAAAGAGTCAGAATCATACACATAGACAGTAAAATAGAAAGTGATTTTTTCATACGTTCTTTTCCTCCCTATTGTGTTTTTGATTACTGTAAAAATAAGAAGGCTATCTACGAAACCCGATCATAGATAGCCAGCTGTTTTGGAACCGATTTACGGAAACCTAATGTTACATTACATTGATTTACCTTCACAAAAGTCCTTTCGGTAAGGAGTTGACGGTTTCCTCAAGTGAGGAGACGTTATCTTATGTGAAGGCCGGGGCCGCACCGTCGAAATGGTTAAACAGACTTAGTAGGTACATCGAGGTACCCATCGGCAACTATCAGACAGCCGGAAACAGCATTCTTATTTTACATTACTAACGTATGTTCGTCAGCCAAAGAAAGGGGAATTTTTGGTTGTGTGGTGGGGTTATGCGCAGGCGTTGTAGGTACCGGTCACCACGTCGTTGTAGATGATGACGGACTGTTCGCCGTTGCTCAGGATGTAGTAGGGACGTACCGAGATAACGGTATCCTTATTTGCATCCGGGATGTTGATGATGCGGACAGTAAACTCAACCGAATCTTCATCTAGGGCATAGGTGTATTTGATCTCGATGTCTTTCGTGCGATCCGAGAGGCTATCCAAAGACAGATCCGAGCCGGGATCGTTGGAAGCAACGGCACCAATGCGGCTCAGCACGTAGTTCTTGCCGTTGGCGAAGGGTGCGGCAGAGGCGGCATCCAAAACGATGTGGTTGCCGTTTTTTACGGCGATGTTGCTAGCATTCATGGTGAACTTGAAAGCCAGGCCGTTCACGTCCTCAGAGATAGACTGACCATCGCAGGAAATGACGTCGCCGATGGAGGTCTCCACAATCTCCATATTCACTAGACGGTTGTTACTCCAGCCGGTGCCGGCACGGCCCACATCAACGAATTCACGCCAAGGGTCGTTAGCGGTGGCGCTGTCCTTACCCCACAGGGTGACCTTCACGTCGTCGGAACCCAAGCGGATGTAGTAGACCTGGCCGGGGTTGACCGCCACGGGCAGGTCAAAGGTCAGGGTCTGCCAGCCCTTGGTGGCGGACTCATAGTTGCAATTCAGGACAGCGGTGCCCAGCACCTCGCCCTTACCGTAATAGTCGGTGCAGAGGGCAGCGGTCAGGGTGCCGACACCGGGCTGTACACGGACATAGGCCTTCACACCGTCCACATAGTTGGCAGCGGTAGAGAAGGGAGCCCACAGATAGTCGTTCTGGATATTCCAGTTTTCAGCGCCCAACTCGGTGCAACCCAGATAGGTCTTCATCTCGACTACCTCGAAGTTGACCAGGCGGTTGTTGCTCCAGCCGGTGCCGGCGCGACCGGCGTCTACGTGCTCCTGCCAGGGATCTTGGGCGGTAGCGCTGTCCTTACCCCACAGGGTGACCTTCACGTCGTCGGAGCCGAAGCGGACGTAGTAGACCTGACCGGGATTGACCGCCACGGGCTGGTCGAAGGTCAGGGTCTGCCAACCCTTGGTGGCGGACTCGTAGTTGCAGTTCAGGGTAGCGGCGGCCACCAGCTCGCCCTTGCCGTAATAGTCGGTGTAGACGGCGGCGGTCAAGGTACCCACGCCGGGCTGCACACGGACGTAAGCCTTGATGGCGGTGATGTGGTCAGCGGAAGTAGCAAAGGGAGCCCAGATATAGTCGCCCTGGATGTTCCAGTTCTCAGCACCCAGTTCGGTACAACCTAGGTACAGTTTGCTCTCAACCTCGCTCACGACGATGTTGGGCAGATAGTTGGTGCGCCAGCCGCTACCGGAGCGGCCGTTGTCCACATAGGCACGATAGTCGTCAGTGCTGGTGGTGGCATAGCCATACATCGTGATCTTGGGGCTGCCCACGGAACCGATGCGCAGATAATAGGTCTGGCCGGGGTTGACGTTCACGGGAGCGTCAAAGACAAATTCTGCCCATACGTTGGTGCTGCCACCGGGATTAAAGGACTGGGACGCCTCAGCCAGCACCTCGCCCTTACCGTACACGTCGGTGCAGATGGCGGCGGTGATGGTACTCTCGCCGGCACGGACACGCAGATAAGCCTTAACGGCATCGATCATGCTGGCACCGGGGGTAAAAGCAGCATACACGTAGTCGGTCGTAATATTCCATTGTTCGCTACCGGTGGTCTCGCAACCCAGATAGGTCTCGGCGGCGGATACGGACATAGCGGAAACAGGCAGCAGGGAGCACAGCATCAACGCCGCTGCCAAAACGGCAATCAGTTTACGCATTTTCATTTTTGATTCCTCCTAATAAAGTATTTTGGAGCAAGTTGTTCTTTTGAAAACTTGGGAGAAAGGCGCGATCCTTTCTTAAGGGGCGACAACAAGCCTTAACCATTAACAGACACAAAAAATCGCCCGATTACCATGCCAGTTCCACATCGTTGTGAATGTTGCTGCCGTGAGTGATGCCGGCTATCTCTTGCTCAGCGATAAAAGAGAGCTGATTCATTTCAGGTGCTTGATACTTTTTCATAATTATTCTCCTATCATTGCATTTACTAAGTTATTGTAACAGTTGTAATAGGTATCACCGTAGATAATCTGTTCACGTCCGTTTTCGTCTTCATATACGTAGTAGGGACGGACGTAGATCATGGTATTCACCTGAGCGTCGGGAATATCGATGACACGCACCGCAAAGGAGAAGGAATCCTCCGCAATATCACACAGATATTTGGCAGTGACGTCCTTCGTCTTCTTCTTGTCCACGTCGTCGTGCTCCATAGACTCGGCCTCAATGCTCTGGTCGATAGAGACGATGGCACCTGCGTATTTCAATGCATAGGTGGCATCGTCATTGATCCAAGGTTTTACAATCGCGGAATTGGCGACGTATTCGGTGGTATTCACCGTCTGTGCGCCGTCAGCGTCCACGGTGAAGCGGAAAGCCAACGCCTTAGTGCCAAAAGCAGTGTCGCGGATGCTGGATTCGCCGCCGGTGACGACCTCTTCCTGCACGATGGGCAGAATCTCGGTCATCACAACGTTATCCAGATAGACGATTTCGGTCTCGCCGGTACCACCGCCGCAGAAATTCAACGTCGTGGTGGTGGAGACGGCCGTGAAGGTCAGGCTCAGCTTGGTCCAGATGGTGTTGCTGTACCACGTGCTGGTCAGTTTGGTCTCACCGTTCTTAATCTGGATGTTGGTGCCTTTCTGTACCGTTTTCAGATAGAAGGTGACCACGTATTCGCTGCCCACTACGGTGGTAAAGGTCTGGTTCAGCGTACTGCCCCAGCCGCCGTCACCCTTCAGCACGGCGCCGTAACTGCCTTCGTAGGCTGCCGCCTCAGAGATGGAGGTCTCTTGGAATACGGTCCAATAGTCGTCGTTTCCGGTCTCAAAGTTACCGTTTTTGATGAAGCCGTCATCGCTGGCCGTAGCCAAACGGGTCAGGGTGACATCATCCAGGTACAAGTCTTCGATGCTACCGGTACCGCCACCGCAGAAATTGAGGAAAATGGTGTTTCCGATAGCGGTGATGGTGTAGCTTAGCTCGGTCCATTCGGTGGTAGTAAACCAGCCGCCCTTGGCCAATGTCTCTTTGGTAACGCCATCCTGAATGTGGATGTTAGCGCCGACAGCGTTGGTCTTGAGACGGAAGGTCAGCTCGTAGGTAGCGCCGGCAGTGACGGCAAAGGTTTGGTGCGCCATACTGTTCCAGTTGCCCTCGCCTACCAAGTGCAGGCCGTAGTTGCCGGAATAGGCGGCTTCCTTTGCCACGGAGGTGCTCTTGTTGGTCGTCCAACCGGTAGCGTCGCCGCTCTCGAAATCACCGTTGGTGATGAGCGGTGTTTCCACAATGGAGATGTCGTCCAGCCACACCACCTCGGTCTGCTCGGTGCCTGCACCGCAGAAGTTGAGGAACAGAGACTTAGTAGAGTTGGTAGTGGTGACGATAAAGGTCAGCTTAGTCCACTCGGTATTGCTGAAATAATTGGTGACGAATGCATCGCCACTGTTGATGTTGTTCTTCACGTGGATATTCACACCACCGGCGATGGTTTTCGCCCAGATGGTGATGGTGTAGGTTTTGTTCGCCTCCACCGCCACGTTTTGTGTCAGCACACTGTTCCAGTTACCCGCGCCGGAGGTGGCAACGCCGTATTGACCGGAATGGGCCGCTTCGGTGGATACCGCCGTGGCGTCAAAAGTCTTCCAGCCCTCGGTGGTACCGCCTTCAAAGTCGCCGTTGATGACCAGATTATCCGTCGCAGCCGCAACGCCGCTGCCAACGGGCAGCACGCCGCACAAAAGAGCCGTACAGGTCAAAATGGCTAAGAATTTACGTAATTTCACTGTCACGTCCCCCTTTCTTACCAATCCATAGTGACGTCGTTGGAATCCTGAGGCGTATAGCTCTGGGAATAAACGTCACCATATACAACGACCTCTTCGCCGTTGAAGAGATACACGTAATAAGGGCGAGCATAAATGGGGGTCTGATCGTGATGCAGAGGAATGTTGGTGATACGCACCGAGTAGGTAGCGTAAGTCTCGCCAACGTCATAGGCGTAGACTGCAGGCACGTCTTTTACGTTGACGGAGTTGGTGTTGTCCAGAGTAAAGATCTCACGATCCTCTCCAACGGTACGACTGTTGGTGACGACGGCACCCATGCGCACCAACTGATAGGGGATGTTGTTGTCCGCCACATCCACAGTGGCGTTGGTGCTGTCAAACACGTTTCTACTGTTGACAGCTGCACCGTCCATCTCAAGCGTAAAGCTGAATGCCAGACCCAAGGTGGTCTCACTCATCTCCATCTTACTGGTTTGACCGCCGGTGGGCAGCAAACGTGCTCGCGGCGCTTCGTCCACGTAGGAGAGATAATCCAACGCATCCAGCAATTCCTCTGCCAGTAGGTCGGCCTCGTCCTTGGTGGTGCGCTCGTTCATCAGTGCCTTCTGCGCTTTTGCGCTCAGCGCATAGACGTTGTCCAGAGGCTCGCCCAGAGATTCTTCTCTCAGGCGATCTACGTCAATATTGTCTGCCTGTGTCACCAAAGCGGCCAGCTGATCCAGGGCATAGTTCTTGGTCAACTCGGGATGGGCAAAGCTGACGGCATAGAACTGCCAAGAGGCATGCTCCTGGTTGCCGGGGTCAGCCAGGCGGTCGTTGCGGTAGTTTTCGGGATAGACACCGCACTCTGCCGCCACCGTCTCGATGAAGGAGAGCAGATACTCCTCACGGTCTTTATTACCGATGGCGTGGTAATACATAATCTCCCAAGACAAGCCCTTGCCAATGACGCTGACGCCATCCTTTATCTCACCCAAGGTGCCGTTGGTATGCAGCATCTCGTAGCCGTGGATGGTCGTAGTGGCGTACACGCCGTACAGATCCAGCGTGTTCTGCATGATCTGGTTGTCCATGGCGTACCATTCCGCTGCCATAGGAGCCAGGTTCACCCAGCTGATGCCGGGGATAAAGGTGCTGTTGTCGATGTCATACAGCTCGGCGTAGATGGTCACACCGTCGTATTCGGTGATCAAATGCTCGGCAATCGCCTCGGTCAAAGCGGCGGATGCGGCGCTCCACTTGGCGGCAGAGGCGGCATCGCCGTGATCTGCGGCGAAACGGCTCATCTCATACAGTGCCTGAGAGGCGAACACGTTGGTAATGAGGTCGTAGGAATTCCACTTACGGCCCTCACGGCTGTGCTCGAAGTAGGGGTTGCGCATCAAACCGTTTTCGCCAATGTAACCGTTATCCAAATAATAGTTGGCATAGGTGCGAATGATGGGATAGGATTCGGCGATGAAGATGCGGTTGTCCTCGTTGTCCAGACATCCCATGGCGTACTGATACCATGCGTGGATGAACATATAGTTGCCATCCGGTTGGATCTCTCTGGACCACACGGAGGCACCGCTGGTCTTGTAAGCCTCGAAACTGGCCTCGCCGTCCACGGAGACGTATTTGTCGCCCTCTATGGTGAAGGTGCCGTACTGGTCCAGTTCGTTGGTGCCGTGCCAGTAAACCTTGCCTTCGGCGTTTACCAATTCCAATTTCAGGCTGTAAGCCTGAGAGGCGTCCACTTCGTTTAAGGGGAGGGCGAAGCTTAACTTCACCCAGTCACCGCCAACGGGAATCTCTTTGATATCCATCTCGTACCAATCCACACGGATGGCATTGCTGCCGTAGCCCTTGGACAGAGTGGCCTTCAGGATACCCTTAGCCTCCTCGTCGCGGCTCAGAATTACGCGCAGAGAAGAAATCTTCTCATTTTCCAGCACCGGCACGACCTGCAGACCGGCGGTGTTGCCGTCCAGCGTGACGATGACCGAATCTTCCTGCGGAGCCGCACCGGGAATCTCGAAGTTGGGCAGGAAGGCGGTGCGCCATCCGCTGCCGGCACGGCCGGCGTCCACGTAGGAGCGATAGTCGTCGTCGCCATTGGTGGCGGTACCCCAAAGGGTGACCTTCACATCGTCGGAGCCGAGGCGCAGGTAATAGGTTTCGCCTGCCTGAACGGCTACGGGCGTGTCAAAGGTCAGGGTCTGCCAACCTTCTGCGTCTGCAGAATAATTGCAGGAGAGGGTAGCAGTGCCCAGCGTCTCGCCTTTGCCGTACACATCGGTGCAGATGGCTGCAGTCAGACTGCCCATGCCGGGGCGCACCTTCACGTAGGCTTTGACGTAGTCGATGATATCGGTGTTCGGCACGAATGCGCCGTACACGTAATCGCTTTGGATGTTCCACTGCTCGCTGCCAATCTCGGTGCAACCCAGATAAGCGTCAATCTCGGAAGCGGCGGAACCGGCAATTTCAAAGTTGACCAAGCGATTGTTGCTCCAACCGGAGCCGCTGCGTCGGTCGTCCACGTGCTCCTGCCAAGGATTGTTGGCGGTGGGGCTATCCTTACCCCACAGAGTCACCTTCACGTCGTCGGAGCCAAAGCGCAGGTAGTACACCTGACCGGGATTGACCGCCACAGGCTGGTCAAAGGTCAGGGTCTGCCAACCCTTGGTGGCAGTCGCGTAGTTGCAGTTCAGGGTAGCGGTACCCAGCACCTCGCCCTTGCCGTAGTAGTTGGTGCAGATGGCGGCGGTCAGAGTACCCACGCCGGGCTGCACACGGACGTATGCTTGCACGCTATCCACGGAGTTGGCGGAGGTAGCAAAAGGTGCCCAGATGTAGTCGTTCTGGATGTTCCAGTGCTCAGCGCCCAGCTCGGTGCAACCGAGATATTCGGTAGAGGTTTCATCAGCGTTGATGATGAAATTGGGCAGGTAGTTGGTGCGCCAACCACCGCCGCTACGGCCGGCGTCTACATAGGCACGGTTTTCGTCGGTGCCGGAGGCAGCGGCACCCCACAGGGTGACCTTGCCGCCGTCACTGCCCAAGCGCAGGTAGTAGGTCTGACCCTTCGCCACCGCTACGGGCTGGTCGAAGGTCAGGGTCTGCCAGCCTTCCGTGTCTTTGGAGACGGAGAAAGAAATCGTTGTTTCGCCCAACGTCTCACCCTTACCGTACACGTCGGTGCAGATGGCGGCACCCAGAGTGCCGGAGCCTGCCATGCACTTCACGTACACACGGACTGTCTCGATTACGTTGGTGTCGGGCGTGAATGCGCCGTACACGTAATCGCTCAGGATATTCCATTGTTCCGAGCCAACATCCGCACAACCTAAATAAGCCTCAGCCAAATTGGCAGAGGCAGTAAGGTAAGTATTCTCATAATTGGAGTTGGTCTCGTTGAAATAGCCGAGAATGTGCTGGGTGTACTCCCATCCCAAATCCTGATGCTGGCCCATAATGAATTGCAGCATCTCACGGGATAGATGGTAGTCACCGTAAGCGTTTTGCGCCATAATCTGAATGGCGCTGTCTCGCAGATACATACCGCTGTACGCGCCGGTTAACGACGTTTCGGTGTATCCGCGATCGGTAATACGCCCTATCAAGCTATTGTACGTCTCCTCGTACAAGGACAGGGCTACATCGCTCAGATCGTCCGTGGAGGTGGCAGAGACCATCGGTATTCCCGTCAATAAAATACAGATGACCGCCAAGATACTGAGCAGTTTTTTGGTAATTGCTCTGTGGTTCATTAGGTTCTCTCCCTTCGGTTATAGGAATTGCGGGTTTGACGTCGGATGAATCCGACCAAAGTCACCTCTCTTTCCCTCGAAAAATAACCGATGGATAAAACCTTGTCTGTAGTGCACAAAGTCTGTGACATAAATATACTATTGTTTTACATATTTGTCAATGGCAATTCCGGTGTGATTTGCTGAATTTGTGAATGTAAGGCATATTACCGCTTGACAAAAAGGAGTGAGTTGTATCAGCCTGTGCTGATGAACGCCAGCACGCCCAAAAACGTGCTGGACGCTACCGACGGCGAAATCCAAACCAAAATCAATGAAGTGTTCAACTAAGCTTTGATATGAGACAGCCTGTGGCTTCGGTTGCAGGCTCTTTCGCTTTACAATCGAGCGGTTGCCATTTTTGCGCTGATTTGTCACAAATTGTCTTGTGTATTTGTTTGCGTGAGACACACAATAGGTTTGCAAACGCAAAACGAATTTGCGGCGGCAAAACCGCCGCGTGTGACAGAGAGGTGTAACAGTATGAACAACAAGAGCGTAGTGTCCGAGGCCCGCGAGGGTCTGAATCGCTTCAAGATGGAGGCTGCCAGCGAGGTGGGCGTCAACCTGAAGCAGGGTTATAACGGTGACCTGACCGCGAAGCAGGCCGGTTCTATCGGTGGCCAGA
>JAZNED010000090.1:0-3789 GCA_045588425.1 Acutalibacteraceae bacterium
ACAACCAACGAGACTGACTGCCGGACAACCAGAACGACAGCCATACCGACAACCAGGCAACATCTTCCCAGCCATCTCCAGCCAGCATCCGCAGCCCGTACCGCACCGCAATCCGCACCACACCGCGCAGCGACACACCCAAAACAGCGAAAAAACCTGTATCGCGAACACAAAACCCTCCATTTCGCCCCGCCACCAGCAGCGACACACACAAAATCGCAGAAAACTCTGTATCGCAAACACAAAACCCTGCAATCTGCACCACCACACGCAGCGACACACCCTAAACGACGAAAAACTCTGTATCGCGAACGCAAAACCCCGCATTCTGCCCCTCCATCTGCAGCGACACACCCAAAACGACGAAAAACCCTGTATCGCGAACACAAAACCCCGCAATCCACACCGCCACCTGCAGCGACACACCCTAAACGACGAAAAACTCTGTATCGCGAACGCAAAACCCCGCATTCTGCCCCTCCATCTGCAGCGACACACCCTAAACGACAAAAACTCTGTATCGCGAACACAAAACCCTGCAATCTGCACCACCACACGCAGCGACACACCCAAAACAGCAGAAAAACCTGTATCGCGAACGCAAAACCCTCCATTTCGCCCCACCACCCGCAGCGACACACCCAAAAACGCAGAAAAACCTGTATCGCGAACACAAAACCCCGCATTCCGCCCTGCCAACTGCAGTGACACACCCAAAATCGCAGAAAAACCTGTATCGCGAGCACAAAACCCCACAATCTGCACCACCACACGCAGCGACACACCCAAAACGGCAGAAAACCCTGTATCGCGAACACAAAACCCCGCAATCCGCACCACCACCCGCAGCGACACACCCAAAACGGCAGAAAACCCTGTATCGCGAACGCAAAACCCCGCAATCCGCACCGCCACCCGCAGCGACACACCCAAAACAGCGAAAAAACCTGTATCGCGAACCCAAAACCCCGCAATCCGCACCGCCACCCGCAGCGACACACACAAAATCGCAGAAAACTCTGTATCGCGAACGCAAAACCCCGCATTCTGCCCCTCCATCTGCAGCGACACACCCAAAACGACGAAAAACTCTGTATCGCGAACACAAAACCCTGCAATCTGCACCACCACACGCAGCGACACACCCTAAACGACAAAAACTCTGTATCGCGAACACAAAACCCTCCATTTCGCCCCACCACCCGCAGCGACACACCCAAAACTACCGAAGAACCTGTGTCGCGAGCACAAATCGCCGCAATCCGCACCACCACCCGCAACGACACACCCAAAAACGCAGAAAAACCTGTATCGCGAACACAAAACCCCGCATTCCGCCCTGCCAACTGCAGCGACACACCCAAAATCGCAGAAAAACCTGTATCGCGAGCACAAAACCCCACAATCTGCACCACCACACGCAGCGACACACCCAAAACGGCAGAAAACCCTGTATCGCGAACACAAAACCCCGCAATCCGCACCACCACCCTCAGCGACACACCCAAAACCACCGAAAAACCTGTGTCGCGAGCACAAATCGCCGCAATCCGCACCACCACCCGCAGCGACACACCCAAAAACGCAGAAAAATCTGTGTCGCGGGCGGCGCATTCAAAAAGTTAACTAACTTTACGGTCAGTATTTACATTAAAAGGACAAGACCATGCGTACAGCAATATACGGTGCCGGATCATTGGGCACGATTCTCGGAGCATTCATCAGCAAGGCAGGCGAAGCTATCGAGCTGATCAACAGAAACAAAGCACATGTGGAGGCACTGAATTCCAGCGGGGCCAAAGTCACAGGAACTGTGGAATTCACTCAGAAAGTCACAGCATATACCCCAGACCGGATGTCCGGGGAATACGACATCATCTTCCTGATGACCAAGCAGCAGAACAACAAGGAAGTCGTGCAGATGCTGAAGGGCTTCCTTGCGCCTGACGGAGTTCTCGTCACATTCCAGAACGGGCTGCCGGAGATGCAGATCGCTGGCATTCTCGGGGAGGAAAGAGTACTTGGATGTACTGTGGCATGGGGCGCTACCATGCAGGGTCCGGGCGTATGCGAACTCACAAGCGAACCTGACGCACTGTCATTCTCATTGGGATCGATATCGGCTAACCGAAGCAGGCACTTCGACAAGGTCAAGGAGCTGCTCGAGAAGATGGGCACAGTCGATGTGGAGGAAAACTTCATAGGCACACGCTGGAGCAAGCTTCTGATAAACGCCTCATTCTCAGGCATGAGCGCTGTGCTCGGATGTACATTCGGAGAAGCAGCCGCACCGAAGGAATCTCGCCGCATCGTGCAGGCCCTGATCAAGGAATGCATCGACGTATGTGCAGCCGGCGGCATCAGAATCGAGCCGGTTCAAGGCAAGGACATCGTCAAGCTTCTTGACTACAAGGGAGCATTGAAGAAAGCAATCTCATTCTTCATAATCCCTATCGCCATCCGCAAACACGCCAAACTGAAGGCCAGCATGCTCCAAGACCTCGAAAAAGGTAAGCTGACCGAGGTGGACGCAATCAACGGAGCCGTTTCCGACTACGGCAGAAAGGTCGGCTGCCCTACCCCGATGAACGACAAAGTAGTGGAAATCATCCATAAGATCGAGCAGGGCCAGCTGAAGCCAAGCTTCGATAATCTTCAGTATTTCAAATAAGAATGACAAAAAGACTCCCAGAGCATTCTGAGAGTCTTTTTCGTTTATTGCAGAGGGCTTAAGCCTGAAGCCACTTGTGTTTTTCGACACTGTAGATCGGAACGAACGGTAGAAGGATCGGTGTCTTTTTGATATACGCCTGATACTCAGGGTCTTTTCCATATGCTCCGTTCTGACGGATCTCCAGTCTTCTGGCACCGCTGAACATCACGTACACGATTCCGATGTATCCTATTGCAGCAATGATCCACTGCCATGCAGAGCAGCACGCGCCGAAACATACTATGAAGGCACCGGTCCAGATGACCAGCTCACCGAGATAGTTCGGACAACGGACAAGCCTGTACACCCCGGTATCCACAAATCTATGCTTGTTGATCTTCTTTGCCGCCTTTTTCTGTGCGTCGGCCACGCTTTCAAGCACAACTCCTGAAGCCATCAATACGGCTCCGATCCATGCCCAGACCTCGTTTACAGGGGCTCCGGCCGCTTTATTGGCAAGGAAGAATGCCACTGGGCTCACCTGACCGACATAAAGCAAGGCACAGAAGATCCATACAGTTATCACCACAAAAAGAGGCTTCTTCTTGGCAGCATCCGGTCCATAAAGGATCTTCTTATACTCCGGAGACCTCTTTTCACGGGTAAGAAGATAAAGTCCGAGCCTGCATCCGAAAATGAACATCACCGCACAAAGCAATGCTGTCGGCAATGTGATCACATCCTTGAAGAGTACAGCCATGGTAACTGCCAGAGCGGAAACTCCGAATCCATAACCGATGCTGAAGAAATAGATGAAATAAATCCATCCGAGTCCAGAAACCGCCATCGAAACAGCGAGAAGAATCAATAGATAATCCATAATACGATATTTGAGTTAGTTTATTCCTTCAAATATAACCAAAAACCCGCGAACCAACAGTCAGCAATATCCGAACCAGATGAATTTATCATCTGGCCAATGAAGCCTTTGCAGCCTCCAGGGTTTCGATAACCTTGTCGCACCAAGCGTCGAATTCAGGATCCTCCCGCTGTGTTTCCGGATGCTCCATTATGTATGAAATCGCCTTGCGTACTCCCTGGTCCAGGTGTGTCGTTGCGCAGAAGCCTGGAACTGC
>JAZNED010000091.1:0-3469 GCA_045588425.1 Acutalibacteraceae bacterium
TGAGGTGTAGCCGACGATAGTCGGCGTTATTAAGATTTGTGCAGACACTATCGCTCTGCGACCACCTCATCCGTCATTTGCTCCGCAAATGCCACCTTCCCCTCAAGGGGAAGGCTTGTTTCTATTCTAAGTTACATACAAAAATAACCCGAACGCAATAGCGTTCGGGTTATTTTTTGCGTTTATTAGTTGTCGCGGTGCTTGGTGGCGATCTCCACCAGAACCTTGGCGATGAACTCCTCGGCGGACATAGCGCCCAAGTCCTCGCCGCCGCGAGTACGGACGGACACGGTACCGTTCTCCATATCGCGGTCGCCAACGACCAGCATATAGGGCACCTTCTTGAGCTGATGCTCGCGGATCTTGTAGCCCAGTTTCTCACTGCGGTAGTCGCCCTCGGCACGGATGCCGGCGGCCTTCAGCTGTGCCTCCACGTTCTTGGCGTACTCGTGGGCACGGTCAGTAACAGGCAGCACCACCACCTGATCGGGAGCCAGCCACAGGGGGAACGCACCGGCAAAGCGCTCGATGAGGTAAGCCAAAGTACGCTCGTAGCAACCCAGAGAGGTGCGGTGGATGATGTAGGGGGTCTTCTTCTGACCATCAGCGTCGGTATACTCCATACCGAACTTCTCAGCCAGCAGCATATCGATCTGGATGGTGACGATGGTGTCCTCTTTGCCAAACACGTTCTTGTACTGGATATCCAGCTTGGGACCGTAGAAAGCGGCCTCGTCGATACCGATGGAGTACTCCACGCCCAGGTTGTCCAAAATCTTCTTCATGACGTCCTGTGCCTCGTTCCACTGCTCGGCGGTACCCTCGTACTTGTTCTTGGGGTTCTCGGGATCCCACTGGGAGAAGCGGAAGGAGCAATTCTCCAGCATGCCCACGGTGTCCAGACAGTACTTAGCCAGCTCCAGACAGCCCTTGAACTCCTCCTCCAACTGATCGGGACGGAGCACCAAGTGACCCTCGGAGATGGTGAACTGGCGCACACGGATCAGGCCGTGCATCTCGCCGGAGTCCTCGTTACGGAACAGGGTGGAAGTCTCGCCCAAACGCATGGGCAGGTCGCGGTAGGAACGGGCGCGGTTGAGGTAAGCCTGATACTGGAAGGGGCAGGTCATGGGACGCAGAGCGAAGCACTCCTTCTCCTCGTCGTCGGGATCGCCCATAATGAACATACCGTCACGGTAATGATCCCAGTGGCCGGAGATCTTGTACAGCTCACGCTTGGCCATCAGGGGGGTCTTGGTCAGCAGGTAGCCGCGCTTCTGCTCCTCGTCCTCAATCCAGCGCTGCATCAGCTGGATCATACGAGCGCCCTTGGGCAACAGAATGGGCAGACCCTGACCGATGACGTCCACGGTGGAGAACAGCTCCAGCTCACGACCCAACTTATTGTGGTCGCGCTTCTTGGCCTCCTCCAGGCGCACCAAATGCTCCTCCAACTGGCTTGCCTTGGGGAAGGCGATGCCGTAGATGCGGGTGAGCATCTTGCGGCTGGAGTCGCCACGCCAGTAGGCGCCGGTGGCAGACAGCAGCTTCACCGCCTTCAGGCGGCCGGTATCGGTCAGGTGAGGACCGGCGCACAGGTCGGTGAACTCACCCTGGGTGTAGAAGGAGATCTGCGCATCCTCGGGCAGGTCGTTGATCAACTCCACCTTGTAAGGCTCGTCGGACATACGCTCCAGAGCCTCGGCACGAGGCAGGGTGAAACGAGTAATCTCCAGACCCTCTTTGATAATCTTCTTCATCTCGCCCTCGATGGCATCCAGCACCTCGGGGGTGATGGAGAAGTCGGCGTCGATGTCGTAGTAGAAGCCCTCGTCGATGGAGGGACCGATGGCCAGCTTGACCTCAGGGTACAGGCGCTTAATGGCCTGTGCCATCACGTGGGACACGGTGTGCCAATAAGCCTTGCGACCGTCCAGATCGTCAAAGGTCAGGATGGACACGGCGCAATCGGCGGTCAGCTCGTTGCGCAGGTCGGCCACCTTGCCGTCCACATAAGCGGCGCAGGCGTTGCGGTACAGACCCATAGAGATGTCGCGGCACAGCGCGTCGATGGTGGTGCCGGGCTCCACCTCACGGATTACATCGCCGGGCAGGGTAATCTTCAACATAATACAGTCCTCCAGACATAATAAAAATCAAAATAAAAA
Source organism: Acutalibacteraceae bacterium (assembly GCA_045588425.1). Taxonomy (GTDB): domain Bacteria; phylum Bacillota; class Clostridia; order Oscillospirales; family Acutalibacteraceae; genus UBA5905. Next base: position 2,169 of record JAZNED010000091.1, read on the forward strand.
GACCTCGTCCCAGTATGGGACGAGGTCATAAAGCCACGTGGTTCCACCCAATTTCCGCCGTCGTAGGACAGCGCTTTGGCGACCGATAACGGGGTCAGCCGTTACGCCTTATTTCGGCGCACGCTCCGGGGTGGTGGGCATTTTGCGGCGGCGTCACGCTCTTTCACCAAAACGAGCGCTCTCTGCATCGGCCAACGGCAAGCCGTCCCCATCAACACTTTCAGTTTAGTTTAACACTCTGTGAAGAAAATGTCAAGTGTTCAACGCAAATTCTCTCCCACTTGCATTTTTTGGCAAATGGTGGTATACTAATATGGTTAACAACGCTATTCAAGGAGGTTTTCCTATGATCTATATTCTCGAAAACGACAAGCTGCGTGTCAAGGTCAGTAGCCTGGGCGCCGAGATGCAGTCCATCCGCAGTGTGGAGGACGGCACCGAATATCTGTGGCAGGGCGACAGCCAATACTGGGTTCGCCGCGCCAGCAACCTCTTCCCCGTCTGCGGTCGTCTGTGGGAAAATAAGTATATCTACCGCGGTGAGACCTACGAGATGGGCTCTCACGGCTTTGCTCGCGGCAAAGAGTGGGAAGTACAGCATCAAACTGCCTCCTCCCTCACCCTGCAGTTAAAACCCGACGAGGACACGCTGGCGGCCTATCCCTTCCGCTTCGTGCTGGAGATGACCTATACCCTGAATGAGGACCGTTTGGCGGTAATCACCATCGTGCGCAACGAGGACGACAAAGAAATGATCTTCTCGGTGGGCGGTCACCCCGGATTTAACGTACCGCTGACCGAGGGCACCGCGTTTGAGGACTACAAACTGGTGTTTGACAAGGAGTGCCAGCCGCTGAAATTCGTCAATGACGAAAACTGCTTCCATCTGGGTAAAATGGCGCTGTTTGCCTTGGAGGACAATCAGGTGTTACCTCTGCGGCACAGCCTGTTTGACGACGACGCTATCTTCCTGCAGGATACCTGCGGCGGCGTCACCCTGTGCAGCGGCAAGAGCGAACACAGCGTCCACATCGCCTATCCCGACAGTCCCTATCTGGGCATTTGGCACACACCCAAGAGCGACGCGCCCTTCGTGTGCTTAGAGCCCTGGGTACAGAGTCCCTCCCCCGCCGGTGCAGTGGAGAATCTGGAGGATAAATCCGCTATGATCTGCCTAAACCCCGGCGAATTGTACCGCAACACCTACACCATCACCTGCAAGTAATTTCACACACAAACCGCCCTGCCCGGACTGGGCAGGGCGGGTTTCTGTATACAAAGGCCCAAAGGAAAAAGGAGGG
>JAZNED010000092.1:0-8202 GCA_045588425.1 Acutalibacteraceae bacterium
CCTTGACTTTGGGCCAAGTTTGCGGTTTAATAAAAACATACAAATCCGAAATGGGGGAGTGCTATGCGCTATTACATCGATTCCTTGTACGGTTGTGACGAAAACGATGGTTTGACACCCGAAACGGCGTGGGAAACTCTGGATCAGATCAACGCCACCACTTTTTTGCCGGGTGACGAGATCCTATTGAAGCGTGGCTGTGTTTTCTGCGGTCAGTTGCACCCCTTGGGTGACGGCACGGCAGAGGCTCCCATTCGTATTGGTGCCTATGGCGGCGGCGAAAGACCGGTGGTGGACGGCTGCGGCAGTCATGGCACCCGTGCGGGCGACTTTACCGACGGTGCGGCAGTGCTTTTCTACAACCAGAATTACTGGGAAGTGGAGGGCCTGGAGATCACCAACTACAACCCCTACTACAAGCAGGTGTTTGAGCATGTGCTGGAACCGCACAGCCACAGCGAATTCCGCAAATCGGCGGAGAATCGCTATCGCTATGGCGTCCTGATTCGTTGGCACGACTACGGTACCGGTCATCACATCCACGTGAAGGATTGCTACATCCACGATATCAACGCGGAGATGTCCCGCTTTTGCGGTGAGGGCATTTTGGTGGTGTCTACGGGTACCATTGGTGGTACTCCCACCAATTTTGACGACATTCTCATCGAAAACAACGTCATCGCCGATATCGACCGCACCGGTATCTCGGTGTGGAGTGCCTGGGCAGAGGGGAGAGGTATCGAGTATCACAACGACCCCTATGGCGACAACGTTACCAATTTCTACCATACCACGGTGGGTCCGTGGTTGGGCAGCACCAACGTGGTCATCCGCGGCAACGAAATTTATCGCACCGCCGGTGACGGTATCTTGGTCAACTCTACCATCGGTACGCTCATTGAGTACAACTACGTGGAGCATTGTTGCTATGAGATGCGCATTGGCCCCAATGCGGCGGTGTGGCCCCACAACGCGGACGGCACCATTATGCAGTATAATGAGGTGTGCTACACTCACGGCGTGCAAGATGGTCAAGCTTTTGATATTGATATTTCCTGCAACGACAGCACCATCCGATACAATTACAGCCACCATAACGAAGGTGGATTCTTATTGCTGATGTACAAGACCACCAACAATGATATCCACCACAACGTCAGCATCAGCGACCGCAACGGCCTGATTTGGGTGCACGAAAATGACGGGGGTACCCGTATTCACGACAATTATTTCGATATGTGTATGGAGAACGTAGAGGTGTTCCGCGGTCCCTTCGACAGCGACGATTGGTCGTTGGAAGGCAACGCGTTTGTGTGCCGTCAGCCCCATCGACAGATCGACTGGCGTCCTCGCGCCAAATACGTGGGGAATACCTACTGGAATATCGATAATCTGCCGGATGACATCGCTGCCAAGGTGGAAAAACCGGCATTTCCCACCTATGTGTTCGGAAAATAAACGTGACGAAAGCAGTCTCTTTGCGGAGACTGCTTTCTTTTTTGGCCGGCTCAAATTTTCATTGACAAGTATGCGTAATGATGTTATATTATAAAATGTATGCGTGTGCGCCTTTGTTAGATGCATCGACGTAAACGAAAATGATTGTGAAATGAGGAGACGCTATGAAAGAATTGGATTTGCGCTCGTTTTTCCTGGTGCTGTTGCAAAACCTGCGCCTGATCATCGCGGTGGCGGTGGCTATGGCGGTGGTATTTGGCGTGGCAACCGGTCTGCTGACTGAGAACACCTATTCCTCCCGTTGCTCGGCATACATCATGAATATCTCGAAAGAGAGCGAGGACGGCAGCTACACCGGTATCAGTGCCAACGGTTTGGACACTTCTCAGAAGTTGGTGGACGAGTGCATCGTCATGATTCGTTCTAATCGCGTGATGAATGCGGTGGCTGAAAACGTTAACAAGCGCAGCGATGACTTTAACGTCAGCGGTGCGGACGTGCGTGCCAGTCTGAGCATGACCGCTGTGGAAAACACCGCTTTGCTGCGTATCATCTGTACCACCGATAACGCTGAGTTGTCTCGCGTCATCTGTGAAGAGATGCTGGCTACTGCCCCCGGTTTGGTAGAGGGCGCCATGCGTGAACTGGTTTCGATCGCTCCTTTTGATCAGGCTGATGAGGCCACCGCCAACGAGCCCATGGTGGCCCGAAACGCCATTTTGGGTGCGGTATTCGGCCTGTTGCTGACCTGTGGTTTGATTCTGGTTCGTTACCTGATGGATAACACCATTAAGGACGACAAGGATATCAAGAATCGCTTTAACGTTAACGTGTTGGGTGTGGTTATGGATACCACCGGCACGGTGGACAAGGGTGCCGCTACCGGCACTACAGCTAAGAAGACGGGAGGGAAATAATCATGGCTGACGAAATCAAAAAGATCGACAATGCGGGGGTCACCTCTGCCAATGCCGAAAGCGTGGCCAATGAGGCCAAGCAGGCAATCGCCGGCGAAAAAGCCAGCAAACGTACCGTCTTCCAAGTGATGGAAGCGTATAAAATGATTCGTACCAACCTGTTGTTTGCGCTGGCTACCACCGACAACCGCGTGGTGGTGTTCTCCTCTGCCGAGCCCTCTGCCGGTAAGTCTACCTTGAGCGCTAACCTGGCCATCGTTATGGCCCAGACCGGTGCCCGTGTGCTGTTGTTGGATGCGGATATGCGTAAGCCTTCTCAGCACCGTAACTTTAAGAAGACCCGCTCCCATGGTCTGTCCAAGATCCTCGGCGGTTTGAGCACGCTGGATGAGTGTATTCATCATCAGGTGAAGCCCAACGTGGATCTGATCACCTCCGGCCCCACTCCGCCCAACCCCTCCGAGTTGTTGGGTTCGGTGCGTATGCAGGAAGTGCTGCAAGAATTGCAGAATCGTTACGATTACGTGTTTGTGGATATGCCTCCTCTGTGCGTCGTGGCAGATGCTCTGGTGGTGGCGCCCAACTCCGCCGGCGTGGTGCTGGTGGCTCGTCACAACCAGACCATGTATGAAGAGTTTGCCGAGGCATTGGAAAAGGTGGAAACTTCCGGTGCCAAGTTGTTAGGTTCTGTGCTCACCGATATGAAGATGGGTACCGGAAACTATGGTCGTTACGGTCGTTACGGTCGCTACGGTCGTTACGAGAGACGCCGTTATTATCAGCGTTACGATTATGAGTATAGCAGCAAATAAGTGGATTCACACGGATTTTCATTCCCACGTTTTGCCCGGTATGGATGACGGCGCGGCCAACGTTGCTATGGCGATGGCTATGCTGCAGACGGCGGCAAAGCAGGGGGTGGAGACCGTCGTGGCGACGCCGCACTTTTACATAGGGCAGCACAACGCCCCCACCTTTATCAAGGATCGCCAAGCTGCTTACGAGCAGTTGCGTCCCCGTTTGACAGAGGATTTGCCCCAGATCCGAATGGGTGCGGAAGTGCTGATCCGCGAGGGTATCTCTCGCTACGATATGCGACCGCTTTGCTTGGAAGGCACGGATATCCTATTGGTGGAAATGCCGTTTATGGCGCCGCCTTGCTGGGTGCTGGAAGAGCTGGAGCGTTTGGTGGATCGACAGGGTTTGACGCTGATGTACGCGCACCTGGATCGCTACCTGTCTTGGTATTCCCACAGCGACTTTGAGATGCTGATGGATTTGCCCGGCTCGATTATGCAGGTCAATGCGGATTCCATCGCGGACAAAAAGTATTTTGGCTCTTTGTGTCGGCATTTACCCGAAACGCGCCGTATGGTGCTGGGTTCGGATATGCACAATATGGATCATCGCAGTCCCCGCATTGCACAAGCGGTGAAGGTGATGAGCAAAAGCCGCATCGGCCGTCAGTGGCTAGAGCGGATGGTACGTACTACGCAACGTTTGGAAAATCAATCCAATAACACGGGGGGATTGTTGTGAGCGAAAAGCAGACCAAGGTCGCGAACGCAAGCAAGTTTGTGTCTTATCCGCGGCGCTTGTTTTTGCTCTGGATCGATCTGTTGATTACCACGGCCTCTTTCTTCGTTTCATGGTTGTGCTTTAACGAAATGTATGTGCACAATGCGCTGCTGTCCCATTGGGGCGTATTGTTGCCGTTGACCTTGCTGTTTACCGGTGTGGCGCTTCTTTTATTTGGCTGCTATGACAGCTTGTTGCGCTACCAAGAGAGTCGCGAGTATATGATGCAATTTTTTGCGTTGGCTTGTGCTCACGGTACATTGTTTGTGTTTGGTTACTTTGTGTTGACCCCTGCGAACATGGAGTATCCCCAGCGCTTCCAAGTGTTGGTGATGCTCACTTCGCTGGTGGCCATGTGGATGTCGCGGTTTGTGTACCGCTATTTGCGTCAAGCCAAGAAGAGGTACAGACAACGTCAGGTGGCCACCGTCAACGTGGCCATTGTGGGTGCCGGTGATGCCGGCGTGTCGCTGGTGGATGAGATGCGCCGTGACCCCGAATGTCCCTACAAAGTGGTTTGTTTCTTCGATGACGACCCGGTGAAGCAGCGTGCCCACGTGCGCGGTTTGCCGGTGCGCGGTTCCTTGGATTCCATCGCCGATCATCTTAAGGATTCCGACGTATCCGAGATTATCGTGGCGATTCCGTCGCTGGATGACGAGCGCACCCGCGAGGTGCTGCAGCAGTGCAGTATGACCTCCTGCCGCGTGCGCATTCTGCCCAGCATTTTCAGCCAGCTTCCCAGCGAGTCCGGCAACCTGATGAGCAACGTCCGTGATGTAGAGCCGGAGGATTTGCTGGGCCGTGAGGCGGTTATCTTTAATAATAAGGAAATATATGACTTCTTGGCGGAGAAAGTGGTTATGGTTACCGGTGGCGGTGGTTCCATCGGTTCCGAGCTGTGCCGTCAGATTGCCACCCACCATCCTCGTCGACTGGTGGTCGTGGATATTTACGAGAACAACGCCTATGATCTGCAGCAGGAATTGCGGCAGAAATTTAGCGGAAACTTGGATTTGTGTATCGAGATTGCCTCGGTGCGCGATGCGGATAAGGTGGACCTATTGTTCCGCCGCTATCGTCCCAACATCATTTTCCATGCGGCAGCGCATAAGCATGTGCCCCTGATGGAGGGCTGCCCCGAAGAGGCAATCAAGAACAACGTGTTCGGCACCTACAACGTGGCGGATGCCGCCGGTCGCTATGGCGCAGAGAAGTTTGTGCTGATCTCCACCGATAAGGCGGTGAACCCCACCAACGTCATGGGTGCCAGTAAGCGTCTGTGTGAGATGGTGGTGCAGAGCATGCAGCACTACGAAAACACCACCTTTGTGGCGGTGCGTTTTGGTAACGTGCTGGGCTCTAACGGTTCGGTGATTCCGCTGTTTAAGCGACAGCTGGCCAGCGGCGGTCCTTTGACCGTCACCGATCGTCGTATTATTCGCTATTTTATGACCATCCCCGAAGCATCCCAGCTGGTGATGCAGGCGGGCGCTATGGCAGAGCGCTCTCAGGTGTTCGTGTTGGATATGGGTGAGCCTGTGAAGATTCTCACTTTGGCAGAAAACTTGGTGCGTATGGCCGGCCTGACTCCCTATGTGGACGTGGATATTATCGAAACCGGCTTGCGTCCGGGTGAAAAATTGTATGAGGAGCTGTTGATGAGCAGCGAGAATCTGACGGCTACCAAGTACGAAAAGATTTTCGTGGAGCAGCAGGAGATGATCTCCCGTGAGGTGATGTACAGCCATTTGGAACGTTTGCGCCAGGTGCTGGCCACCGAGTCTGCTTCCGAAATCGTGCGTGTGATGCGTGAGATCGTGCCTACCTTCAGGACCCCCGAAGAGGTCAATGCTCAGGTGGGCAAGCGTGTAGAGCAGACAGTTTAACAGTACATAACAGCGGCAGAGATTTTCTGCCGCTGTTGCTATTGGAGGGCACTATGATACGGGCAGTGGTATTTGATTTGGATGATACGCTGGTGGATTCCTGGTCGCGGTTCGACGGCGGTATGTTCCCTGTACTGGATGCAGAGGGGATTACCTACAATCGTGACGAGATGATTGCAAAAATGCATCCGCAAGGAATACCGCCCACGGCGGCGTTGTTCTGCGAAATGGGTGTGCCCGGTACGGTAGAAGAGGTTACTCGACGCTTGGAAGAGGGGATGTATCGGGAATATGCCCATCACATCCGCTTGATGCCCGGTGCCGAGGCGTATCTGCGCCGATTGCGTGAGAAGGGTGTGCGGTTGTTTGTGCTGACCGCCAGTCCTCATAGTATTACAGATCCTTGTCTAAAGAGTAATGGTGTCTTTGATTGGTTCGAGCAGGTGTGGACGGTGGAGGATTACGGTATGGGCAAGTCCAATCCGCAACTGTTCGTAAACGTGACGAGGGATATTGGTTTGCCTGCCGAGGAGATTCTATATTTTGATGATAATCCCGTAGCGGTGGCCAATGCAGCGATAGCCGGTATGCAGACGTGCGGTGTGTTATGCCCCCACACGCCGCAGAATGCGGCGAGAATACCACAGGTGGCGGAGCAGTATATCTCTTCTTTTGCAGAAGTGTTGTAAATGTGGTTGCATTTTGCTCGAAAAAAGCATTATATTAAATAGGTAAGTCTATTAAAGGAGATGTTACGATGGAAGTGCTGCTGGAAAACTTTGCCGACCTCACGTGGCAGCAAGCGGTGATGTGGGTCATCGGTGGCGTGCTGATTTTTTTAGCGATCAAAAAAGAGATGGAGCCGACGTTGCTGTTGCCGATGGGTTTTGGCGCAATTCTAATCAATCTGCCCAATTCCGGTGCGGAGCATGTCATCGATGTGCTGTTCAAATTTGGTATTAGCAATGCTTTTGGCGAATTGATGCCGCTGATTCTATTTATCGGTATTGGCGCCATGATTGACTTTACGCCGTTATTGACTAATCCGAAGCTAATGATTTTCGGTGCAGCGGCACAGTTTGGCATCTTCTTCACTCTTTGTTTGGCCTCCCTGTGTGGCTTTGATTTGAACGATGCCGCCTCGATCGGTATCATCGGTGCCGCAGACGGCCCTACTGCTATCGCTGTGTCGATGGAGCTGGGTTCTAAGTATATGGGTGCTATCATGGTGGCGGCTTATTCGTATATGGCACTTGTTCCGCTGGTTCAGCCGCCCATTATTAAGATGTGTACCACCAAGAAGGAGCGCCAGATCCGTATGGATAATTCCTCCGGTAAACCGGTGTCCCGCTTGACTAAAATTTTGTTTCCCATTGTGGTGACGGTAATTGTGGGCTTGGTGGCACCCGATGCGGTGGCACTGATCGGTTTCCTGATGTTCGGCAACCTCATTCGTGAGTGCGGTGTGCTGAACTCCTTGTCCGAGACGGCACAGAAGGTGCTGGCCAATTTGATTACCTTGTTCTTGGGTATCACCATTGCCGCCCGCATGAAGGCGGAGGACTTCCTGACGTGGGAAACCTTGCTCATCATCGGTTTGGGTCTGTTTGCTTTCATCTTCGACACCTTTGCCGGTGTGATGATTGCCAAGTTTATGAATATGTTCTCTAAAAAGAAAATCAATCCTATGATTGGTGCGGCCGGTATCTCGGCATTCCCCATGTCCGCTCGTGTGGTGCATAAGATGGGTTTGGAGGAGGATAACCAGAACTTCTTGCTCATGCATTCTATCGGCGTCAACGTGTCCGGCCAGATTGCATCGGTTATTGCCGGCGGTTTGATTCTGGCCTTGGCGGGTTAAAGGAGGAACAGAGTATGAACGTGGATAAATTGTTAAATGCCTTGCCGATTATGGGATGGGGTATGGCCAGCATTTTTGTGGTAACCGGTATCATCATTGGTGTGGTCTATTTGCTCAAGATGATCCCCGAAAAACCCCATAGATAAAAAGGTTATTAAAACAGCCTCTTCATAATATGTGGGGAGGCTGTTTTGCACATATTTTACAGCTTTCTCGGTGCTTTTCCGTGCAAAACAGAGAAGAGTGTAAAAAGCTGGGAAATTTAGAAAAAACTTTGAAAAAAGTGTTGACAAATAGTAATTGTTGTGATATTATATGCAAGCTGAATGACGAAGCGGACAGCACCTTGACTGAGTAAACTTCCGCTGAAAATAATTCAGAAAAAAATAAAAAAATGCTTGACAAATGTATCACAATGTGATATAATAATCAAGCACTTGACGAGAGGGTATGAAAAATACTCACAAAGTCAGGTTTGAACCTTGAAAATTAAACAACG
>JAZNED010000093.1:0-3442 GCA_045588425.1 Acutalibacteraceae bacterium
TTTAATCATGGTTATCTCTCCTATTGTTGCTATTCTTCGGCGAAAGCCAAAACATATCACTGATTATATCATACCTCCCTGCGCTTTGTCAATTAAAAGCGTTAAACTAAAAATAGAAGGTCGCGAAAAGATGTGTTGACGCCAACATGGGCAACGCCTTCTTCTATCTGATCGATCGCCTGCGCCGCGCCATGGGCGCAAAAAAAGCCTCTGCCGGCAATCTTGCGATGCTGGAGAGACTGTTTATGCAGGCGCTGGATAACCGCACCTTGGGCCTCCGTGAGGGCGACGTGCAGGGGGCGATTATAAATGGCGTTGTTGATGAAAACGGCAATCATTATCCGTCGGTGGTTTTGTTGGATACGGATTTCTTTGACGGTCTTTCACCCACCAACTGGGGAAAGAAACTGCGTGAATATGTGGAAAGCCGTTCGGAAAACAATCCGCTGATTCTTCCAGTGGAAGATGAAAATGGAAATGTTCAACAGATCCAGTTTGCCGACAAAAAAGATCGCGTGACAAAGAAAGGAAAAGCGAACCACAAAGTATTAAGTGAACTCTATTCAACGAAGGATAACATAAGCAAATTAGCAGTTATTCATATCGATGAAATCCTCGAAATTTCCGAAAAGAGCAACCCGTATTATACGGAAGCTACGGAGGAGGACAACCATCAATGGTTGGACGAAAAAGGATGGCTACATAGAACGGCTCATGTTGTCAATACAAGAAATGGAGCAATTTACCAAATCACAGTTGACATTGCAAAAGCACGAGATGGTCGTCACATTTTGTATGCAACCCATGGAAAAATAAAAAGAGTTGGAAACGCCGAAGTGAACTCTCTGAAGAACAGAGGCTCTAGGCAGAATTCCAACTCTAACACCACTGTAGCACAAAAAACTCCCGGTGTCAAGCCTCATTCTATGCAGGAGGGGGCGGGAATATACTCGCACGACGTGCAAGATGGCGTGCAAGGTGCGCTGTTGCCGCCGGAGTATCGCCCCGGTGCCAGAGTGGAGGGGGTTGACCCCAACGCCAACGTGGAGGGGGTAACGGAATCCCCCCTGTCGCCTGACGGCGACATCCCCCATTTAGGCAAGGGGGGCAAACTCCCTCCGTCGCCGATGGCGACACCTCCCTCAGAGAGGGAGGCTTTGAGGCTGCGGAGGTTGACGAGGCGGCGGTGCTGGAAAGTGCTGTTCGCAGTCAACTGCAAGGCAAACAGCAAAACCAAAAAGAGACCGATAGATGGTTCCAAGCCGAAGGGCAACCTGTGCCAATGGGGGGAACCACCTATGGTCTCATCCGTAGTATAGCAAACGTTGGAGGATCTGTCAATGGTGGCGGATGATAGCCATCTCTACAAAGCCGGCATTTCTCATTACTCATTACTCATTACTCATTACTCATTCACAAAGCCAAGCCCTCCCACATACAGTAATAGTGAAGCGGCGGCGGCACCGCACACCGACCCTCGCTTACATTCTGTATAGGAGGCTATGCGTATGGCGGAAAAGTTTGTCCGCGACAGCGGATGCAAAGAGGCCGTCTGTGTCGATGCCGGACGGGTATACGACAGCTGTTGCGATAAGGACTGTATTGAAAATATGCGCCTGTTCTTCACCGAACGGGAGCAGATGCTGGTGGATCACGCCAGCGGCATCCGCGCCAAGCGGGCGGAGGTCATCACCACCTACATAGACGTGGAGGCTCTGCCCTTTAACCGCGGCTATTACTCCTGCGATCTCACCTTCTTCTTCGACGTGGAGGTGGAGGTGTACGGCGGTCACGGCTGTCCCTGCACCACCCTGCACGGCGTCGGCGTCTTCCGCAAAAAGTGCATTCTCTACGGCAGTGAGGGTCACGTGCGGGTGTTCTGCAGCGAATACATCCCCGGTGCCGACGACCGTCAGGAGATGCCCACCCGCAATATGCCGCGGTGCTGTGTGCAGGTGGCAGAACCCGTGGTACTGGACGGCAAGTTGGTGGACTGTTGCGACCGTTGCCGCTACGACTGCGGCGATTGCGGCTGCATCCCCGCCCACTTCTGCGGCCGTTACGGCGGCAACTTTGTGGACTGCCCCGACAGCAAGATGGTGGTGGTTACCCTGGGTATCTTCTCCATCGTCCAGCTCATTCGCAACGTGCAGATGCTGATGCCTGTGTACGATTACTGTATGCCTAACAAGGAATGCACCCCCACCAGCGAAAACCCCTGCGACCTGTTCCACAAGATGTCCTTCCCCGTCAATGAGTTCTTCCCTCCTGCCACCGAAGGAGACGGCGGCGGTGGCTGCGGTTGCAACACCAAGGGTGGACACAGTAATCACGGCTGTTGCTAAAAAAATTTTACCGCAGGACTTGACATAGAACAAATGTTCGTTTACAATTAGATGTAGGAGAACGAGCAACTGCGTCGGCGGCAACCGATGCGGTTGCTTTTTCGTTCCGAAAATTTCCATGAAAAGGAGTTTAATGCGTCCGCCGTCGCTTCGTTGGGGCAAGTGACCGGTGCGGACAGAAAGGAGAAACAGTATGATTAAAGTACAGGATTGGATTGCCTCCATTCCTGACGAGGAAAAGCACATCGCCTACGTCGGCGAGGGAAAAAGCGAACAGCGGGAGTTTTTGCTGTGCGGCAACGGATGGGAGCAATTCTCCAACTTCAATTTCCATCTGGATATGGCCTTCGACCCCACCAGCATCACCACCCGCGACAGCCGTCAGGTGGTGCAGACCACCCACAACAGCACCGAAAATAAGGAGACGGCCACGGTGACGGTGGACGAGGTTACCACCAAGGAAACCTACACCGTAGAAAACGTGCAGGTGACCAATAATTACCTCACCGACGTGGCCCCTTTGAGCAGAAAGGTGACCAACGACGGCATCCGTCTGACTTGGGATATTCTGCGTCAGCACACCGTGTTACCCGGCAAATTGTGGGCTACCATCCGTGCCGTCGACGGCGAGACACAGCGCATCAAAAAGTCTGCCATCATGGTATTTGAGGTGGATCCCTCCGTCGCTGCCACCCCGGCGGCGATGCCACCCGTCAGCGAGATGGAACAGATCGAGATGCGTATGAACACGCTGTGCCAGTTTACTCAGTTGGCGGCTGACGAGGCGGAGGAACACGCCGCAACGGCTACATCGGCTGCAGATACTGCCACACGCTCTGCCACCACAGCCACCATCGCCGCAGACGGTGCGCTTGGCAATATGCAGAAAGCTGTTGACGCCGCCAATGCGGCAGAGCAAAACGCCACCATCGCGAAGGAAGCGGCGAGCGAGGCAACGGATGCCAAGGAAAGCGCCCTTACCGCTATTGACCAATGTAACAACTATGCGCACGCCGCCGAACAAGCGGCCATCGCTGCCGAAGAATCGAGACAAGCGATCGACGAGAAAAAATTCAAAGAGTTCGAACGCCGTATAG
>JAZNED010000094.1:0-4202 GCA_045588425.1 Acutalibacteraceae bacterium
GTCGTCGGGGTCGACAACGATGGACTGACCCGGGCCGCCGGAAGTGAAGCCGACGTTGCCGTCTTCAAAGTCCCAGCTCAAGATGGTCTCGTCCTCTGCGGCCACGGACATCACGCCCAGAGGCAGCAGGGTGCACAGCATTGCCAGTACGGCCAGTACAGACAATACCTTGCGCAGTTTGCTTTGCATAGTGTTTTCCTCCTTTTGTATTTTGGTTTAAATAATAAGCCAACATAATTATACCATATAAATAAGAAAATGCAAGAAATTCAATAAAAACCAGTAAATTTTAATATACTATATTCACTTTTTACAACCCAAAATTCGCCAAAAAGAAACCCGCCCACAGCAGGTGCTGTGGGCGGGTGGTTAGATTGTTGCTAAGACTTGGGAAACGCGATGGGGATTAGCCCACGGTCACTTGAGTCCAGTCAGCCAGAGCGGCGTTGACCGCATCGGCGATGGCGGAGAACTCAGCCTCGGTCATGCCCTCAGAGCGCTCGGTGATGGTGTGAGCATCTACGCCGCTGAAGAAGCAAGCCCAGGTCAGAGAGCCCAGGAAGTCGCCGTACTTCTCATTCAGGTGGTAACCGTCGGAACCGCCGGTGGAAGCATCGGGCATGTTGAAGATGTCGCCCAGCAGAGCACGGCCGTTCTGAACAGCAGTGCCGCAGGGGATGATGCCGGTGATGTCCTCGTTGGTGGCGACGTACTGCTGAGTAGCGTCGATGATGTTGTTGTACATGGTCTGCTGATCGAAGTTGTGATAGGTGTAAGACCACAGATCGCAACCCTCGGAGTAAGCCCAAATCTGGTGGAACTTGATGTCCACGTTAGCGTTCAGAGCATTCTCCTGGATCCAGTCGATCATCAGGGGCAGGTAGTCATACTCCACGCGACCGGCACCGAAACCGCTGGTGGGCTTGTCACCGCCGACATAGTCGGGGGAGACCTGCAGGGTCACATAGTCCCAATCCTCGTCACGCAGCACGTCGATGGCATAGGGGCTGGACTTGGTCACCCAAGAGCCGCTCTCGTTCTTGCCATAGCGCTCGTGGCCGTTGGTGTTGGTGGAGATGTACTCCCAGTGACGGCTCAGCTGGCAGCCGGGGTAGTACAGATAGCCGATGGTGATGTCCTCGTAGCCGGCCTGCTCCAGCATCTGATACAGGTAGGTACCCATAACGTCAACGGAGAAGGAGTGACCGATGGACAGAACCTTGATGGACTTCTCGGTGTCGTAGCTGGCACACTTGGTCACCTTGTAGGGGTTCTCAATGGCAGCGTTGACAGAGGCGTTGATGTCGTCACGGTAGTTGGAAACCTCAGAGGGCTGATACTCCAGATAGGAGACGTCGTCGCCGGAGATGTAAGCATACCAGGTCAGAGCGGCGATGTAGTCGCCGACCTTGGCGCTCAGGTGATAACCGTCGGACTCGCACAGAGTGGCGGGGGTCACCTTAGAGGAGGTACGCATATTCTGGATAGAGGTGCCGGAGGGGATGATGCCGTCGATCAGGTTATGAGAGGCAACCTTCTCGTTCACGGTGTCCAGAATCATACGATACATGGTCATCTGGTCGTTGCCATAGTTGGCAAAGCCGGAGTTGTTGTTGGTTTCGTCGTAAGCCCAGGTCATGTGCCACAGGATCTTGGCGTTGGGATTGGACTTGTTGTCGTTGATCCAGTTCAGGCAGTTGTCCAGATTGCCGTAGTCGCCAATCTTACCGGAGGAGCCGGACACCTGCTGGATGGTGATGTAATCCCACTCAACCTCGTTCATGGCAGTATCCAGAGTCTGGTTGTAGGTTGTTCTCCAGCCGTTGGTGGAGGCATCACGGTAGTAGTAGGTGTAAGCGGCAGTGCCGTTGTTCATGTTGGTCCAGTGGGTATCCAGAGAGCAACCGCCGATGTACATGTTACCCAGGATGATCTCCTCGTAACCGGCAGACTCCAGAACCTCATACAGATGGTTGTTGATCGCATCCTGAGAGAAGGAGTTACCGATAGCCAACACCTTGATGGAGGCCTTGGGGTTAGCGGCGTGGTTGTAGTTCTCGGACTTGGTGGAACCATACTCAACGATCTCGTTGCCGTCGGCATCCTCATATACGAAGTAGGGACGAGCGAAGATGTTGGTGTCCAGGTTGGCATCGGGGATACCCACGATACGCACAGCGAAAGCGAAGCTGTCGGCGTTGACCTCGCACAGATACTTAGCCTCGATGTCGATGGTCTTCTTGCCGTCCACGTTGGCCAGGGTCATATCGCCCTTGCCCACGGTCATGTTGTTGGTGACCACGGCGCCGGCCTTGACCAGGGTGTACAGATCGTCGCGATCCTTGTACAGCTTAACCTGAGCGGAGCCACTGATGTAGGCGTTGGTGTCCTCAATCTGAGCACCGCTGCCGTTGATCTGGAAGCGGAAAGCCAGACCGTTGATGTTCTCAGACACGCTGTTCTGACCGCCGGTGATGTTGTTGTTGGGGATGGGATCCTCGCCGCCCACCTTCTCGATGGAGATGCTGTCGATCCAGATCTCGTCGGGGGTGCCGATACCGGAACCAACGATCTGGAAGGAAGCGGTGGTGTTGTCACCGGAGTAGAAGTTGACCTCGATCTCGGTCCACTCGGTGCCGTTCTGGGTGGTGTTGTAATAGGTGCGCCACAGACAGGCGTTCTCCTCTTCTTTGGTGGTGGCGTTGGCGCGGGTCAGATCATCGGTGATGTTGATGTTCAGACCGTTGGAGACAGCCTTCACGGCAAAGCGCAGGGTGTAATCGCGGTTAGCCTGGACGTTGAAGCTCTGGGTCAGCAGACCGCCCCAGCCGCCGTCGCCCTTGACGGTCAGACCGTAGTCGCCCTCGTAGGCGGCCGCAGTGCTGATGGCGGTGTTCTGATAGGTGGTCCAACCGGTGGTGGTGCCCACCTCGAAGTCACCGTTGACGATGTAGCCGTCGTTGGAGGGAGTCTTGACCTCGGTCAGCATCACGTCGTCGATGTAGAAGTCGGGGCTGGAAGAGCCGCTGTAACCGGACAGATTGAACAGCACGGCGCTGTCGTCGGTGGCCAGGAACTCGAACTCGATCTTGGTCCACACGCCGGCAGTATTGGGCCAGTAGGCATCGTAGTTGGTGCCGGAACTGGTGCCGGTCAGCTTGTAGTTAAAGCCGGTGCCGTCGATGCTGTTGATGTAGTACCAGAAAGAGAACTTATAGGCCTGACCGTTGGTCACGGTGATGGTCTGGTTGGCGATGCCGGCCCAGTTGGTACCCTTGCAGTGCAGACCGTAGCTACCGTTCATAGCGGCATCCTCGGTGACGGCGGTGCCGTTGTGCACGGACCAGCTGTTGGTGTTGCCCAGCTCGAAGTCGCCGTTCTTCACCAGGTTGTTGACGATCACATCGTCGCCACCTTCCGGCTCCACAACCTTGGCGATGACCAGATCGTCCACCCAGACGTCCTGAGCGGTGCCGACATCCTGGAATTTGAAGAAGATGGCGTTGTTGCTGTTGGGCACGTCGCCGGAATTAAACGCGACTTCATACTCAGCCCACTCGGTGGTGGTGCTAAACTGCACCTGATCGTAGGCGCCCCAGCTGGCAGACTCATAGGTCAGATACAAGGCGGCGCCGACGCTGGTCTTCATCTTGAAGGTGGCAACGTAATTGGTGTTCTTCTCGATGGGGGAGACGGTCATCGAGGTGGAGCTCCAACCGCCGGTGGCAGACCACTTGAAGCAGTCGCTGCCGTCGGGACCTTCGGTCACGACGCTACCGGAACCGAAACCCTGAACGCCGTCGTTCCAGTCTTTCTCCAGAACGTTCTCGTAGGTGGTCTCGTCGCCTTCGGGCTCGTCAGCGACCACCTTGGTGATGGTCAGGTCGTCCACCCAGTAGTTCTGAGCGGCACTGCTCTGGAACTTGAAGTAGATGTTACCGTTGGTGGCAAAGGTGCCCACGTTGAAGGGAACAGAATACTCTTTCCATTCGGTGGTGGGGTTCACGCCGATGCCCATGTAGTTGTTGTCGTACCACTTGGTATCCTGGATGGTCAGGTTAACGGTCTTGGTACCGCTGGCCTTCATCTTGAAAGTGGCAACGTAATCCGCGTTGTTCTCGATGGGGGAGACGGTAATGCTGGTAGAACCCCAAGCACTGGTGCACTCCCAATACAGGCAGTTGCTGCCGTCGGGACCCTCG
>JAZNED010000095.1:0-32973 GCA_045588425.1 Acutalibacteraceae bacterium
AAAGAGGCAGCCAACAACGGCAAGTACGGTCTGGTTGCCACCGGCGAAGGCACCGGCTTTCCCGGTCTGGCTTATCAGGAGTTTGCTACCGAGGTCGGCCACACCTACGCTGTGACCTTCAGCTACAAGGCTGTTTCCAACGGTGTCAACGTCCAGATTAAGCAGGACGGCGCCACCCTCGCCAGCAAGTACGTGAGCGGCACCTCTTGGGCTAACCACACCCTGGAGTTCACCGCCACCGGCACCACCGCCCGCATCAACATCTGCGGCAGCGGCGACGCCGGTACCGATAAGGTGTACTTAGACGATTTCACCGTTGTCGAGGTGAAGGATCCCTTCTTCGACGGCTACATCTGGAACGGCGACTTCGAGGCCGGCTCCACCACCAAGTGGGAGATCAATAAGGACACCAAGCTGGCCGTCGAGGCTGCCAAGAACGGTAAGTACGGCGCCATCCTGAAGGGTACCGCCAACTGGGGCGGTCTGCTGACCCAGCGCGACATCGCTGTGGAGGTCGGTAAGACCTACAAGCTGTCCTTCTGGTACAAGACCCCCTCCAACGGTCTGAATATGACCCTGAAGGATCAGGACAACCAGAACACCAAGCTGGCCGGTAACTATCTGAGCGGCAAGCAGGATTGGACCCTGTACGAGGCCACCTTCGAGTCCGGTTACGTCACCAAGCTGATCCTGAACTTCTCCGGCTCCGGTAAGGCTGAGAGCAATCCCAGCGCCATCGACGAGCTGTGGATCGACGACATCAAGCTGGAGTGCCTGTCCGGCGACGAGATGGATCGCTGCGAGATCCTGAAGAACAGCGGCACCTCCATCCGTGACGTGGACGACGACAATCGCGGTCTGGCTTTCCGCTTCTCCGTCAACGTGAACGGCGCTGAGTTTGTTAAGGGCAACCAGTACGTGTCTGGTTCCGGCTCTATGAAGCTGTTCAAATATGACGAGGCCATCGGCACTCTGATTGAGGCCGGCGCCATCGTCACCAACTTGGAGTCCGTCGGCACCGGCGATATGACCCTGGCCGATGTGGACGGCGGTCATACCATCAAGGTTGCTGCCAAGTACATCCTCGACTATGACGAGACCACCGGCGACATGGCCTATGCTGTGCGTATCATCAACATCCCCGATGCCAACGTTGCCACTCAGATCTACACCCGTCCCTACTACACCTACGAGATCGACGGCGAGCAGGTCACCATCTACGGTGATGTCGCCGATGAGAACTACGAGCAGGTTGCCAGCGTACGCCGCAGCCTGAAGATTCTGGCCATCGGTAACTCCTTCTCCGTTGACGCGATGCGCAACCATCTGTACGACGTGCTGAAGAGTGCGGACTACGACCAGGTCATCCTGGGTAACCTGTATGTCGGCGGCTGCTCCATCGACACCCACTGGAACTACATCAGCTCCAACTCCGGTTCCTATGAGTATCACAAGAACGACGACAACGGCCAGTGGGTCGTCACCAACGGCGCCAAGGCTATGGATGCTCTGCAGGATGAGAACTGGGATATCATCACCGTCCAGCAGGTTTCCTCCAACTCCGGTATGCCCGAGACCTTCGGCAACCTGCAGAATCTGGTCAACTGGGTCAACCAGTACAAGACCAACCCCGACGCTAAGGTTCTGTGGCACATGACCTGGGCCTATCAGCAGGATAGCACCCATGAAGCATTCCCCAACTATAACAGCGATCAGATGACCATGTACAACGCCATCGTGAACACCGTCCAGAACACCGTTCTGAACGTCGAAGGCATTGACGGCGTCATCCCCGCCGGTACCGCCATCCAGAATCTGCGTGGCGCCATCGGCGACAACCTGACCGCTGACGGCTATCACCTGAACGATCTGCACGGCGACTACACCGCCTCCCTGACCTGGTATGCCGCCATCACCGGCGAGAGCCTGGATCTGGTGGACTACGCTCCCGCCGCTGTGACCAACGACGTGTTCAACATCAAGCGTGCGGTTGGCCGTGCCATCATCAACCCCTATGAGATCTCCGATATGGGCGAGACCGTTCTGATTGCCGGCTCCGACTTCCAGGCCAGCACTTGGGACAAGAACAAGACCAACGTCAACGCCATTCTGGGCGGTATCAAGAACACCGACGGCTACGAGCTGTTCGACGGTATGCTGTTCCCCGGCGACTTCACCCCCAGCCACGGTCACGACAGCGCCACCGAGGGTATCGGTGTGCTGGACGAGTTCTCTAACGGCTTCGTCATCGGCAACAAGTACTATGCCGAGGGTAACCACGACGCTCCCACCGTGGAGAAGCTGAACCCCTACGGCAACAACGATCCTGTGGGCGGCACCTACGGCGTCTTCGTCATCCACGAGGAGGACTACGGCCAGTTCGGCGGTACCAGCGCCAACGATCCCGCCGCCGACCTGAAGGCTTATTTCGATGAGAAGATCGCCTCCGGCTGGGATACCAAAAAGCCCATCTTCGTCATGACCCACGTGCCCCTGCACTTCAACTGGCGTACCATCAGCGACTACGGCGCCGGCAAGAACGCTCAGGGCATCGTGGAAGCTCTGAACTACGGCGGTGAGAACGGCTTTAACATCATCTTCCTGTTCGGCCACAACCACTCCAGCGACTACGATGCTTATGTGGGCGGCTCTGCCATCTATCTGGCTAAGGGCGACACCATGCTGATCGCCAAGCCCGAGAACTACAAGGAGTATCAGGAGGTCGAGCTGAAGTTCACCTATATGAACGCCGGCTATGTGGGTTACTTCGCCGACACCGGTTGCGGCGTGGACACCACTTTGACCATGACCACCTTTAAGATTCAGGCAGATGGCTCCGTTATCATCACCCGTTATGATGCCAACGGCTACCACAACCTGAAGGCTCAGGGTGTGGCTCACGTCTCCAACGAGTATATCAACGACATCCCCGTCAACGAGGATGTATACGGTCCCCAGCGCATTGTTACCGCCACCTCCGACGAGGAGTACACCGGCTAACAAATAGCTAAACACAAAATCCCCTGCAACCGCACGGTTGCAGGGGATTTTCTTATTTCTTGTGATGTTGTCGGTATTCACTGGGAGACAACCCCGTATGCTTATGGAACAGCCGGCGGAAATAGGAGGGGTTGTCATACCCCACCGCCTCCGCAATCTGTTCGATGTTGTAGTCGGTATTCTCCATCAAGTTCATGGCGTTGCTGATACGCAAGGAGATGACGTACTGCATCGGTGTGGTGCCGGTGAGTTGCTTGAATTTCTGCCGAAACCAATAGGGGGTCATATGATTGCGTTCTGCGTAATCGTCGATGGAAATGGGCTCTCGCCAATGCCGCTCAAACCAGCCAACTGCCTGCACGATCTCACCCTGAACAGGTGTATCCGGATTGGAGATCTCGGTGAGGTGGCGATGCATCAGCAAAAACAGATGGCGAAGATCCATCCGCAACAGTTCCTCGTAATGGGTGCCTTTTGTTTGCAACTCGCGAATCATCTGGCAGTACATACTGCGGATATCCGAGGTGATGCCTGCCCAAAACACATTGCCGCTTTGAGGGATGCCGCATTCGGCCAGCAGTTTCTCCACATCCGAACCGGTGAAATGCACCCAAAAAAACTCGCCCTGCTCCTTGGGATACACCTCATAGATCTGCGGCTCTCTGGGACGAAACAGCACCATATTGCCCTTTTCTACCGCCCGTTCCCTGCCGTCAAAGGTGAAATGGACACAACCGTTGGCAACATAGATGAGTTGATAATCCTTCTGTCCGTTGGGACGGCGGGTATAAAATTTCGGGACGGTACGGGGACGGATATTTCCTGCTGAGGTAATCAGCAACGGCACACTCAGATCCACCGTTTCATCTGCCACACGCCCCACGTCACCACGATACATAAACATCGGTCATTCACCACCATCAAAAACACTCTCTTTTATATATATTCTATAGGTAAAAACAAGGAAAGTCAACAAATACTTTCGTTTTGTGCCGATTTATGTATGTTTTGTTGCTTTTTGTTCCCCTGGATATTCGGTAAAATAAGGACGGTACATTATGAGAAGATAGGGGAATTTTCTCACCAACCAAATATACAAGGAGGAAAAGTCAATGAAACTGCGCAAACTCATTGCCGTCTTGGCATCCCTCGTGATGCTGGTCGGTCTGCTGCCGCTGTCTGCGGTCAGCGCCGCCGGCGTGTCCTATGACGGCTACTTCTACAACGGCGACTTTGAGGCTGGTACCGCCAACTGGACCATGCACAATGACGCCGACACTGTGACGGAGGTTGTGGAGGACCCCACCGGATCCGGCCACGGTAAGGTGATGCACACCAACTCCACCTACACCTCCAGCTCTCTCGGCTGTGACCTGATGTTCAATCAGGTGGTCGCCGTAGAAGCCAACACCGACCTTGTGCTGAAATTCAAGGTCTATTGCTACTCCACCGCCTCCAATGCGGCCTTCTGGGTCACCATTGGTGACAACACCGCCACCTACAGCACCTCTGCTGTTACCGGTCTGGCGGCCCAGACGGTGAGCAGCTCTTCCAGCACCCGTGTGCGTCTGAACGTGACCACCAACACCAATAATTGGGTCGAGGTTGCTATCCCCTACAACACCGGCTCCAACACCTCTGTTGAGTTCCGTTTTGACAACTATCGCACCGGTGCCGGTCAGTACTACTTCGACGACATCACCATTGAGGGCCCCAACAACGTCAACGGCGGCACCGTAGGCGGCGACGAGCCCGAGAACCCCGATGAACCCGAACTGCCCGATGCTCCCGAAGGCTACAATATGCTGGAAAACGGCGACTTCGAGGCCGGTAACGACAGCTGGACCAACCTGGTATCCACCATCAGCGTGGTGGCCGATCCCACCGGCGCCGGTCAGGGCAACGTGATGCAGACCAACGAGGCCGGCGGCTCTACCCATATGTTCCAGCAGAACGTGGCTATGAGTGCCAACACCGACTATATCCTGACCTATAAGGTATACACCTATGCCACCAGCGGAACCAACCCCGGTTGGTGGGTGACCGTGGGCGACAACAGTGCCACCTACAGCACCTCTGCTGTGGTGTCCAACGGTATCGAGGTCAAGACGGTGGACAGCTCCTCCAGCACCCGTGTGCGCTTCACCATCACCAGCGCCGCTCTGTACAACAAGTGGATCGAGGTGCAGATCCCCTTCAATAGCGGTAACAACACCAATCCCGACATTATCTTCTCCAACTACCGTGCCAACGCCGGTCAGTACTACTTTGATGACGTGGTGCTGGTCCGTGCCGACGGCAAAGAAGAGCCCGAGCCGGAAGAGCCCGAGCCGAGCGTGAACGAGACCGACGTGACCGGCAACATGCTGGTGAACGGTAACTTCGCCACCGGTGACCTCACCGGCTGGGAGAACCTGTATAACTACTGCACCACCTCCATCGTAGAGGGCTATAACAGCACCTACGGTCTGCAGGTCACCACTTCCGGTGCCTGGAATATGGTGCGCCAAAAGGTCAACGTGGACACCAACACCGACTATGTGCTGTCCATCTGGGCCAAAGCAGGCAGCAACATGACCCTGCTGGTCAAGGATGGCGGCGACACCACCAACGTTGCCCAGGCCGGTCTCACCGGAGCCGACTGGACCAAATATACCATCAAGTTTAACTCCGGCGATTACACCAGCATCTACGTCTCCATTATGGGCAGCCAGGCCGATGCCTCTGTCATCGTAGACAGCGCCGCCTTGGTAAAAGGTTCCAACAACGTGCTGCAAAACGGCGACTTTGAGACCGGTGATACCACCGGCTGGACCAACCTGTACGATGCCTGCACCTTGTCCATGACCACCGGCCACACCGGCTCCTACGCTCTGAATTTCCAGGGCGGTCAGTGGAACCAGACCCGTCAGAAAGTGTCCGTGCAGGCCAACACCAACTATACTCTGAGCGGCTGGGCCAAGGACGCTGACGGCGCTTCCTTCCTGGTGAAGGATGGCGGTGACACCACCAATATCACTCAGATCTCTACCACCTCCGGCTCTGAGTGGAAGAAATACAGCGTCACCTTCAACACCGGTGACAACACCAGCATTTACGTGGGAATGATGGCCGGCAGCAGCGGCGGTTCTGCCATCGTGGACGACATCTCCTTGGAGAAGGAGCAGGCTATCGTCGAGAATCTGTCCACCAACGGCGATTTCGAGACCGGTAACCTGAACGGCTGGACCAAATACCAGTCCACCGCCGTCTCCGCCGCTGCCGCCCGTAACGGCAACTATGGTGTCAGCGTGAAGGGTCCCGGCGACTGGGGCGGCACTCTGGACCAGCAGGTATCCCTGGTTGCGGGCCGCACCTACCAGATCTCCTTCTGGTATCGTGCCGTCTCCAACGGCATGAACTTTGTCGTGCGCAATGCCGACAAGGTGGCTCTGACCACCGCCTCTTATCTCAACGCGACCATCTGGACCAAGTACGAGGCCACCTTTGTGGCGGATAGCGACACCGCCTTCATCCACTTCAACGGTTCCGGTAAAAACACCACCGACGAACTCTACGTGGACGACGTGGTGCTTATCGACCTGTCCAACAGCGGTAACCGCGCCGAAGTTCTGTCCAGCGGCGGCAGCAGCATCCGCGACACCGCCGACGACAACCGTGGTCTGGCCTTCCGCTTTACTGTGGCTGTGAATGGTGCTCAGGTAGTGAACGGCAACGAACTGGTTCCCAACGTGGGCTCCATTAAGCTCTTTAAGCACAACGACGTCCTCGGCACTCTGGTGGGCGCCGGCGCCATCGTCACCAACCAGGAGGCCATCGGCACCGGTGATATGACCCACGAGAGCGTGGACGACAAGAAAACCATCGACATCCCTGCTAAGTATCTGCTGGATCTGAGCGAGGGTTCCATCGGCTTCGCCGTGCGTATCATCAACATCCCCGATCACGCCACCGAGACCGATATCTACGCCCGTCCCTATTACATCTACGAGCTGAACGGCGAGCAGGTCACCGTCTATGGTGATATCGTCTGCAACAACTATGCGGGCGTCGATGCCAACCGCCGCGCCGTGCGTGTGCTGACCATCGGTGACACCGCCGGCTTCGACAGCTATCTGTACGATATGCTGAAGGATGCGGATTATGACCAGGTGATCCTGGGCAGCTATATCGACGGCACCTACAGCAAGAACGACGACAACGGTAAGTGGCTCAACACCACCTGCGATGCCGATACCGTCATCGCCGACGAGCGTTGGCAGTATATCGTTGTGACCAACGATGCCGACCTGGCTTGGGCCGAGAACAACAAGACCGAGTCCACCGCCAAGGTGTGGCTGTACGACGACGCTGTGGCGATCGACACCGCTCTGGCTAACCTGGCCACTGTGCAGAGTGCTGACGCCAACGAGCAGGAGTACGTTGCCTCTCTGTCTTGGTTCCTGACCCTGACCGGCGAGAGCCTGGATCTGGTGGAGTACAACGAGGCCTTTGTGGGCACCGAGGAGTACGATATGCGCCGCGCTGCCGTCCATGCCTATGCCTCCCCCGACAAGGTCACCGACCTGACCGAGGTAGTGCTGATCTCCGGTTCGGACTATCAGTATTACGGCAGCACCGAGGATGGTCTGGCTGTGCTGAAGGGTCTGACCGATTCTGTGAAGAACAATACCGGCTACGGTGCCTTCGACGGTCTGCTGTTCGGCGGCGACTATACCATCACGCTGGGCAGCGACTTTGACGACAGTAACGCAGGTCTGAACCTGTTTGACAGCGTCATCACCGACTCCGTCAACTTCGACAAGTATTACACCCAGGGCAACCACGATGCCGCTGGCATTGACCTGTTGCCCCCCTATGGCAACAACGACAACCCCAACGCTCCCTATGGCGTGTTTGTCCTCCACGAAGATAACTACAACTGCTATGGTGGCGGCGGCCAGCAGGCAGCAGCCGACCTGACTGCCTACTTTAACGAGAAGTTGGCCAACGGCTGGGGCAACAAGCCCATCTTTGTCACCAGCCACATCCCGCTGCACTACAATGCCCGTACCGCTAAAGACGGCATGGGCTTCACGGCTAAGTACATTGTGGATGCCCTGAACGCCGCCAGCGAGGCCGGCCTGAACATCATCTTCTTGATCGGTCACAACCACGGCAGTGGTTATGACGATTATCTGGGTGGCGCTGCCGTCTACGTGCCCAAGGGCGAGACCATTGTAGTGCCGGATCACACCAACTATCGGAACGCCCCCATCGAGACCGAGCTGAAATTCACCTATATGAACTTCGGTTACGTCTCCTCTTACGGCACCAACGGTACCGGCGTGGACACCGCGCTGACCATGTGTGCTTTCCGCATCCAGGAGAATGGCGACGTCATCATCACCCGCTACGACAAGGATGGCGTACACAACCTGAAGTCCGCCGGTAAGGCCAACTCCATTGACGAGAGCGGCTATACCTTCGACGATGAGCGTGTGTACGAGTCTTCTCGCATTGTTGGCGCCAACAAGGATGAGGAGTACAACGGCTAATCCCCTCTAACGCAAACCCTCCCACGGAGAAACCCGTGGGAGGGTTTTTTATGTTATTTTGATATGTATGTGTCAACATTAAGGTAGAAATAGGAATATTTGTGTGGTAAAATGATGTTGGTATACTATTTCCTAAAATAAGGAGGTAATTTTATGCAAGCAAAACTGCGCAGAGCATTGGCCGTACTGGGTGTACTGGCTATGCTATGCACCCTGTTGCCCATGGGCATTGTGTCTGTGGCGGCAGAGGCCACCATTGCGAACGCCGACTTTGAAAGCGGTAGCGTAGGCTCTCTCCCCACCGGCTGGAAGGCTTACGACTCCAGCAAGCAAGCGGTCATTAGCGACACCGACGCCCACAGCGGCTCTCAGTCCGCGATTTTGGCGTGGCGTAACCAGCGCTTTGTCCTGTATCAGGACGTGGCGGTGGAAAAGGACTACAGCTACACCGTGACCTTCTGGTATCGCTCTTTGCGTACCAGCAGCTCTCAGGGTACCACCGTCAACTATACCTTCGGTGCGTACGACACGGCGGCTAAGGGTAACGTGTTGGGCTCCGGCGGCACCTATATCGATGCTGCCGCCACCGAGGTCACCACCGACTACCACAATGGTAGCTGGACCCAGATGACCTACACCTTCCAGAGTGGTAGCGCTACCACTGTCCGTCTGGGCTTTGCCGGTGCCTCCTCCAGCAGCACCTTTACCGCTGCGGACGGCCACGTCCTCATCGACGACCTGACCATCGTCGGCACCCCCATTGGCGGCGGTGACGAGGGCGGCGACGACGAGCAGGGCGAAGCCATCTACACCGACGACTTTGAAGCCGGTATCGACGGCTGGAGCGGCGGCGGCGACGGCACCGTGGAGCTGGTGAATGCTTCCGACCTGCCGGTTGCCAACCCCAACGGCGGCAACAGCGCCATGAAGATCACCTCTGTCTATTACAACTATTTCTCCGACAAGGCCAGCTTCAAGGTAGAGCGTGACACCGACTATCTCTTCACCTTCGACATTCTGTCCGGTTCCGCCGGCCGTCCTGTAAAGGCCATCGTCGGCATCAACAGCTGGTTCTCGACCCAGGTGGTTGTGGAGACCTACACTCCCGTCACCACCGAGTGGCAGACCATCAGCGTCAAGTTCAATTCCGGTGCCAACACCACCCTGTATCTGGGCTGGCAGGCCAGCTGGGATACCGGCACCTACTACGTGGACAACGTGTCGGTCACCAAGGTGCCTGAGTCCGAAGAGGACGAGAGCGGCAACCTGGTGCTCAACGGCAGCTTTGAGGACGACGAGGCCAACTGGACCCTCAAGAACTGCACCCACTCCATCGTGACCGACGCCATCGATGGCAGCAAGGCTTTGCAGATCTCCAACATCACCACCCAGTACGCCGAGGCGGCGCTGTCCAACGCCATCTCCACCACCCCCGGCAACGTCTATACCATCAAGTGGTGGTCTAAGCGTATCAGCAACGATACCGGCGCTTTCAACCTGTACGTCAACGGCTCCCACACCAAGGTCAGCGGCCAGAACTGGATGAACATGGCCGCTTCTGCCGGTTGGGTGGAGCACGAGTACGTGGTCAAGGCCAAAGACGATTGCCGCTCCATCCAGCTGAAATTCTCCACCGAGGTGGCCGGCGGCAACCCCGGCACCATCCTCATCGATAACGTGCAGGTGTACGAGCAGAAGCAGCCTTCCTTTGACGGCTGGCTGTACAACGGCGACTTTGAGGTAGGCGAAGCCACCCACTGGGAGATTCACCAGAGCACTCTGGTCTCCCGCGATGCCAAGAAGAACGGCAAGTACGGCCTGAACCTGAAGGGCGACGGCTCCTACGGCGGTATGGCCAACCAGACCATCACCACCGAGGTAGGCAAGATCTACTTGGTGTCTATGTGGATGCGTGCCAACCAGAACGGCACCAACTTTAAGGTGGCGGACGCCAACAACACCGACAGCAAGCTGGCTTATGCCTGGTTCAATAAGACCGAGTGGACCTATCAGGAGTTTGAGTTCACCGCCACCTCCACCTCCACCCTGCTGAACTTCTCCGGCGGCGGCAACGGCATCGCCGAGGATATCTACGTGGACGATATCAAAGTCGTGGAGCTGAAGGATCCCTCCTTTGACGGCTACGTCTATAACGGCGACTTCGAGGCCGGCTCTCTGGTGAAATGGAGCAGCTATCAGCAGACGGCCCTCTCCCCCAACGCCGCTTACAGCGGCAACTACGGCGCCCACATCTACGGCGACGCCAACTGGGGCGGTCTGCTGAACCAGACCATCACCGTGGAGGCGGGCAAGACCTATAAGATCAGCTTCTGGTATCGCGGCTGGTCCAACGGCGTCAACTTTAACGTCAAGGACGGCAACAACAAACTGGTATCGGATTACCTGAGCTTTAAGTATGCCACCGGTTGGAAGCTGTTTGAGGCCACCTTTGAGTCCGGCTATGCCACCAGCCTGCAGATCACTTTCAGCGGCTCGGGTCTGGCCACCACCACCGCCGGTCAGGGCACCCACGATGAGTGCTATATCGACGACGTCAAGATTGAGAACCTCTCCGGTGATCAGATCGACCGCAATCCTCTGACCACCAACGGCGGCACCTCCATTCGCGACGTGGATGACGAAAACCGCGGTCTGGCCTTTAAGTTCGATCTGATGGCCAACGGCATCGAAGTGCAGAACGGCAACGAGTACGTGCCCGGCACCGGTACGCTGAACCTGTTCAAGTACAGCAACGAGATCGGTACGCTGGTCAAGTTCGGTGCGGTGGTCACCAACGATGCCTCCATCGGCACCGGTGATTTCACCCTGGCCGACGTCAACGGCAAGAAGGTCATCGATATCGAGGCCAAGTATCTGCTAGATCTGGAAGATAACGCCACCAGCTATGCCGTGCGTATCATCAACATCCCCGACAGCGGCGTAGGCACCACTATCTACGCCCGCCCCTATTACACCTATGAGCTGAACGGTGAACAGGTAACCGTCTACGGCACCGTCGAGAACGACAGCTACGAGCACGTCGCCAACGTCCGCCGTTCGATTAAGATTCTGGCCATCGGTAACAGCTTCTCTGTAGACGCCATGAAGAACCATCTCTATGACGTGCTCAAGAGTGCCGACTACGACCAGGTCATCCTGGGCAACCTGTATATCGGTGGTTGCTCTTTGGATACTCATTGGAACAATATCAATGGCGGTCTGACTGCCTATCAGTATCAGAAGAACGACGACAACGGCGAGTGGGTGTACACCGAGAATGTCGCTCCCCTCACCGCTTTGCAGGACGAGACCTGGGATATCATCACCATCCAGCAGGCTTCCCCCGACTCCGGTCGCGGCAACACCTATGGCAACCTGCAGAACATCGTCAACTGGGTGAATGCCAACAAGACCAACTCCAACGCCAAGATCTACTGGCACATGACCTGGGCCTATCAGCAAAACAGCGACCACGAGGGCTTTGCCAACTATGGCAACGACCAGATGACCATGTACAACGCCATCGTAAGTGCGGTGCAGAATAACGTGCTGACCGTCAACGGCATCAACGGCATCATCCCCTCCGGTACCGCCATTCAGAACCTGCGCACCTCCGGCCTGGGCGACACCCTGACCGCCGACGGCTACCACCTGAAGGATACCTACGGCGACTACACCGCCGCCTTGACCTGGTTCCGCGCCCTGACCGGCGAGAGCCTGGATCTGGTGACCTACTGGCCCAACACCGTGGTGGATTATAAGGTGGATATCATGCAGGCGGCTGCCCGTGCGGTGTACGCTCCCTATGAGGTCTCCGATCTGGGTGAGACCATCATCCTGGGTCTGTCCGACTTCCAGGCCTCTACCGACGAACAGGGCGCCGATCAGGTGCAGCAGATCCTCGCCGGCGGCATTGCCCAGAAGTACGGTATGTTTGACGGTCTGTTCGCCGTGGGCGACTATTCCGCCGCCGTGGGCTACGACGTGGCCCTGACCGGTATTCAGGCTTTGGACAAGACCATTGACCCCTACGTCAGCGGTAATAAGATCTACACCGAGGGTAACCACGACGCTCCCGACCTGCCCGGTCTGTCCCCCACCGGTAACAACGACCCCGCCGGCGGCAAGTATGGCGTCTTCGTTATCAACGAGGAAGACTACGACCAGTTTGGTGAGGGTGGCGAGGCTACCGCCGCTATGATGCAGGCTTACTTCGACGAGAAGCTGGCCGATCCCACCTGGGGTAACAAGCCCATCTTTGTGCTGTGCCACGTGCCGCTGCACTACTCCATGCGTACCGAGACCAGCAACAGCGGTAAGACCGCCCGTCCCATGGTGGACGTGCTCAACGAGGCCGGTGCCAATGGTCTGAACATCCTGTTCCTGTTCGGTCACAACCACTCCGGTGGCTACGACGACTTCTTGGGAGCCGGCTCTGTGTACCTGAAGAAGGGTGATTCGATGATCGTTCCCCAGTACGGCGACAACTTCAAGTACAACTGGGATACCGTCACCCTGAACTTTACCTACATGAACGTGGGTTACGTTGGCTACAACGCCGACAACGGCTACGGCGCTGACGTGGCGCTGACCGTCACCACCTATCGCATCCAGTCCAATGGTGACGTCATCATCACCCGCTGGGACAAGAATGGCGAGCACAACCTGAAGTCTGCCGGTGTGAAGAACACCGTGCTGATGGATACCTTTGATCCTGACCTGACTGTCTACGAGTCCTCTCGCGTGGTAACCGCCACCGACGACCGCAAGTACGAAGGCGAATAAGCATTAACAACATCCCCTGCAACGGAAATTCCGTTGCAGGGGATTTTTATGTTATATTGATATATAAAATGTCAATATAGGTGCTTGTTTTAGAGCGTTTCCAATGGGATAATGATAGTGTGTATTTATACATAAACATAAGGAGGTAACACTATGAACACGAAACTGCACAGAGCATTAGCCGTTTTATTGACATTGGCGATGCTGTGCACCCTGCTGCCCCTGAGTGCGATCTCTGTGGCAGCTGCCAATGCGGAGATGCTGACAAACGGCAACTTCGAAACCGGCAACGCTAACGGCTGGACGCTGGACAGCGGCTCGTCTGTCACCACGTCCGACAAACACGGAGGTAGCTATGCGATTAAGACTACCGCTACTTCCACCAAGTATCAGAGTATGTTCTATCAAGTGTTCGACGTTATGCCGAACACCGATTACACTCTGACCTATTGGTACAAGTATGACGGCACCGGCTCCGCCCCTGCCATCTACGTCTTTATCAAGGACGCCGGCAGAGACGTCACCCTAAACGACAGCAACAGCCGTCGCGATGGTCTGACCTCCGGTAGCTGGGTGAAGGATACCCTTACCTTTAACACCAGCACCTATGATCAGGTGACCATCAACTTTGCCAACCGCGTGGCCGGCTTGGGCGGCACCTTCTACTTCGATGACATTTCCGTATACGGTCCCGAAGTGGTTGCTCCCGAAGAGCCTGTCAACCCCGTTCCCGAGGTGAGCGGCAATCTGGTGCAGAACGGCAACTTTGAGACCGGTAACACCAACGGCTGGGAGAAACACCAGTCCACTGCTGTCAGCGCCGACGCTGCCTATACCGGCTACTACGGTATCAAGCTGGGCGGCAATGGCGGCTGGGGCGGTATGCTCAACCAGACTGTGCCCGTAGAGGCCGGTGTGAGCTATAAGGTGTCTATGTGGGTCAAGACCATCTCCAACGGTGTCAACATCCAGATTAAGGACGGCGGCGAAAACGGCGCCAAGCTGGGTAGCGAGTGGTTCACCGCCACCGAGTGGACCTACAAGACCTGGACTGTCTCCCCCACCACCAACTCCCTGTTCATTAACTTCTGCGGCGGTGGTAACGGCATTGCCGAGACTGTCTATGTGGACGATATCGTGATCACCAAGGCGCCTCTCATCGAGAACGGCGACTTTGAGACCGGTGACAAGACCGGCTGGAACTGCAACAGCGGCACCTCCACCATCGTCACCGATGCCCACAGCGGCAACTACGCCCTGCAACTGTCCAACCCCTCTAAGTGGGGCGAAGCGGCGGTGCGCACCATCGGCGTCAAGCCCAACACCCAGTACGAGGTGTCCTGGTGGTCCAAGCGCGTGGACGGCACCGATGCCTTCAACCTGATCGTGTGCCAAGCCGTGTCCCCCTGGGCCAACTTTGAGCGTCTGTCCGGTGAAAACTGGATGAACAAGTCCGCCGACAAGGGCTGGGTGAAGAACACCTGTGTGTACAACACCGGCGACAACACCCAGATGCTGCTGAAATTCACCTCTGAGGTCGCCAACGCCGGCTCCATCCTCATCGACGACGTGGTTGTTGAGGAGCTGAAGGATCCCTCCTTCGATGGCTACATCTACAACGGTGACTTCGAGACCGGTAAGTCCTCCGGCTGGAATATGCTGCAGCAGTCCGAGATCAACCAGTCCGCTGCCTGCAACGGCCAGTACGGCCTGCACCTGAAGGGTAACGGCGGCTGGGGCGGTATGGCCAACCAGGTCATCACCACCGTCCCCGGCGAGAGCTACACCCTCTTCACTTATGTAAAGACCAATGCCGCCGGCACCAATATCCAGATCAAGGATAAGGGTACCGACGCCAAGTTGGCCTCTACCTGGTACAATAAGACCGATTGGCGTCTGGTGACCCTGAACTTTATCGCCACCAGCACCTCCACCGACATCGCCTTTAGCGGTGGCGGCACCGGTGTGGCGGAGAACGTCTATGTGGACGACATCTTCATGGTGCCCACCCGCCCCATGAACACCGACGGCTACCTCTTCAACGGTGACTTTGAGAGTGGCAGCCTGACCGGCTGGACCACCCATCAGCAGTCTGTGCTGTCCAACAAGGCCGCTTACGAAGGCGGCGCCGGCCTCATTATGAAGGGTACCGGCTGGGGCGGCACCGCCAACCAGACCTTTAAGGTAGATATGGGTAACACCTACAAGCTGAGCTTCTGGTACAAGCCCATCTCCAATGGTATCAACGTGCAGGTGCTGAATGCTGCCGACGACAGCAAAATCACCAGCCAGTATATCAGCACCTCCGATGGCTCCGACTGGATTCTGTTCGAGAAGACCTTTAACGTGGGCTACTGCGATAAGGTCACCCTGAACTTCTGCGGCAGCGGCAGCGGCTCTGCTGACGAGCTGTACATCGACAACATCACCATCGTCAACGTGGACGGTGAGGAGAACGTGCGCAACCAGCTGACCGAAAACGGCGGCGTCAGCGTCCGCGACGCGGCTGACGATATCCGCGGTCTGGCCTTCCGCTTTGATCTGAACACCAGTGGCGTGCAGATCACCGGCGGCAATATTTTCGTCCCCAACAGCGGTAAGCTGAACCTGTACAAGAACCGCGTGGTGGAGGGCACTCTGGTGCGCGCCGGCGCCGTCGTCACCAACGATGCCGCTATCGGTCAGAGCTTCGCCGACTTTACTTTGGACAGCGTGGATGAGGGCAAGACCATTGATATCAACGCCAAGTATCTGTTGAGTCTGGATGAGGGCTCTATGAGCTACGCTGTGCGTGTCATCAACATCCCCGACGCTCACACCTCCACCGAGATCTACGCTCGTCCCTACTACGTCTACAACGTAGACGGTGAGGAGGTCGTGGTGTACGGTGTGATGGCTCACGCCAACTACGACGGCATCACCGGCGACCACAAGTCTGTCAACATCCTGACCATCGGCAACGAGAACACCGATGCCGACGAGATGCTAGCTCCCATTCTGGAGAGCGCCGACTATGACAATGTGGTGCTGGGCAGCCTGTACAACAACGGTAGCCTGGACTTTGGTGCCAACTACACCTATGACCGCTATCAGTACGGCGATTGGACCACCACCAAGAACGTCTCCGCCGCCGAGATTCTGGCCGGCGATTGGGACTACGTCATTATCGACACCGCCGATGGCACCGCGATCCTGGATCTGCAGGCCTTCATCTACGCGGTGGATGCCGAGACCGATGCCGCCCTGTTCTACAACAACGATCAGGATATGGCTCAGCTCAGCCTGACCGCTACCGTCATTCCCGCCTACACCGCCCAGCAGAACCTGTGGGGCACCGATGCCGAGGAGAATGACTATTCCGCTGACTTCGTCGCCGCTATGGTGCAGTATGCCGTGATCACCGGCGATAGCCTAGATAAGATCACCTACTATCCCGCCGAGGTGGAGAACGTCTATTACGACATGGCTCGCTCTGTGGCTCACGCCATGTACGCTCCCTACGAGGTGTCTGACCTGTCTGAGGTCATCATCATCGCCGGTTCCGACTTCCAGCCCTCCGGCGGTAATATTGCGGCCGGTCGCGAGACGGTACGCAATATTTTGGGTGCCATGGCGGATGACGGCTACGGCCTGTTCGACGGCTTCCTCTCCGGTGGTGACTACTCCGCCGGCACCAGCGAGCCTGAGACCTCTGCCGGTCTGGCCGGTCTGGACGCCGAGATCTCCAAGGTTGTGTACAACAACAAGTTCTACGCGCAGGGTAACCACGATCCCAAGGAAACCGTAGGTATGACCCCCCACGGCGCTAACGATCCCTTCGGCGCTCCCTATGGTCTGTACATCATCAACGAGGACAACTACACCGATCTGGGCGATGGCGGCGAGGCTACCGCTAAGGATCTGAAGGTCTATTTGGATCAGAAGGTCGCTTCCGGCTGGAACAAGCCCATCTTCGTGGTATCTCACGTCCCGCTGAACTTCTCCATGCGTACCATCAGCGGTAAGAACGCTCGTACCGCCATGCCCATCGTGGACGTGCTCAACGAGGCCGGTGCCAATGGCCTGAACATCCTCTTCCTGTTCGGTCACAACCATTCCAGCGGCTACGACAACTACATCGGCGGCGGCTCTGTGTATCTGAAGAAGGGCGACACCATGCTGGTGCCCAACTACGATAACTACCTGCTGGCCGATGAGGTGTCCCTGAACTTCACCTATATGACCGCCGGCTACATTGGCTACTACGGCACCACCGTCAATGGTGCTGACGGTGCCCTGACCATGACCATGTTCCGCATCCAGAAGGACGGCTCGGTCATCATCGGTCGTTACGATGCCAACGGCATCCACAACCTGAAGAGCGCCGGTGCCAAGAACACCGACAAGGGTGACACCATGGAGCCCGATCTCACCGTATACGAGTCCTGGCGTGTGGTTACCGCCGGCGACGACCGCAAATACGAGGGTTAAAGCAAGACACCTTTACAGAAGCCCACAGCTATGCTGTGGGCTTCTTTTTTGTGTTTCTTATATAAAATCGTGAAATTTTTATGGTTTTAATATAAAAAAGCCTTGATTTTCGTTGTTTTTCGGTATATAATGAGGTCTATACCGATTTTCGTTTTTCACTCGTGTCTACGGAGGTTTTTATGGCAAAGCCCAATTTCCCTGCCCTGTTTTTAATGGCTGACCGCAGCTATATGTATCACATGCAGTCCCCCTTCTTCTTAGCTATTGACGAGCGTATCGTCAATGACAAATGGGAGAGCCGTGAACTGCACTGGCACGACTACTTTGAGATTGAGATCATTCTCAGCGGTTCCGGTGTGCACCAGTATAACGGCGTCAGCCGTCCTCTATCCGAAGGGAGCGCCTATCTGCTCACTCCGATGGATATTCACGCGCTGGTTCCCGATCCCGGTACGGAATTCCATTTGGTACATCTGCGCTTTGACGAAAAGGCCATCACGCAGGAAGTGCGGGAACTGTTGTTACAGCACAAATTAGCCCATTCCGTGACACTGGAGGGTGCCGAGTTTGAGCGCCTGCTCACCCAGTTGACCGAGCTGTTGCATTGCTTTGAAACCGACAGTCCGGTGCAGAGCCTTAGTGTTCAGCTGATCCTCTCCTACCTCTGCCTGCACATCGTGCGAGAGAGCCAACAAACCGAGCAACGTTTCCCCTCCTACAACACCACCAATCCTGTGGTGCATCAGACGCTGCAGTACATACTCTACAACTTCCGCAAGAAAATCACGATGCAGGAGTTGGGCGATCGCGCCCATATCTCCCCCAACCATCTAGCTCTTTTATTTAAGCAGGCCACCGGCACCACCTGCATTCAGCTTATCGCCGATCTGCGTCTGCAATACGCCCTCAAGCTGTTGGAAAACCCCAACATCAGCATTGAAACCATCTCGGAGCAAGCGGGATTCTCCGCTACCTCCTACTTCATATCGGTGTTCCGCAAGCAGTACGGCATCACCCCTAAGGAATATCAAAACCAGATGAAAAAGCAGCGGGGAACGCTCAGCACCGCCACCGAAATCACCGACAGCTACGATCTGTATTCTATGTAAAAAAAGTATCCTGACAGCCGTCAGGAGGCTTTTTTATATCCATATCGCAAAGGGAAAGGCGCCACGGCCTTGCGACCGTGGCGCCTTGTTATTGGAATAATTTATAGGAGGAATTATTCCTTGTCCTCTTTCTTGCGGCGCAGCTTGAAGGCCACAGCAGCAGAAGAGGGAACCAGAGCGACAGCCAGAACAGCGCCCATCACGGAAACGCCGGTGTCAGGGCTGCCAGGATTCTCGGGATCCTCGGGATCGTCGAAGCTGTAGGGAGGCTTGACATAGTCGTCCTTGCCGCCGTCGATACGATCAGCAGCCTTGAACAGACGCATGTTGTCAATCAGAGCCTCGCCGCCGCCATCGACAACAGAGATACCGATGCGATCAAACTCGCCGGAATTGAAGGTGAAGGCAACGCTGTTCCAGTCGGTACCAGCAGTGTACTGGTCGAAGTCGAACATAAAGAACTCGTTGCAATCGCGCTTTTTGCCATCCAGCAGATTCAGGCTACCGCCGCCGGTCTTAACCACACGAATATCCACAGTGAAGATATAATCGGTGTTGGGCTCGACCTCCAGCCACTTAATGGCGTTGGTGTAGCAAGACTTGTCGTCGCCGGTGTACTTCATAGAAGTGCCATACTCATACTGATTCTCGGGGAAGGAGATGAAGCCGTTCTTGAAGCCCTCAGCGCCGGCCCAGAACTCCTGAGCAGCAGCGCTATCCATGGTAGCGTTGGCGATCAGGTTGTTCTCGTCGGTGCAGGTGCCGGCCTCGGCATCCTCCAGGGGAGAACCGATGATGTAGTAGGTCTGGCGAGCATCGGCGTACTTGACGCCGTCCTCAACGGTGTACAGAGCGATACCGTCGATCCACATCTGAGACTCAGCACCGGCAAAGCCGATACCGATCTTCTTGTTCACGCCGGAGTTGAACTGCACAGCGCGCAGGTGCCACTCGTTATCCCAAGCGGTGGGAACGATCTGGCGGCTCTTGTTGGAGAACTGAGCGTCGCTGTAGACCATGAAGTTGTCCTTCCAATCGGTGGTACCGAAGGTGGCGTTGAAGCGGTTGTCATCAGAGATGAACGCACCCTTAACCCAAGCGGAGAACACATAGTCGGTGTTGGGCTCAACATCCATATAGAAGATATGCTTATTGTTCTCAGTGACACCGGAGGTGTTGAAGAACAGGGACTTGTTGCCCTCGGGAGCAGTCTCGTCGTCAACGACATACAGGGTGTCGCCCAGAATGGACTGCCACTGACCACCCTCGGCATCCTCGAAGCTACCATTCTGAATCAGGTTGGCCTCGGGAGAAGCAGGACGGTTGATGGCAACGCCGAAGGAATCCAGCTGAGTGGGACCCTCGGTAACTTCCTCGTCATTGATGACGTCGGTGGGCTCGGTGCCCTTGACGTAAACCTGAACATCATCCCAAATAGCGGAAGCGCCGGCCTCACGGCTGATCAGCAGCACGCAGATGGCGTTCAGATCGCCGGAGTTGAACTCAACAGCGGCACGGACCCACTTGTTGGAGAAGTCGTTCTCGATGGCGACCTCGTTGACGTTGTCGGAGTCGTCGCCGTGCTTAACCACGATGTTCACGTTCATGGGGTTCTTAACGTAACCAACCACAACGTAATCGGTGTTGGGCTCGACAGGAATCATATCCTGACGGATCTGCTGCCACTGACCGGGAGCGGAATAGTTCAGAGCGTAGTTACTACCATTGTAACCCTTGGTCTCGAAGGAGTAGGTGCAAGCACCCCACACGTTGTACCAAGCGCCAGTGACGCCACCGGGCGTGGTGTTAGAGTGCAGCTCGCCGGTCTCGAAGCCGGCGTTCTTGATGGGAGAGGTCTCATCCACAGCGGGAGTCTCGCCCTTCTTGACAACGACGATATCGTCGATGTACAGATCCTCGGCCTTTTTGGTACCGCCACCGCAGAAGTTCAGAGTCATCTCGTCGCTGTTGGCGATGACGTTGAAGGTACGCAGGGTCCAGCCGGACAGCTCCTTGGAATCCAGGTAAGTGTTGTCGCACTCTTCCTCGACCTTGTCAGCGCCATTGATCTGCAGGTTAGCACCGCTGGCGTTCACGCACACCCACAGGGTGATGGTGTAGGCCTCGCCGTTCTCGACCTTGAAGGTCTGGTTCAGCATACCGCCCCAGCCGCCGTCACCGATCAGGTTGACGCCGTACTTGCCGCCATGAGCGGCCTCTTCGCTGACAACGGTAGACTGCCAGGTCTCCCAACCGGTAGCGTCACCGGTCTCGAAGTCGCCGTTGATAACCAAACCGGCGGAGGGAGCGGGAGGAGCATTCTTCTCAGCGATGGTCATATCGTCCACCAGCAGAATGCCGGCGTTAGAGGTCTCGGAGGACCACTTGATGATGATCTCGGTAGCAGCACCGGTGTTGATCACGATGGTCTTCTCAGTCCACTCGGTATCGTTGGTGTTGAACCAGTTCTGACCGCTGACAATCTCCAAGTTGCGGTTGTCGGCAGCATCCATCAGGTACAGGTTGAAGGGCTGAGTCTTGTCAATGCGCTTCACCCACATCTTGATGACGTACTCGGTGTTGGGCTTAACGGGGACGTTCTGCACAGCGGCAGCGGCCCACATACCGGGATTCTCCAGCTTCAGAGAAGCGTTGCCGGTATGAGCATCCTCGTCGGTGATGGAAGCGGAGGAACCCAGCTCCCAACCCTCGAAACCATCCTCGAAACTGCCGTTGACGATGCCGCTAGCGGGCTCGTCGGGAATCTCGGGCTGCTCGTCGGAGGTGACAACGATATTGTCAACATAGAAGTCGACACCGCTGGTCACCACGAACAGCAGAGAAGCATAATCGTTGATGAACTCACCCTTCTGGAAGGTGTAGGTGTAGTGTTTCCACTCGCCAACAACGCCATCCGTAATGTACTCCAGGATGATGTTGTTGCCGGTACCGGGCTTGCCTTCGGGGCAGTTCTTGATCTGGAAGTTAACCTCACCCTTGGCCAGGACCTTCAGATCGAAGTCGACGGTGTAGGTCACGCCGTCCTTAATGGCAAACTGCTTGGAGGTCAGAACCTCGCCCCAAGCATCGCCTTCCAGCTTAAAGGCGCCGTCCACGATGCCGGACAGACCGGAACCGGAAGAAATGGTCCAATCCTCAGGCAGAGCACCCTCGAAGTCCTCGGACAGAATACCGTCAGCGGGAACGTCGGGCTCATCAGAGCCGGCCTTCTTCACGGTGATGTAATCGAACCAAGCAATCTCGCCCTCAGCGGCGTAACCAGCGTACTGGATCAACAGCCACAGAGAAGTGTTGTTGCCGGAGTTCAGAGTGAAGGTGTACTCCTTCCACTCCTTAGAAATGCTGACGTCGGCCTGGACGATATCGCCGGTCCAGTCAGCCTTATGGAACTTAACCCAGAAATTCTTGCCCAGCTTGGACTTAGCGCGGAAGGACACCTCATAATCGGTGTTGGCCTCCACAGCCAGCTCAGCATACACGTTGCCCCAATCCTTGGTGACGTTGAACTGCAGCTCGCCGTCAGCAACAGAAATGTCGCTGGAAGACAGGACGCCGTCCGTCTCGCCGCCGTCGAAGGTCGCGTTCAGCAGACCGCCGGTGGGAGGAGTGACAGGCTCGTCGGGCTCGTCAGGGGTATCGGGGGTATCAGGAGTCTCGCCGCCGATCTTCTCGATGACGATGTTATCGAAGACACCGTAAGCGGTGACATCGCTACCCATCAGAGAGAAGATGATGGTGGTGTAGTCGCCGGTGTTGAACTCGGCGGTAAACTTGGTCCACTCGCTACCGGCGTTCACGCCAGCATTGACGATGTCCTTGGAATCGCCGCCATCCTTAACCAACAGGCTCATGTTGGCAGCGTCCTTGGCCCAAGCGGTGACCTTATAATCGGTGTTAGCCTCGACAGCAATGCCGGTCTGACGCACGTGCTTCCACTGACCGGAAACAATGTTCAGAGCATACTTACTGTCCTTACCGCCCTCGATAACCTCAGCGGTGGGGCAGGAACCCCACAGGTTATCCCAAGGCTTAATGTCGCCGGTCTCGAAATCGCCGTTGATGATGTAGCCATCATTGGAGGGCTGAGCAGGAGCATCGCCGCCATTGTCCAGGCAGATCAGAGAGAAGTTGTCGACATAAACATCCTCGGGAGCGGAACCGCTACCGCAGAAGTTAATGAACACAGAGTTGTCGGGAGCAGTGAAGGTCCACTCCACCAACTTATCCTTATTGTTGGCATCAAACCAACCACCGGCGCCCTCAATGCCGTTGCCGGCACCGTCCTTAACCTGGACGTTGACACCCATGGCGTTGACGTTGATCCAGAAAGACAGCTTATACTGCTTGCCGGCCTCAACAGCCACGGTCTGGTTCAGCATGCCGCCCCAGCTGCCGTTGCCAACCAGGTGAGCACCAAAGGCGCCATCCTTAGCCGCGTCAGCGGAGATGGAAGTGGACTGCCAGATTTCCCAACCGGAGTTGTCGCCGGTCTCGAAATCGCCGTTGACAATCAGGTTGTCGTTGGCAGGAACCTCGGGCTCATCGCCGCCGGCCTTTTCGACCAGGGAGATGTTATCCAGCCAAATCTCCTGGCCGTCGCCGGCGGGATGACTGGACTGGAAGAACAACATGAAGGCGTTATAATCGCCGGAGTTGAAATCCCAAGTGAAGGTCTGCCACTCAGCGCCGAACTCCATGGGCTGCTCCACCACGGTGCCGGTCCAATCGGTCTTGTTCATCTTGGGGGTAACGCCGCCGCCGTTGATGGACTTGCCATCAAAGGTCAGGGTGTAATCGGTGTTGGGCTTCACGTTGACGTTGTAGCCAATGAAACCCCAATCCTCATTGTAATCGCCGTGCAGGGTGCCGTCAGCAGCCTCAATAGCGGTGCCGCCGGAAGCATACCAGCCGTCGATGCCGGCAGAGAAATCGCCGTTGGCAATCAGGTTGGTGTCATCCGCCATAGCGGAGAACATAGAACCCAGGGGGAGCACCGCACACAGAGTTGCCAAAGCAGCCAAAACGGCCAGTACTTTACGCATGTTCAGTTTCATAGTAGCTCCTCCTTTCTTATCTCACTTCCAGCAACTGGAAGTTGTCAATGTAGTAGTGAACTTTCTTGATAACACGCAGGTCAATACCCAACTTATCGCTGGCATTGGTCTTGAAGCTGATCTCCTCGGTAGTCCACTCGGAGTTGCTACCGGAGTTCAGCCACTTGGAAGCCAAGTGCTCGTCGTGGATGTCGCCCAGGCCGTTACCGGAACCGTCGGCCAGCTGGCCACGGATGAAGCAATAACCGGTCATGTAATCCACGGGATCCGCGATCATGTACTCATAAGTAATGACGTAGTTGGTGTTGGGCTTAACGGTGATGCCATCAATATGGATACCGAACCACTCGCCGTCCACATACTGGAACTCCAGCACGTACTCGCCGTCGGGAGCATTCTCCATGGGGATAGCAGCGGCGTAGTAGTTACCGGAACCATCCTCGGAAGTGGCGGTGTTGGTACCCCAATCGATCCAGCTCTCCAAGCCGTTCTCGAAGCTGGGGTTCAGGTCGGCAACCAGGTTGACGGGGGGACCCAGAATCTCAGCCACGTTGTTGGGCTCGGAAACAGCAACCTCGCCCCAATCGTCCTCAGCGATCACACGGTAGCAAACGGTGCCACCGGTGGTGCACTCGGCGATCTCCTGGTCGATGTACTGACCCTTGAAGTTACGCTCGTAATCCAGGGGGCTGGCCTTGTCCAGGATGGTAGTCCAGGTCTTGCCGCCGTCCAGAGAGCGCTCAATGCTGATGTAGGAAGCCTGACGAGAGGAAACCCACTCAACGGTACCGGAACCGGTGTTGCAGAACAGAACGGGCTTATCCAGCACGATCTCTTCGCCACGGAGGGCGGCACGATAGTTGTCAGCATTGTACTTAATAGCGAAAGCACCGGCACGGAAGTCGGTCTGGGATTTACCATCGGCGGCCAACAGGTCATAGGCACCACCGAAACCGGTAGCAGACCAGCACCAGTAGAACCAGCCCACGTAACCCTCTTCCATGAAGTTGTCACGGAAACGGATCTGCTTAATGGTCCAAACCTCATCCTCGATCTCCACGCCATCGCCGAAACCGAACTCGGTACCGAGCATGGGCAGAGTAGCCTTTATGTCATCAATCTCGGGAACGCGAGAGTTGATGTTGTAGTTATTGACGCCCAAGAAATCGAAATCGATACCCTCGTAGATGGTCATATCCTTGGTGTTGGCAGCCAGGGTACGAGGAACGTTGGGCATCTTCTCCTTAACAGCCTCGGTGACCGCGTTGATGAAGTACAGCATATTCTCCTGGTTGGTACCATAGAGATAACGCTGATCGAAGTGGTTGCCGATCTCGGAGTCGTTGATCTCGTTCTCGAGCTCAACGGAGGAGACCATCAGCACCACCACGTCGGGATACTCGTTGAGCACGTCGCACAGAGGCTTAACGAAGTTCTCGGCATAGTGATCGGCCACAACGGGGTTGGCGTAAGCCTGAGAGAT
This sequence comes from Acutalibacteraceae bacterium, assembly GCA_045588425.1. Taxonomy (GTDB): domain Bacteria; phylum Bacillota; class Clostridia; order Oscillospirales; family Acutalibacteraceae; genus UBA5905. The sequence goes on from JAZNED010000095.1 coordinate 25,460, forward strand.
AATGTCCCAAGCCAGCTTACCGTCGGGGTAATAATCGTTCAGGGTGGTGGAGTGGAAGTTAACGGTCCAAGCCACGGGCATACCCACCTCACGGCACATATCCAAGAATACGCGGATGTTATCCAGATACTCCTGCTTGATGCCGGTGACGTCGCCGTTGGCGTCGTAAATAACACCCTCACCATAGGGGGAACCCTCATAGCCCATGATGTTGAAACCCAGGGCCTTCAGGTTGTAGATCTCACGATAGATCTTAGCAACACCCCACTGCTCCATACCAACGGTGTCCCAAGAGTTGCCCACATATTGGGTCATCACTTCATTGGAGGTCAGGCCGTGGCCCAGAGAAGCGTGAGTGAACCAGGGGAACATGATGCCTTCGAGATAACCGTCGCGCTCCAGAATCTTATCCAATTCGGTGGGCTGGTCGTCTTCGCGCCAAGGCATCGTCTCGCTGCCGGATACCATTACCATACTGAAGATGCTCATCAGCAGAGCCAGAGAGCACAGGATCGGTAACAGCACCTTACATCTCAGTAATTTCATCGGCACTTGTCCTTTCTTACCGTATCGTCCACGCAGGGGCGATACGTACTCTTCTCGAAACACCAAGCGGGGTCACGATGGTGACCCCGCTTGGGTCACTCTACATTACGGTTTCGACAAACTTTGTCGAAGGATTACTCCATCTCAGAGTTGATCTGATCGATGTTGGTCTGAATCTCAGAGTACCAGGAGTCCAGGTTGGACTTAACCTGAGACTTGGTGGTAGCCTCGTCGATGACGCTGTACTGGATGGACCAAGCATTGTACTTACCACCGTAGGAAACAACACCAACGGAGTTGTAAGACTGGATCTTCTGACCGGACATCCACTCCATGACCTCCCAGCACTCCTTAGAGGGATAGAAGTCGGCAGAGCCGTAAGCCTTGTCATCCAGGTAGTAGCGCAGGAACCACATAGCAGCCTGCAGCTGGTTGCCCTTCACCTTGGTGGGGAAGCCCCAAACGGTACCCTCGGAGGCAGCGACAGCAGCCTGACCCTTGGGAGAGGGGAAGGGAACGACGCCCCACTCAAAGTCACAGTTCTGAGGCACGTAGTTGGAGTGGCTGGCCTCAGCCTGCATCATGTAGGAGCCGGCACCCAGCATAGCAACAGAGCCGTTGAAGAACAGCTGCTGCTGGTTGGAGAAGTTGGTGGGGATAACCTTGTGAGTGTAAATCATGTCCCAAGCATAGTACCAGGACTCCAGCAGCTTGGAGGACTTGATGTTGTTCACCAGACCGTTCTTGTCGGACAGAACGAAGTCCTGACCGGCAGACAGCATCCAGAAGAACTGAGAAATGTTGGTCAAACCATACTTATCCTTCTTGGCGTTGGTGCACTTCTGAGCGATGTCCAAGCAAGTCTCCCAGTTCCACTTACCGGCCTTCCACAGCTGGTAGGGATCCTGAGTAACGCCATTGGACTTCAGCAGAGCCTTGTTGAAGAACATAACCTCATAGGTGGGGTTGTTGGAACCCTTCAGAGCGATACCGTAGTGATCGCCCTTGTAGGAGAACTGATCCATCAGAGCGATAGCAAAGATGGGATCGGAGAAGTCCCAACCGGTGTTCTTAACAGGCTGCATCAGACCACGGGTGATGGGCTGGGGATACCACTCGTTGATGATAGCGGCCAGAGCGGGGGGGTTACCGGCCATGATCTTACCGGACAGGTTGGTCTGGTACTTATCCATGGTAGCGGTCTCGTAAGCAACCTGGATACCGGTCTCCTTCTTGAAGGTATCAGCCTCCTTGGTGTCGTCGGTAGCCTGGTTCCACCAGATCAGCATCTTGATCTTGGTGCCGCTCAGCTCCTTGGGAACCTTCTTCAGAATGTTCTCGCTGGCGGGAGGCTGAGTCTTAGAAGTGGTGGTAGTAGCCTGGGTTGCGGGGGGCTTCTTGGTACCAGTGGTGCCGGTAGTGGCGCCAGTCTCAGAAGCGCTGGGGTCGCTGGCGCTGGGATCCGACTCGCTGGGATCCGTAGCGCTGGGGTCAGACTCGCTGGGAGTCTCGGGACCACCGGTGGGATCGGTGGGGTCGACGTCATTCTGCTCGCTGGGGGCGGTGGTGACAGTGGTCTTAGTGTCGGGCTTCTTCTCGGGCTTCTTGTCCGAACCGCCACAACCAACCAGAGTCAGCAGCATGGCAACTGCCAACACCAGAGCCAGCAAGCTGAATACGCGACTGGTTTTTGCGTGTTTCATGGTTTATTCCTCCTAAAAAATTTAGTGACTAAGTAATGGGGATCTTACGGATGGGTTGGCCACCCCCTGATTGCCTGATTTCACCTCCAAGATGCAAAATTTATGTAGGCGTAGAATCCGGTCGAATGGGACCGTTTCCACAGGCCGCGCTGTCACTCGCGGCGGCATCGCAGCCTGCGCAGGGTACAAGTACCCACAGTTACGCTATTCTGCATAATCATCATACCACAAAGCGGTAAAAATGGCAATAGAAGATGTCCGTTTTTAGTGACAAAATTTCATTGTTTTTTTGTCAAATATGCGCAAAAAACAAAAAGCGGAAGACGCAAAAAAAGCCGTGGTAAAAACCACGGCTTTTTCGTTAAAAATCATTATCTGCGGCAACCCTTGAGAGTAGACAGGGAAGCCTCCTCCCCTGCCTTAGGTGCGCGCTCCTTTTTATGGATGTACCACAACATCAGTCCGCCCACAGCCGCCATCAGCAGCATATGGATATGGATGTCGGAAAAGCGCCAGAAAATCCAATGATCACGGGTAGATTCACGGGTAAACTCGGAGAAGAAGCGGCAGACGCCGTACAAGAGCAGGAAATAGGGCAAATTCTTGCCGTCGGGGACGCATCCCTTGCGGCAAATGCGCACAATGATAAAAATGAGAATAGCAAGAGTGAACAGGCTTTCCACCCAAACCACGGGGAACTGATTTTCCCCGGTGTGACGGCTGTAAACACCCCACTCGCAAGGAAAACCATAGCAACAGCCGGTGAAGGTGCATCCGGAGCGCCCGGGCACGTGCATCCCCAGCAAAGTCAAGGCGGTGACGTCGCCGGCAAAGCCAACAGAGGTGTTAAAGGTCTTGGCGCACAGCCACGCCACCAACGGCAGCAGGGTGAAGGATACCGCCAGATTCGCCGTAGAATCGAAATACCGTGCCGGGTCAAAGCCCACTTGATACCAGACCAACAGGCGGTGCGCACAGATGGCGAAATAATACGCTAAAAGGGCAATCACCACGCCCTTAACGGCGTCTAAAAGCTTCGTTTTTATCCGAATCAGGTAGAAAACCACTACAATACCTGCAAAAACCTGACCGAAAGTGCCCATCAGGCCGTAGTTGGCGGAGGCCGCCTCACCCTGGGACCGCAAAAACTCATTGATAAATTCCATAAAAGAATCCTCTTTCGTTAGATTAAAGCATTCTTCCGAAAAACATCCCGATTGCGGGAGCAATCGGGATGTTTTGGTTCGTCTATTGACTTAGCGTCAGGGGATCAATCCCACTCCAGCCAACCATCGTTGATGTCGGGAATCTTCTTGTAAGAGTCATACACGATGTTGCCGTAGACGGTGACCTCGGTGCCGTTGTAGTCGAAGACGTAGTAGGGACGCACGTAGATGGTGATGCCCTTAGCGCTCTCGGGGATGTTGACGATACGAATGGCGTAGTGGATCACGTCGTTCTCGGGAGTATAGAACAGCTTCAAGCTGTTATTGCCCGGAACGTCGATAACGGTGTTACCCGTCAAGTGATCCAGATCGAAAGTCGACTCGTCCTGACCGACAGCCTCCTGGTTGGTGACCACGGCGCCGGCCTTGATCAGTTTGAACATTTCACCGGTCTCGAAGGCATCCACCTGGGCGTTGGTGAAATCAGCCACGAAGTTCTGCGCTGCGGTATTGTCCTTGTCCCACTCCACACGGGTGGCGCCGGACACTTCCAGATTGAACAGGAAGGCCAGACCCAACGTGCCGCCGTCCATCTCCATACGGCTCTCCAGAACCGCGTTATCCTCGCCCTTATTGTGCTTCAGGGTGGGGAACACTTCCTCGGCGGGCTCGGTGGAGATACCGTCGGAGGTCTTGAAGAAACGGAAGTCGTCGAAGTAGGCCTCGGCGGAAGCGTGATCTTGGAACACGATACCGATACGGTTGTAGTTGCCGGTGTTGAAGGTGAAGGCATAGGTCTTCCAGCTATTGCTGGCAGAACCCAGAGAAGGGGTATGGAACACTGCATTCTTCTCGATGTTGTTGTCAATGAACATCAACTGGTTGCCCGCAGACACCACACGGTAGTCAAAGGACACGGTGTAGCTGGTGTTGGGCTCCACGTAGATAAACTTGACGTATCTGTACAGCTTGTCAGAGCCGGGGTTGGTGCCCTTATAGTGCAGGACGTTGCCGTGAGAGGTGTTCTGAGCGTCCTTGTTGAACTCCAGGAAACCGTTGTTCCAACCGGAGGACTGGCTCCAGAAATCCACGGCGGTGCTGCCGTTCATATTGCAGTCGGGGATCAGGTTGTCCTCGGACTCGCAATACTTGTTGGTGACGCTGGTGGAGGACACGGACAAGGAGCCCTTCTGGTCACCGGAGTAGGTCACACCGTTGGTCAGCAGGTGGATGGAGATATCATCCACGTACATCTCGGAAGACAGACCGTACATAGCAATATGGATGGTGGAAGCACCGCCCACGTAGAAGGTGACGGCACGCAGGTGCCAGTCGTTATCGGTGGCGGTGGAACGAATCTGAATCTCGGGGGTGGAATAGTGACCATAGTACTGTTCGGTGCCGTCCTTGACCTTACTGTAGGTCAAGAACTTGCCGGTATCCTCGTCCACAACACCGATGCTGGCCACGCCCTTGTTGTTTGCGGACAGCTCGGGGGTACGCACCCAGGCGGAGAAGACGTACTCACCGGCGGAGGGCAGATCCACAGCGAACTGGGACCAGGTGCCGGGAGCCACGCTACCACGATAATACTTCAGATAGCCGCTGCCGGAGTGAGCGCCCTCGGGATCGTTGGTGACGTGGGACACACCGTTGGTCAGGAAGGAAGAGGTGTTCCACTGGGCATTGGTGGTAGCCTCAAAGCCGGGCTGGATGATGACGTTGTTGCTGTCGGAATTGGGGCGGTTCTTCTCGGTGGTGAAAGCCTTCAGGGCGGGCTTGGCGTGGGTGCCGGTGTCACCGCCCGTACAAGTCATAGAAACGTCGTCCATATAGCTGTCATTCGACGCTCCGCTGGGAATGACAAACTGAATCATTGCGTATTTGTAACTGCCGGTAGAGAAGGTGTGAGTATTGGAAGTAAAGCTGCTGCCGATAGAAGCGGTTTTGCTGTAAGCCTCAACGGTGCAAGTGCCGGAAGTATTGCCCAAATACACCTTAACGGTAGGAGCAGTAGTACGACTGCCGTACTTTAAATAAAAAGTCAGCGTGCACGTAGCATTGGTATTCACCGGGATGACTTGCTCCATCGTGGTGCCCTGAACAGAACTGTGATTACCAATACGTACACTATAATTACCATTTCGAACATTGCTGTCAGAGCAACCGGACTTCTCATAAATATTATAGCCGTACGAATTGTAAGTCCAGCCGGTAAGATCACCAGTCTCAAAGTCGCCGTTAGTGATGGCGCCGACCTCGGCGGCCTGCGTATCAACATTCAGCAGGCCGGTGGAGGGCAGGATCACAGCCACCATCAGGACAGCCAGGAGGACAGCGCAAACTTTTCTAAAATGTTTCATAATTCAATTGTCCTCCTTTCGATCAATACTGCCACACGTTGGTGTAGGAATAAGAGCCGTTGTAGCTGACACGGTACTGCACGGTGCCGCTGGTCACGGGGTTGGGGTCGGTGAAGCAGGCGCGGTGGCTACCGGCATTGGTGTCGTAGCTGGTGGTACCGGTGACGGTGGTCCAAGAGCCGCCGTTGACCGAACGCTGCACCGTGACGGTGCCGTTGTTTTGGGGACGGACGTAGTAGACCTTGCCATTACCGCTATAGCTACCGCCGGAGGTCAGCGTGATGGTGGTGCCGCAATAGTACAGAGCAGCGGGGGTGTTGGCAGAGCCGCCCTGCTTCACCACGGCCCAGTAATAGCCCTGATAGACGCCTGCACGCAGGTCGTAGGGAAGGGTACCGCCCTCTCGGATCATCTGGTTGCCGTTGGGGGCTGCGGCGCCGGCGGTCTTAAAGGTAGGCTCGTAGGCCCACTGGAAGAAGCCGCTGTAGCCGGCATCCAAATAGGCCTGACGCTTGTTAACCATAGTGGTGGACCAGTTATCCTCGGTGTAAGCACCGGAGGAGCCGCCCATACCGTACTCGCCCGCCATCAAGGGGCCGGTGGCCAGGGCATCCTCCACGGTGGTGGAGGGGTTGGTGCCGGAGGAGTACTGGTTACGGCCGGGCATATCCAGAATGGCGTCGCCGTACATAGCGTAGTAATCGGCGTTATCGGCGCAGGTGGTGGGCATATCGGGCATGACCTCTTTCACCATCTTACCGATCTGGGCGTGGAAGTACATAGAGTCTTCCTGAGTGACGCCGTACTGGTCACGACCCTCCTCGAACTTATCGCCCAGGTCGGAGTCGTTGATCTCGTTGAAGGTCTCGTCGGCGATGCCGCACATCACCACCACGTCACGGTACTCGGCCAGCACCTCGCAGACGGGCTTGATGAAGTTCTCGGCGTAGGAGTCGGCATAGTCCTTGTTACCCTGGACCTGGGCGATCTTATACCACATATCCAGATTGACGTAGTTGGGCACGGCAGAGGAGTGGAAGTGGAGATACCACACCACCGGCATCTGCGCACGGCGGCAGATGTCCAGGAACCTGCGGATATTGGTCAGATACTCGCTCTTAACACCGGTGCACTCCCAAGTGTTGAGGTCGTTCTGACGGCCCTCGCCCCAGGGGGAGCCGGCGTAAGCCATAGCGTTATAGCCCAGCGCCTTCAGGTTGAAAATCTCCATCTCCAACTGGGTATTGTTATAGTTGTCGATACCTACCTGATTCATGTTCTGCCAATAATCCTTGGTGGAGCCGTCGGTACCCAGATAGCTATCGTAGGCCTCCAGGTCGCTGGCAGCCAAGCTGGAACCCAACCAGGAGTGGGTCAGCCAGGGGATCCAGACGCCGTCGATGTAGCCGTCTACCTCCAGGATATCCCAAGCGGTGACGATGCCGTCGCCTGCCTTACCGGTCTGTTTCATACCGTTCCAGGAATCGACGTCGTACTTGGCCAGAATCGCGTCTGCCTTCTTCTCGACGTTAGGGGTGGCAGCGGAGACAAACGCAGCACCAAAGGAACCAAAGGTGCAGGTCAGCAGAGCCACAACGCACAGCATGGGAAGCAGAATCTTAGTAAACTTACGCATGTGTTTCACTCTTCCTCTCGAAAAAATAACTTGCTGTCATGATGAAATGGGCATAGTTATGCCATTCCACCATTTACACATTATTAACTATACCAAAAGT
>JAZNED010000096.1:0-4746 GCA_045588425.1 Acutalibacteraceae bacterium
GTGTCGCATTCTCCCCCAGTCTTTTCGCCTGCGGCGAAAATCCAGCCCCCTCCCGGAGGGGGCCTTGCCGCTGCGGCGGGCTTTTCATCGCTAAAGCTCTTCCCAACCACGCGACTATCCCGTGGTTTTCGTTTACAAAAAGACCGCCGAGGAGAACCCTCGGCGGTCATAGACACCAGTGAAATTAGGCTTTCTTGCCCTTCTTCTCGCGATGCTCCATCCACTTGACCCAGATGGGACCGGACAGGAACAGAGAGGAGTAGGAACCGGAGATGGCACCCAACAGCATGGGCAGAGCAAAACTGATGATGGAATCCACGTTCATCACCAGAGCCACAACCAGCACCGCCAGAATGGCCACGCAGGTGGTCAAGGTGGTGACAATGGTACGGCGCAGCACGTGGTGCAGAGAAGTGTTGACCACGTCGGCCAGAGAGCCGTTGGAACGACGACGCATGGTACGCACGCGGTCGAAGATAACGATGGTATCGTTCAAGGAGTAACCCAGAATGGTCAGCATAACCGCCACAAAGTTGTTATCCAACTCAATACCGAAGATCACGAAGGTGAAGAACACGATCAACAGGTCGTGCACCAGAGCGATCATGGCGGACACACCGGCGGTGATACCACCGATCTTACGGAAGCGGAAGCCCACGTAAACGATCAGCAACAGAGCCGCCAGACCCAGCGCCAGACCGCAACGCAGCAGGAACTTATAGCCCATAGAAGCGGACAGCGTGTTGGCGTTGACCTTCTTCATAGAGAAGTCCTTCTCCACGCGCTCGTGCAGAGCGGGCAGGTCGTCGGGCTCTACATGCTTGGTGGTGGTGGCGGTGATCAGGCCCTTATCATCCACAATCTCCGCCTTCTTGCCCAGCACCTCTTTCACGACGTCCTCGAACTTGTCCATATCGGGAGCCTCGGTGTAGCTGTACTGCACGCGGGTACCGCCCTTAAAGGAGATGTCCAACTTGACGCCGAAGATGCACAGGCAAATCACACCGATGAGCATGATAGCGCCGGAAACGATCAACGCCTTTTTGAGGTTAGCTACAAAATCATAATTTTTCATCATTTGCGCTCACCTCCGTAGAACCAAGGATTGCGGAAGACCTTCAGACGAGAGATAGACCGCAGCATCACGCGAGACAGCCACATACCCATCACGAAGTTGGTGATAACACCGACCAGCAGGGTGTAACCGAAGGAGTAGACGGAACCGGTGGTGGACACGGGCAGCCAGCGGAACAGCCAGCCGAAGATGCCATCGGAGGGACCGAAGACACCCATCAGAACCGCGGCCACGATCAGCACGGTGACGTTACCGTCGAAGATGGCGCCGAAGGAGTTCTTGGAACCGGAACGGATGGCGCTGTCAATGGTCTTGCCGGCGCGCAGCTCGTCACGGACAGACTCGGCGGTGATAACGTTACAGTCCACACCAATACCAATGGACAGAATCAGACCGGCGATACCGGGCAGAGTCATGGTAAAGCTGGGGAAGAACTTGAAGTAGCCGGTGATGAAAGCCACCGTCAGGGCCATCTGGCCGCACAGAGCGATGGCGGACACCAGACCGGGCAGACGATAGATGACAATCATCAGCACGCACACGGCGATCATAGCAATGACGCCGGCGATGCCCATGGCGGACAGAGCATTCTCACCCATGGTGGGGGAGATAACGTTGATGCTCTCGGTCTTAATGCTGAAGGGCAGAGCACCGGAGGTGATCATATCCGCAACGTCCTTGGCATCCTCAAACTCGACGAAGCCGGTGATGACCGCCTTACCGTCGGAAATGTGGCTCTCCACGGTGGGAGCAGACAGCATCTCGTAACGGGGCATCTCATTCTCCTTAGCCCAAGCCTCGCCGTAATCCAGCCAGATAGAAATCTTGCCGGTCTTAGCCAGCTTCTTGGTGGCGGCGGAGAACTTCTCCTTACCGGAATCCTTCAGCTCCAGAGAGATGACATAAGGGCTCTGGGTAGTGGTCTGGGGATCCTGGTTAACCATAGCCGAGGCAGACTTAACGTCGTTACCATCCAGCACCAAGGTGCCCTTGGGGGCAGTGTAGCCGTTGGCGTCGGTGGTGGTGGAGTCGCCCTCGTAGAACTGCAGCATACCGGTCTTACCCAGCTCGTCTACCAGGCTCTCGGGGCTCTGGTTCTTGTCAGCCCAGGGGAAACGAACGATGACCTGACCCTGTGCCGAGTCGGCATAGGCGTCATAGTCGGTGATGTTCTTGCTAACCAAACGCTTTTCGATAATAGTCTTAACCGCATCCACTTGCTCAGCGGTGGGTTTGACATCTCCATCGGCGGGACCGAACACCACGTCAACACCGCCCTGGATATCCACACCCCAACGGGTGTCAAAGATACCACGGACAGCGGGTTCAACGCGATCACCAAAGCGGGTGTACACACCGAAAATAGACGTGTAACACAGCGCCAGGATCAGCACGGCCACGATGAAGAATGCCACTTTAGGCGTACGCTTCATGTGAAATGACCTCCTGTTTCTTAGGCTATTTGTCAAAAATAGCCGCATTTCCTATCTATTATATACTTACTTATTATAAAAGTCAATGAAAAATTGCGACTCTTATGCTCAAGCAACAAAAAACAGCCGATTGCATGGCGCAATCGGCTGTCATCTCTCTTATTCAGCCAGCAACTTTTCTACGCAAGCCAGTTCGACACACAAACAGAACAATTCCATCGCCACCGCCAAATCATCCACCGAGGGATAGGAGGGAGCAATACGGATATTGCGGTCGCGGGGGTCATTGCCGTAGGGATAGGTGGCACCGGCGGCGGTCATCACCACACCGGCCTCTTTCAGCAGCTGCACGGTGCGCTTGGCGCAGCCGTCCATCACGTTCACGCTGACGAAATAGCCACCGCGGGGCTGATGCCAATGGGCGACGCCCAGATTGGCCAGCTTGCTCTCCAGGGTATCCAGCACCACGCGGAAGCGAGGACGCAAAACGGCGGCATGGAGTTTCATGTGCCGCTTAATGCCGTCCAAATCCTTGAAGAAGCAGATGTGGCGCAGCATATTCAGCTTATCGTGACCGATGGTCTGGATGGTCATACGCTTCTTGACGTCCGCCACGTTGCCCAGGCTGGCAGCCAACGCCGCCACACCGGAACCGGGGAAGCTGATCTTGGAGGTGGAGGTGAACTCGATGACCATATCTTCGTTGCCGTTTTTCACCAATTCGGGGTAGATGTTCAGCAACACGTCCCCCTCATCCTCCAAATGATGGAGGCAATACGCGTTATCCCACATGATGCGGAAATCGGGAGCGGCAGGCTTCATCGCCGCAATACGGCGAACGGTGTCGTCGGAATAGGTGATGCCATCGGGGTTGGAATACATCGGCACGCACCACATACCTTTAACGGCGGGGTCAGCAATCAGTTCCTCAATCTTGTCCATATCGGGACCATACGGGGTCATTTTAATCGGAATCATCTCGATGCCGAAATACTGGGTGATGGCGAAATGGCGGTCGTAGCCGGGGACGGGGCAGAGGAATTTCACATTCCCCTGTTGGCACCAGGGCAGGTTGCCGCACACGCCACGGGAGAAGGCGGTGGAGATGTAGTCGAACATCATATTCAGGCTGGAGTTGCCGCCCACGATAATCTGGTCGGGAGTGAGGCCGAGAATCTCGGCAAACAGCGCCTTTACCTCAGGCAGGCCGTCCAGCAGGCCGTAGTTACGGGCGTCGAAGCCGTTGGCGGCGTGATAGCCGTCCAGGGCGTTGACGCAGTCCAGCATATCCAGCGTCAGGTCCAGTTGCTGGACGCCCGGCTTACCGCGGGACATATCCAGCCGCAGACCCTCTGCCTGATAGGCAAGATACTCCTGCCGCAGGGTTAGTTCACGCTGCTGCAATTCTTCTTTTGTCATCTGTTTGAGGAGGCTCATGTTGGTACGACCTTTCCCATTTTCCATAGTTTGTCTGCTATTATACTCCTTATACGCCCATTTTGCAAGTCTTTATTTCAATTCTTGCAAAAGATGTTGCAATTTTAGAAAATGTTACAAAATCTGCCAAATTCTACGCACGATGAAAGAATCCGCCTGTCGTTTTGACGGGAAAATCAAACAAATTGCAAAAGAAAAAGACCGCTTCATCCGAAGCGGTCTTTTGTGGTGGACAATAACGGACTCGAACCGCTGACCCTCCGCACGTCAAGCGGATGCTCTACCAGCTGAGCTAATTGTCCATAGCGCAAGTGACATTATAACGGCAAAGCGACTGTTTGTCAAGTATCTTTTTCAGATTTTTTAAAAGATTATAGGACTTTTTTGCGGGGCGTCAAGGGCGCCGTCCCCTACAAAGTCTATCCTTTCTCGGTGGGTGATCGTAAGGAAAGATGGCTACAACCACCGTTAGCCTCCCTCTCCGAGGGAGGTGGCCGAGCGTCAGCGAGGTCGGAGGGAGTTCTCCTGCACAAATTTTCTGCGTAAAAACTCCCTCAGTCAGCCTGTCGGCTGACAGCTCCCTCACAGAGGGAGCCTGGATTCTATCCCACCTCGGATGGAATTCCCAAACTATTGCTTTTTTGATGATGCGGCGATATAATGATAAAAAAGGAGGTGACGGCGATGGATTTTCACGCATTGTGTGAACAACTGAATTTGGGCAACCTCACCGCAGAGCCCACGCGGCTCACCGGCGGTCTGATGCACAAGATGTACCGCATCGCCACCGAGAGCGGCGTC
>JAZNED010000097.1:0-5483 GCA_045588425.1 Acutalibacteraceae bacterium
TAACCGACAGCTGGCGCAGAATCTCCAAACTCACGTCCTTGGCGGTGACGAAGGGGCGCAACTTACCGGTCAGCTCCACCTTGTACATCTTGGGCATGGTGATGTAGTAAGCACCGCCGCCCATAGCCACCGCCACGTCCAGACCGCCGGCACCCATGGCCAGCATGCCGATGCCGCCGCCGGTGGGGGTGTGGCTGTCCGAGCCGATGAGGGTCTTGCCGGGTTTGCCGAAGCGCTCCAGATGCACCTGATGGCAGATGCCGTTGCCGGGGCGGGAGAAATACACGCCGTGCTTGCGGCACACCGACTGAATGTAGCGGTGGTCGTCGGCGTTCTCAAAACCGCTCTGCAGAGTGTTGTGGTCGATATAGGCCACGCTGCGCTCGGTGCGCACGCGGGGAATGCCCATGGTCTCGAATTCGAGGTAAGCCATGGTGCCGGTGGCATCCTGAGTCAGCGTCTGATCAATCTTCAGCGCGATTTCGGTGCCGGGGATCATCTCACCGCTGACCAAGTGGTCGCGGATAATCTTTTGTGCAATGGTAAGACCCATAGTTGTCGCTTCCTTTCCGTACTTTAAAGGGAAAAAGTGTATTATTTTTTGATTATACTATACTTGATACTTATTTGTCAATGTGTTATTACGTGAGATTGTGGAAAAAGTGCCTGTTTGGTGTCGGCGTTGTAGGGAAACCTCATCGCGCACCAACCTTACATAGAAGTTGTAGGGCAGAGGTTCCATCCCCTCCCGCACAAGGACGTTATCCCTTCGGGAGGGCACAGAGGCCCTCCCCTACGAGGCGTATTGACGTTTACACGGATAGCAGGATTTTACGCAATTCCTCCGCGTCGTTCACGAATGCGGTGGGCTTTTCCGCCGCCAAACGGTGGGCGTCTTGGAAACCCCAGGTCACCGCCACACATTTCACTCCTGCGTTGTGGGCGGTGAGCACGTCCTGCACCGAATCGCCCACGTACCACACGGCGGCGGGGTCTACGCCCAGCCGCTCCATCGCATACAGCAGGCTGTCGGGGGCAGGCTTCAGCGGGCGGTTGTCGCCGCCGCCCACCGCCAGATCCAGCAGACCGTCAAAGTAGTGGGCGCACAGCGTCTGCACGGCGGGGTCGTGTTTGTTGCTCACCACCGCGATTTTTACCCCACGCTGACGCAGGTCGGTCAGCAGGTCGAGCACTCCCGCGTAGGGTGCGGTCAAATCCATATTGTGGGCGGCATAATAGGGCAGATACGCCGCCAGCACCGCCGCCTTTGTCGCCTCGTCCGCATCGGCAGGGCAGGCGCGGGCAATCAGCTCCTTTACGCCGTCACCCACGTAGGTACGCACCTGTGCCTCGGTGCGGGTGGGCAATCCGCAGGTGGCTAGCCCGTGGTTGACCGCCGCCGTCAGGTCGCCCAGGGTGTTGAGCAGGGTGCCGTCCAGATCGAAAATCACCGCTTTTGTCATGTAGAATCCCTCGTTTTCTCATAATGGAGGGATTTTATCATATTTTCCCGGTCAATGCAACCGTTTCGGTTGACAATATCCGCAAAAAAGAACTATAATATGGGGAGAAACCACCCGAAAGGAGAATTCACCTATGTACATCTACGAATTGCATCAACACACCGGCGCTTGCAGTGCCTGTGGTGTGATTTCTCCTGAGGAATTACCCTACGACCTCAAGGCGGAGGGTTACGCCGGTTGCGTGATCACCGACCATTTTTTCCACGGCAACACCGCCATCCGCCGCAATATGCCTTGGGCGGATTTTGTGGCCGCCTACGAGGATGCCTGGCTTCGCGCCAAGGCGGTGGGTGACAAGATCGGCATCGACATCCTCTTTGGCATCGAGGAGGGGGTGGGGGACGGCAAAGAGGTGCTGCTCTACGGCATCACCCCCCAATTTCTGTACGACCATCCCGAACTCCGCGACACCCCGGTGGATTTGGCGCATTTGAGTGAGATCGTTCACGAGGCCGGCGCCTTGCTGTATCAGGCGCACCCATTCCGCGTGCGGGACTATATTGCCCGTCCGTGGGAGCCGTTGCCGCCACAGTATTTTGACGGCATCGAGGCGTACAACGCCGGCAACCCGCCGTTGGATAATGTGCGGGCGGTGAATTACGCCGCCGAGATGGGTTTTCCCATCACCGCCGGCTCGGACGCACACCAGGCGCACTCCTGCCCCCGCTACGGCATCGCCGTGCCTCACCGCATCCGTACCCCCGAGGAGCTGGTGCAGGTGTTGCGGGATGAGGAGTACGAAATCTATACTGTGAGTACAAAATGATGTGAATTATACAAAAAGAGGCCGTTTTTCACCAAAAGAAGCACAAAACCGATGAATAGCAAAAGCCGTGGTTTGTGATACAAACCACGGCTTTTCTGTTGCAAAATAGAAAACGATGTGCTACAATAACAAGCGTATTTATTCATATCTTCCTTTGTGAGGAGGTCTTTTTATGAATATCATCGTTGTGGGATGCGGTAAGATCGGCACCACCGTGCTGGAGAGCTTGGTGGAGGAGGGTCATAACGTGACCGCCGTGGACAACCGCCCGCTGGCGTTGGTGGACATCACCAACATTCACGATGTGATGACCGTCTGCGGCAACGGCGCCGACTGCGAGACGCTGGAAGAGGCGGGGGTAGCGGACGCCGATTTGGTGGTAGCTTCCACCGGCTCGGACGAGGTGAATATGCTGTGCTGTCACATCGCTAAGCAATTGGGTGCTCCCAACACCGTGGCACGCATCCGCAAGACGGAGTTTAACGACGGCAGTTGGGTACCGATGCAGGAGCTGCTGGGTCTGTCGCTGGCGATCAATCCCGACCGCTTGGCGGCCACCGAGATCTACCACATCCTTCGCCTGCCTGCGGCGGTGAAGTTGGAGGCGTTCTCCGGCGGCAGTTTCGAGATGATTGAGATTCGGCTCAAAGAGGACAGCCCCTTTGTCGGCACCCCTCTGTATGAGTTGCGTGACAAGCTCAAGGCCACCTTCCTGGTCTGCGTGGTGCAACGGGGAGAGGAGGTCTTTATCCCCGGCGGTAATTTCGTCCTGCAGGGCGGAGACCGCGTGGGTATCACCGCTAAACACCGCGAATTGCAGAAGCTTCTGCGAAATATGGGCACTAAGCGTAAGCAGGCCCGCAAGGTGATGATTCTCGGCGGCAGCCGCACCGCTTTCTATTTGGCGGAGCGTCTGTTGGCGGCGGGCACCGAGGTCAAGATTATCGACAAGGACCGCGAGCGGTGCGAGATTTTGTGTGAGTTGCTTCCCTCCGCCTCGATTATTTGCGGCGACGGCACCCAGCAGGAACTGCTGCTGGAGGAGGGCTTGCAGAGCATGGACGCCTTCGTGTCCCTGACGGGTCTGGACGAGCAGAATGTTCTGTTGGCCTTCTTCGCCTCTGCTCATAACGTGACCAAGGTCATCCCCAAGGTCAACCGCAAGGAGCTGGGTTCGCTGGCGGAGCGGCTGGGTTTGGATACCGTGGTGTCTCCTCGTAAGGCCATTGCTGACGTGCTGGTTCAGCACGCCCGTGCGCTGGAAAATTCTATGGGTAGTAGCGTGGAGAAACTCTACCGCCTGATGGATGACGGTGCCGAGGCGTTGGAATTTAACGTCAAGGACGACCCCCGTCTGGTGAATATCCCCCTTAAGACCCTGCAGCTCAAGCGGCAGGTGCTGGTGGCGGGTATCCACCGTGGCCGAGAGGCGCTGATACCCACCGGTGACGACGTGATTCTCCCCGGTGACAAAGTAGTGGTCATCACCGCCGCCGGTCGATTGAACGATTTGTCTGACATTCTGAAGTAACGAGGTAGAACTGTATGAATTATCGTATGGTTTTCTCTATGATTGGTCGCCTGTTGCTGTTGGAGGCGGGATTGCTCCTGTTGCCGGCGGCGTGTAGCGCCATCTATGGTGAGAGTAGTGTGTGGGCGTTGCTGATGGCGGCGGGGGTAGCTCTGCTGGTCGGCGGCGGCATGGTGCTCTTGTGCCGCGCCAAGAGGCAGGCGATCTACGCCAAAGAGGGTTTTGTGATTGCCGCCCTCAGCTGGATTTTTCTGTCGGCGGTGGGTGCGCTTCCCTTCGTCCTCAGCGGTGAGATTCCCCATTACATTGACGCCTTTTTCGAGACGGTCAGCGGTTTCACCACCACCGGCGCTTCCATTCTTACCAATCTTAGCGCCCGCGGCGAGGCGTTGGCGCTGAGCCACGGCATTCTGTTTTGGCGCAGCTTCACCCACTGGGTGGGCGGTATGGGTGTGCTGGTGCTGATGATGGCGCTGGTGCCCTCCGGTTCGGGTCGCACCATCCATGTGATGCGCGCCGAGGCTCCCGGACCCATCGTGGGCAAGCTGGTGCCCCGTCTGCGGGACACCGCCAAGATTTTGTATTTGATTTATCTCGCTCTGACTGCCGTGCAGGTGGTTTGCCTGCTGGTGGCGGGTATGCCGCTGTTTGACAGTCTGGTGCACACCTTCGGCACCGCAGGTACCGGCGGCTTTGGTATGTATTCCACCAGTATCGGTGAGTACAATAGCGCCTGCCAGTGGATCATCACGGTGTTTATGTGGCTGTTTGGTGTCAACTTTAACGTGTATTATCTCTTGCTGATTCGCTCCTTCCGTCCGGCGTTGACCAATCGTGAGTTGTGGCTATACGGCGGCATTACGCTGGCTTCCGTGGCGGCGATCACGGCCAACGTGTGGACGCAGATGCCCTATACCACCTTTGAAGAGACGGTGCGCCACGCGGCGTTCCAGGTGTCCTCCATTATGACCACCACCGGCTATGCCACCACCGATTTCAACGTCTGGCCGATGTTTGCCAAGTGCGTTTTGGTGCTGCTGATGTTTATCGGTGCTTGCGCCGGCTCCACCGGCGGTGGTCTCAAGGTGTCCCGCGTGATGCTGGTAGGCAAGGCGGTGGGCCGTGAGCTCAAGCGCTTGGTGCATCCCCGTTCGGTGGGTGTTATCCGCCTGGAGGGTAAGCGGGTGGACGAGTCGGTGGTGCAGTCTGCCACCGCCTACGTGGTGCTGTATTTCCTGCTGTTTGGCGGTGCGCTTTTGTTGCTGTGCTTGGAGCCCGCTTTTGATTTGGAGAGTAATTTTACCGCCGTCACAGCCTGTATCAACAACATTGGTCCCGGTTTGGGCGCTGTCGGCCCTACCGGCAGTTATGCCGATTACAGCGTGCTGTCCAAGGTGGTGCTGTCTTTTGCGATGCTGTTGGGTCGTTTGGAGATTTACCCCCTGGTGCTGGCGCTGATGCCCGCCACCTGGACAAAGGAATAAACACAACCCCCCGCCTTGCGCCATGCAAGGCTGCTTTCTCTACATTTTGCACGAGAATTCGCTGGGGAAAGCCCCGATTTTTTGCATTCTGAAAGCGCTTATTTCGTTGACAAAGGTTTATACTTTATGGTATAATCACAAGAAAGATAAAAACGGAGGGAGGGATCGTCATGAGCGCA
>JAZNED010000098.1:0-4069 GCA_045588425.1 Acutalibacteraceae bacterium
CCCATCCCCGTCTTTTTGAGCAAGGAACGGCCACAAGAGATCTACCTGCCCGATGTGGATGAACTCGCCAAGAAGATTTGTGAGGAATGCGAATGGTTCTGTGAAGGGTGCAACGGTCGCGATCCTCGCAAATGCAAAAACTGTAGAGAGTGCGATATGTGTGGTCGCTACGGCACCATCCTCGAGATCTTGTGCGCAAACAAACCCATAACGTCGGATATCGCCGGTCGCTTTTTTGCTGATCCCGAGCCGCACATCGTGCTGTATTTCCGTCAGTTTGACTCTGCGACTTTCTGGGAGTCGGCGGCGCAAACCTTGGCTCACGAATATCTGCACTATCTGCACTATTCCTACGCCAACACCGAGACCAACGACTACTATAAGCACAAAGAGTTGAGCGAAGCGCTGGCGGATTTCTTCTGTGTGCAGTATTCCCTGCACCGCGGCGACAACGATATCGCGCAAAGGAAGTATGAGCAATGGCAAAAGCGTCAGAACACAACCTGGCCGTATTGGTGGGCGTTGCGCTTCCTCCCTCAGCCGTATCGCCGCCACATCACCGATTACACCGAGCGCGACTGGATACAGAAATATCTTTGGGTATTTAAGGAGAGCACCGATTCCGATCGCGCGTATGAAATCCTGAAAAAGGACTAAACGTAAAAAGACCACACCATTTTGGTGTGGTCTTTTTTTTAGGGCGTCGACGTCCCGCCACTACAGCGCAATATGCCATCGGCACAAAAAGAAACACCCACACCGTTTGATGCGGGTGTTTTCTTATACAAATCGTATAATCTGATATAAATATTACAAAATGGCGATGGTTGAGCGACTTTCCCATTATATATAATACATATTATATAATAGGCGGTTACTCAGCCAGCAATCCTGCTTGGCGCAGGGAGGCGAGGAATTCCTCGATGTCGGCGGTGGCGTCGGCGGGGGTGACGTCAAACTCGGCGGCCACCGCCGCCACCAGCGCGGGCAGGTCACACCCCTCGGTCAGCCGTTCCCACAGAATGCGGCTGACGGCGTTGAGCAGAATCATGCCGTTAAACTGCAGGGCGGTCTCGCCGGTGGGGACAACCACCACGTCCTCTCCCACCTGTCGCAGGATAAATTCACCGATCAGCTTCATCCCGCATCCTCCTCGTAGGCCGACACCATGACGATGCGGCTGGAGCCTTTTTCGTAGTGGGTGGGGCGGATGGTGGTGGAGGAGCCGGGTCGGAGCTGGGTCACCTTAGCGGAAAAGGCGATGCCGCCCACGTAGATGTCCTCGTTCTCCAAATAGTACTTATAGAACACGCGGATGGCGGGGATGGTCTCGCGGGTGAGGTTTTTCACCGTCAGCGAGCCGTCCTCGTTCTCGGTCACCTGCACCTGATCCTCCGAAAATCCTTGCTCCGCCCGTTGTACCACCAGTGCCTTGCAGGCGGCAGGTTCGCCCTCGGCGGGGATGGAGCGGCGCATTTTCTCCTGCACTACGGCTTTGCCGCCGGCGGGCAGGGCGGAGATGTCAAACAGCAGGGTCATGCCGTCGTATTCCACCGTCAGCGAGGCAAACTCCACCGGATGACCGCTCTGGTTATGCACCAGCAGCATCGCCACGTCGGCGGCGGAGGTGTTGGAGCCGTCCTCCACGTATTTTCCGGAATAGGGCGCCAGCTTTTCGATCACCAAGCCAAAGGGCTGAATGGTGCAGGGGAAGGAAACCTCCGTCTTGCCGGTGTCGGGGTCGATCTGGGTGGGCAGGGTCACCTCGCCGCCAAAGGCGGTGGAGGTGGGAAAGGTTGCCGCAGGACGGGCGGTGGTGCCGTTGGGCACGCGGGAGGTGGTGCTGCTGGGCTCCCAGGTAATGGTGCTCTTATCGTCGGTCGGTTTTTTCTCCGGCCACAGCGCTACCACAAGGATGACCGCCGCCATCAGAATGGCGATGACGCCCACGATGATGGGTATGGATTTGTTTTTCACAGAGTTCCCTCCTCAATGTCTTGCTGTATGCGTCTAAGCGCCGCGGGATAGGCGCGAATCATCTCGCACCGATAGGCGGGCGGTGTGGCAAAATCGCCGCACTCGGTGATCACCATGGCGGCGCAGGTGTGG
The DNA here is from genome assembly GCA_045588425.1 of Acutalibacteraceae bacterium. GTDB lineage: Bacteria > Bacillota > Clostridia > Oscillospirales > Acutalibacteraceae > UBA5905. Next base: position 2,110 of record JAZNED010000098.1, read on the forward strand.
CAATGGTCCTTTTGGGCACAGCCGGCGCAGGCGGATGGCAGGCGGATGGCGGCGGGTTCCCGCTTCACCTGCTCCCAGGCGGCGGCAAAATCGCCCTCAAATACGGTGGGTGCTCCCTCTGACGGGAACATACCGCAGGGCAGCAGCTGTCCCTGCCAGGTCACCCAAAAGCTGCACCGCCCGGCGCGACAGCGCACCCCTTCGGCAGGGGCGGCACAGTCTTCTTCGGCGGTGGGGATGGGGGCGTCCTCCACCGATTTGCGTAGAATGGCCTCGCGTCCGTACTGATAATACTCCGCCAGCGCGGTGTAATGGGCCGCCATCTCGGGGGTGTGGCGATAGCCACCACCCACGGCGGCGGGGTCCCGCCGTACCGGCGGAAATAGATAGGCGGTGGGTTGCATGGGAACGCCCATCTCTTTGGCAAAGTCGATGACCCCTTGCAGGTCGGCGGCGTTGTCGGGGGTGATGGTGTAGTTGATGCGCACGCCGATGCCGGCTTCGGTGAGCAGGCGGACGGCGTTTACCGCGCGGGTGTAGCCGCTGCCGTCGCCGCATAGGCGGGCGTAGGTGTCCTCCGAGCTGCCGTAGAGGGTGACGTTCACCCGCACAGGGGGCGTTTCTTTCAGCCACGCCACGGTTTGCCGGTCAATCAGCGTGCCGTTGGTGTTGACCGACACCAGCAGTCCCAGCTTGTGCAGTCCTGCCAGTAATTCCCGAAAATGGGGGTAGGCGAAGGGCTCACCGCCGGTGAGCAGGAGGTACAGCATACCCCCGTCGGCGGCTTTTTTCGCCAAGGTGAGCCACGTTTGCACGTCTGCCAAGGGGGCGATGGCTTGCTGTTGCTGTGCCGACAGCCGCACGTAGCACATGCGGCAGTTGAGATTGCACAGCGGAGAGAGCTCAAAGGTGCCGCTCAGCGGTGTGCCCGCCGCGGTGGCGCGGGCGTAGAGATGTTGGGTGAGGGGAGCCTCCACGGGCAGGCGAATCATAACAGACCTCCTTGGGTCAGGGTGTGGTGCAGGGTGGTCACCGCCTCGGCGTCGGGACGGCAATAGAGGGTAAACAGCGGGATTTGGGCCACCATATCGGTGAGCAATCCCATCGCCAGCGCGGTTTGGGTGGGGTCGGTGCGGCGGTGGGCAATCTGGGGAAACAGCGCCCGCATACCCTCGCCGGCCTCGGTGACGGTGACGGCGTTGATCGCCGCCTGCTGGGGCAGTACCACGGCCGCCACAGCCGCGCTTTCGTTGCGGTAGATGCCGCTGGTGCCGGCAAAGGGCAGGCCGTAGGCGGTCCAAACGCCGTCCACCTGACGGATGGCGGCGCGGTCGCCGTTGAGCACGTCGGCACCCATGTGTTGGTGCCACAGGTCGGCTTGGGTGGATTTACCTACGCCGGAGGGGCCGCAGAACAGCACCGCCTTGCCGTTGTAGCGTACAAAGGAGGCGTGTATCACCGCCACGCCGTGAGCCAGCAGGACGGATTCTACCCCAATATGGTTAAACACACCGCCGGTGCCGCCGAAGGCGTCGGAGGCGGTGGGGAGATAGTCGATGGTAATGAGGCGCTTGCCCTCCCGTCGGATGTGGGCGTAGGGTGCGCCGTGGGGGGTCTGGGCGTGCCAGGATTGGCTGTGGCCATAGCAGGCCAGACCGTGCCAAAATCCATCGGCGGGGACGGGAGGCAGGCTGTTGCAGGGGGATAGCAGGATGGTGACGTCCGCCACCCCCTCGTGGGTGACAAAGGGGAGCATACGCTCGGCGACCGTCAGCGTGTGGGGGCTGTCCAGCCGCCAGACAAGTCCTGCGATGGAGAGATAGACGGTGGACACGGCAAAGCCCCCTTTCGATGGAGTAGAAATGAAGAATGAATAATGAAAAATGAAGGTGTGCCGCAAGCGGCACGAATTGTAAAAGGTAATCGCATAGGTGAGATAGGGTTTGTAGGGGACGGGTTT
>JAZNED010000099.1:0-32828 GCA_045588425.1 Acutalibacteraceae bacterium
CACGCCCACGTCACCGAGAATGGCCTGCTGAAGAGGAATCGCCATATAGCCGGCGTTGGAAAACACCACGGCGGAACGCAGGACACGGCGGCGATTCTCATCGCTGTCGCGGAACACCACCTTAGCCAACAGAATCAGCACGGCGTGGGTGACCGCCGCCACCGCCACCACCGTCAGGAAGCCCCACAACATCCCGGGGTCAAACTCCCGAATGCAGGATTTGATAATCACGCAGGGGGTGGCGATATACAGCACCAGATTGGCCAGTGCTTTCACCGCCCCATCGGACAGCAATTTGGTTTTGGCGCAGGCAACGCCCACCCCCATCAAAATGAACAGGGTCAACACATTGGTGGCCACGGTGAGAAAATCTTGTAGCATAATAAAACCCCTTAATAATCGAGCTTTTCCTTATCATATCACAGCTCCCCCCTTTTCACAACCAAAAACAGAGAAAAATAAAAAAATTTTAGCCGTTTAACGAATTACCACTTTACAAAGCTAAAGTTTTGGTGTATAATGACCTCACTCAAAAGGGGATACCCCAAAAAAAGGAGGAAACAAAAATGAAAACGTTTCGTAAAGTATTGTGTCTGGTCATGGCGATGCTGATGCTGGCCCTCTGCTTCACCGGCTGTGGCAAGAAGGATGAGAAATCCGACAAGGAATACGTCCAGGAAAAGGGCGTGCTGGTGGTAGGTATCACCGACTTTGCCCCCATGGACTATCAGGACGAGGACGGCAACTGGATCGGTTTTGACGCCGATCTGGCTAAGGCTTTCGCTAAGGAGCTGGGCGTTGAGGTTCAGTTCCAGCTCATCGACTGGGACAACAAAGCCTTCGAGCTGGAGGGCAAGGCTATCGACGTGGTGTGGAACGGCATGACCATCACCGACAAGGTGAAGGCCGCCATGGACTGCTCCAACCCCTACTGCAACAACCAGCAGATGGTGATCGTCAAGAAGGACGTAGCCGACAAGTACACCACCAGAGATAGCGTCAAAGGACTGACGTTTGCCGTTGAGGAAGGCTCTGCCGGTCAGGAGCAGGTAGAGGCACTGGGCGCCGACTTTATCCCCGTGGCTGACCAGACCGCCGCGCTGCTGGAGGTGAAGGCCGGCACCGCCGATGCCGCCGTCATCGACAGCCTGATGGCCGCCGCCACCGTGGGCGAGGGCACCGACTATGCCGACCTGATGTACACCGTGGGTCTCAACGACGAGCAGTACGGCGTGGGTTTCCGCAAGGGTTCCGATCTGGTGGACGCGCTCAACGCCTTCTTCAAGGAGTACTACGAGAGCGGCGAGATGCTGAAGCTGGCTAAGAAGTATAAGATCGTGGAGTCTGCCATCATCGAGCAGAAATAAATCGTTTAAGGGATTTTCGCTATGTTTATGACCGTTATCCAATCCCTCAACGAGGGATTCTTGGAAACACTCAAGTTATTTGCCGTCACCCTGCTGGGCGCTCTGCCGCTGGGTCTGGTGATCTCCTTCGGCTCCATGTCCCGCTTTACCCCCTTGCGGTGGTTTACCCGCACGGTGGTGTGGGTGGTACGCGGCACCCCGCTGATGCTGCAGCTGATCATCCTATTCTACGTACCCGGATTCGTACTGGAAAGCAACCCCTGGGCCATGGAAAACGGCCGCTTCTGGGCGGCGGCGGTGGCATTCATCCTCAACTACGCCTGCTATTTCTCCGAGATCTACCGCGGCGGCATCCAAGGCGTGCCGGTGGGTCAGCAGGAGGCCGGTCAGGTGTTGGGCATGACCAAGCGCCAAATCTTTTTCAAAATCACTCTGTTGCAGATGATCAAGCGTATTGTGCCTCCTATGTCCAATGAGGTGATTACGCTGGTCAAGGATACCGCCATTGCCCGTATCATCGCGTGGCAGGAGCTGATCTATGCCGGCTACGCCTTTATGAAAGGCTCCCACGGCTATGCCGGACTGATGTGGCCGCTGTTCTTCACCGGTCTGTATTATCTGGCGTTCAGCGGCATCCTCACCCTGTTCTTCGGGTGGCTGGAAAAGAAAATGAGTTATTTTAGGAGTTAACGGCTGTGGAGATTTTACGTGTAGAAAACATCGTCAAGAGTTTCGGCAAGGTGGAGGTGCTCAAAGGCATCGACTTTTCCTTGGACGAGGGGCAGGTGCTGTCCATCATCGGCTCCTCCGGCTCGGGAAAGACCACCCTGTTGCGGTGCTTAAACTTCTTGGAAACCCCGCAACAGGGACGTATTGCGGTGGAGGATACGGTGCTGTTTGACGCCGCCGATAAGCAGAAGATGACCGATAGTGTCATTCGTCGGAATCGCCTGCATTTCGGTCTGGTGTTCCAGCAGTTTAACCTCTTCCCCCAATACACCGTCAAGCGCAACGTCACCCTCGCCCAAGAACTGCTGGCGAAGGAGAAGATCAAAAAAGAGGGTAGCTATAACGGTCACGCAACCATCAAGGAGGCGCTGGCCACCATCGACCGCAACGCCGACCGCCTACTGGAAGAGGTGGGTCTGTCGGCGAAGAAAGACAGTTATCCCTGCCAGCTCTCCGGCGGCCAGCAGCAGCGTGTGGCCATCGCCCGCGCGCTGGCGATGGATCCGCAGATCCTCTGCTTTGACGAGCCCACCAGTGCCCTCGACCCTGAGTTAACCGGCGAGGTGCTGCGGGTCATCCGCGAGCTGAAGGTTACCGGACGCACCATGATCATCGTCACCCACGAGATCGAATTTGCCCGTGAGGTGTCCGACGTGGTGATGTTTATGGACGGCGGCGTCATCGCCGAGATGGGTCCCCCCGCACAGGTCATCGACAATCCGCAGAATCCCCGCACAAGAGAATTTTTGGCTCGTTTCAGCGAGCGCGCATAAGAGAAAAAGTCCGTGGCACCTCCCACGGACTTTTTTGTTACAATGGTTTGCCGTTGAGCACGACAGCGGCGAGGGCGTCACCGCGGTATTCCAGCTTCAGCGAGAAGAAAGGCGCATCCTCGGCGATGAGCCGCAGGAAGATGCGATCCCCCTCCCAGGTGGGGAGTTCGGGTACGCGGGCGTTGTCCACCCACTCCAGGGTGCCCTCGTCACAGTCGATCAACTCGCCCGTGTAGCCGTCGGCGGTGAATAGGTGCATATACTCCGTCTCCCACTCGTCCGACACAAAGGTGACGATACCGCGATAGCGATAGGAGGTGAGGGTCAGACCGGTTTCTTCGTATACCTCGCGTAAGAGGCAGTCCTCCGGACTTTCCTTGTCCTCAAAGCCGCCGCCCACGCCGATCCACTTATCCTTATTCAGGTCGTTTTCCTTTTTCACCCGATGGAGCAAGAGGGTTTGCCCCTGGTGGTTCTGAATGTAACACAAGGTGGTGTTGCGCATAAAAATCCACTCCTTTTATGGGGTTAGCATAGCATTTTTCTGCAAATTATGCAAGAGGTGAGGCAAATGTTGATTGACTTGTGAAAAAAAGTGTGCTACAATAAGGAAAACTAATCAATAGGAGGGACTTTCCTTATGAAGCGCATTCAGACTCTGGAGACCAAGAACCTGTGCGACAGCGCCAAGAACGGCGGCTGCGGCGAGTGCCAGACTTCCTGCCAGTCCGCTTGCAAGACCAGCTGCGGCATTGCTAATCAGGAGTGCGAGAACAAGTAATTGGCCTGACCAAATGTCGCCATCATTCGATGGCGACATTTTTTGTTGGCAAAGATGGGGATAATATGCTTTTTTCGTTATAGCCGCCGCAGGCGGCATGCCTCCCTTGCCTAAAGGGAGGTGGATTTTCGCCGCAGGCGAAAAGACGGAGGGATACCGTGCGAAGCACGGCAAACCGCTACGCGGTTTGTATCCCCCAGCCTCGCTATCGCTCGGCAGCCCCCTTTAGGCAAGGGGGCCTATGCTCTGTCCAACCTTGGCACATAAACAGACCGGATTTCTTTTCGGAGAAAGGAGTACGGGCACGTGTGGAAACGGCGGAATAAATCCAACCAACCCATACGCACCATCAAGCAACAATGGGTATCTTGCTTTGGCATTCTCTACCTGTCCTTCGGCATCGGAATCGCAGTGGATTTCATCGCCAACATTCCCTTGGGGTTGATTTTTGGTCGTACCGACAATTTGCTTAACTATTTGCTCTATTTCATTTCGGTGCCGATCACCCAATTCATCGTGAGCTACCAAGATGGACGGCTGAATTATCAATTCAAACTGGGACGATTGTTGATAGCTTTGGCGTTGACACTGGCCACACAATGTTTGCTGGCGGTCATCATCGGCGGTCACGCCGTCTATTTTTCGGGTCCGGCTATCATTTTCAGTCGCCGTTTGCTGGATATTTACAATCCTGTTTCCGTTCCCACCCGTACAGTGTTGGATACCTACGAGTGGCTACTGATGTTTGCGTCGTATCTGCTGGTCTACGTACCCACCATCGTTTTGGGTGAGTATTTGGGAGCGAAAAAACATAAAAAAGAGTTTAAACACGAGGATGAAAATGTTTTATCCGCAGAGTGAGATTCGCGGCGGGAGCAAGCCCCCGCCCTACGGATTTTATCGTGGGGTGATGTAAGATTAGCCTCCCTTGCCTAAAGGGAGGTGTCACCGTCGAAGGCGGTGACGGAGGGATACCGTGCGAAGCACGCCAAACCGCTACGCGGTTTGTATCCCCCAGTCTTTTCGCCTACGGCGAAAATCCAGCGCCCTTTAGGCAAGGGGGCCACAGCTTCCTATCCAAGGTTATTCAGAAATTGTAGGGGCGGCAATCTGCCGCCCGTTATAAGATATATTTCGCAAAAATTAGGAGTGATACGTATGGTACACCGTTATCAATTGGGCGGTTATAATATCGTGCTGGACATCTGCTCCGGCTCTGTACACGTGGTGGACGAGGTAGCCTACGACATGATCGGGCTGTATGAAACCACCGACCGCGAGGACATCCTCGCCCGGATGTGGGAGAAATACGGCGACCGCGAGGACGTGACTGCCGAGGAACTGGCCGAGTGCTACGACCAGATCGGCGAGCTGAAGGCGGCGGGCAAGCTGTTTACCCCCGACACCTTTAAGCCCATGGCGGACACCCTTAAGCAAAAGACCGCCGGCGTGGTGAAGGCGCTGTGCCTGCACGTAGCCCACACCTGCAACCTGAACTGCTCCTACTGCTTCGCCAGCCAAGGCAAATACCACGGCGACCGCGCGCTGATGAGCCTGGAGGTGGGCAAGCGCTCGCTGGACTTCCTCATCGAGAACAGCGGTAGCCGCCACAACCTTGAGGTGGACTTCTTCGGCGGCGAGCCGCTGATGAACTGGGATATGATCAAGGCGCTGGTGGCGTATGCCCGCCAGCGTGAGAAAGAGACCGGCAAGCACTTCCGTTTCACCCTCACCACCAACGGTGTGCTGGTGGACGAGGACGTCATCGCATTCTCCAACCGCGAGATGAGCAACGTGGTGCTCAGCCTGGACGGTCGCAAGGAGATCCACGACGCCTACCGCGTGGACTATCACGGCAACGGCTCTTGGGAGACCATCGTCCCCAAATTCCAGCAGTTTGTAAAGGCTCGCGGCGGCAAAAACTACTATATGCGCGGCACCTTCACCCACGCCAACCCCGATTTCCTGAAGGACATTCAGCAGATGCTGGATCTGGGCTTTACCGAGCTGTCTATGGAGCCGGTGGTGTGCGCTCCCGAAGATCCCTCTGCCCTCACCGACGAGGATCTGCCCATCGTCCTCGACCAGTACGAGAAGCTGGCCGAGCTGATGCTGGAGCGACACAAGGCGGGCAACCCCTTCACCTTCTACCACTATATGATCGACCTGAAAGGTGGCCCTTGCATCTACAAGCGTGTGTCCGGCTGTGGCAGCGGCACCGAATATATGGCGGTGACCCCCTGGGGTGACCTGTATCCCTGCCACCAGTTTGTGGGCGAGGAAGCCTTTAAGCTGGGCGACATCTGGAACGGTGTCACCAACACCGCCACCCAGTGCGAATTTGCCGCCTGCAACGTGTATGCCCGCCCTGACTGCGCCGACTGCTGGGCAAAGCTCTACTGCTCCGGCGGTTGCGCCGCCAACGCCTACCACGCCACCGGCTCGGTAACGGGTATTTACAAGTACGGTTGCGACCTGTTCCGCAAGCGTATGGAGTGCGCCATTATGGTAGAGATCGCCAAGACCTTGGGTGATGCGTGATGAAAACCCCCATCTGTGATTTTGTAAAAACATACGGCGAAGCGGACGCGGTGCGTCTGCACATGCCGGGGCATAAGGGCGTGAGTCGCTTGGGCTGTGAAAGCCGTGACATCACCGAGATCGGCGGTGCCGACGTGCTGTATCGCTCGAGCGGCATCATCCGCGAGAGTGAAGAAAACGCCGCCGCCCTGTTCGGTGCGGCGCGGACGGTGTACTCCACCGAAGGATCGTCCCTTTGCATCCGCGGTATGCTGTATCTGGCGATGCAGGCGACGGGCAAGCGCACCTTTTTGGCCGGGCGCAACGCCCACAGTGCCTTTGTCACCGCCTGCGCCTTGTTAGACGCAGAGGTAGACTGGCTGTGGAGCGGCGACACACTGACCACTTGTTCCGTGACACCCGAAATGGTAGATGAGGCTTTGGGTCAAGCCGATGCAAAACCCGCGGCGGTGTACGTTACCAGCCCCGATTACCTGGGAAATACCTTGGATATTGCCGCCCTCGCCGCCGTGTGCCACCGCCACGGCGTGCTGCTGCTGGTGGACAACGCCCACGGCGCCTATCTGCGTTTTCTCGCTGAGGACAAGCACCCCATTTCGTTGGGTGCCGACCTCTGCTGTGATTCGGCCCATAAAACCCTGCCGGTGCTGACCGGTGGTGCGTATTTACACATTTCCCCCGCTGTGACGGAGTTGGGTGAACAGGCGGAACACGCCCTCTCCCTCTTTGCCTCCACCAGCCCCTCCTATCTCATTCTGCAGTCGCTGGATGGGTGCAACGCCTATTTGGAGGATGGGTTTGCCGCCGAATTGGCGTCCTGTTGTGACAAGGTGCAAGAGTTGAAAACGACTCTTGCCACCTGCGGCTATGCCCTCGTCGGGGATGAGCCGCTGAAAATCACCGTGGCGACAAAAGGGTACGGCTACACCGGCGAAAAAGTGGCGAACTATTTGGAAAGCCACGGCATTGTCTGCGAATTTGCCGATCCCGATTACATGGTGATGATGTTTGCCACCTCCCATACCGCGGAGGATTTCCGTCGGCTCACCATGGCACTGTGTGCGCTAACCAAGCGTGAGCCGCTGACCGATACCATGCCAATCATCGGCAAACCGCAGGTGAAAATGAGCCTGCGGGAGGCTCTGTTTGCCCCCGCCGAAGAACTGCCGCTGACCGACTGCGTCGGGCGGGTGTTGGCCTCCCCCACCGTCAGCTGTCCCCCCGCTGTCCCCATCTTAGTGGGTGGCGAGGTAGTGGACGACAGCGCCATACGGATGTTTGACTACTACGGCTACACCGCTCTGCGGGTAGTGAAAGAATAAAAAAGGAACGAAAACGTATGCACAGACGCCTTGCGCCTTGGGAAGTAAAGCGACCGCTTTTTGTAGGCGGTCTTGTCGCGGTGGCGGTGACCGCCATCGCGCTGAAAGCCTCCCTTGCCGTGACGCTGGCGTGTGTGATTCCCCTCATCCTACTACTGGGATGGCAGCGGGTGTGGCTGTGCGCCACCATCGCCCTGTGCTTTCTCCTGTTAGCGGTAGGATACCGCCACACCTACGTATTGCCTGCCGAACAACTGGACGGGCAATCCGACGTCATTGAGGGACGGGTGGTGGAAAGTCCCACCTATGGGCGGATGTATACGGTGCGGGTCACCCGCTCCGACTATCTGCCAAAAGGCAGTCGGGTGATGCTCCGCTGTACCGATAAAGAGTCCCTGACGGTGGGCGATACCATCATCGCCCAAGCGGAACTGCTGGCGGTGAAGGACAATCAGACCTATTACGCCTCTCACCGCGCTTTTGTCTGTGCCTTTCCCCAGGATGGGGAAGGCACCCTACGCGTCACCCACCCCGCCCCGCGAAAGATTGCCGTGACAGAACGGGTACGCACCGCCCTGACGCAGGAACTGCGTGCCTCCCTACCCACACGAGAAAGCGGATTGCTGGCCGCACTGTGCTTCGGCGAGACGACGTTTGTGCAAGACGGCGATGCCGCCGCCTTTCGCGGCAGCGGCTTGAGCCACATCTTAGTGGTGTCGGGATTGCATCTGTCGCTGGTGGCGGTAGCCATACAGCGACTGCTACGCCGCTGTGGGCGATACCCTTGCTGTATCCTAACCCTGTCTGCAGTGTGGCTGTTCGCCCTATTGGTGGGGGCGACGCCCTCCATCCTGCGTGCGGCGGTCATGCTGTCGCTGTGGTTGGTGGGACGCCTGCTGTTTTACCGCTCCGACGGACTGAATTCCTTGGGGCTGGCCGCGCTACTGCTGTTGGCGGCCAATCCATATACCTTGTGGAACGTGGGCTTTCAGCTCTCCTTCGCCGCCACCTTGGGCGTGTTGCTGCTGGTGCGGCGGATGATGCCGCAAGAGGACCCGCTTCCCGAAGACGCACCGTGGTATCGGTGTCTTTGGCGATGGCTGCGCCACACCCTGATGGGTGCCGCGGCGGTGTGTGCCGCCGCATTGCTGTTTACCCTCCCCATTGCCTGCTATCACTACGGTGGATTTCCGCTGACCTCCCTGCCCGCCAATATGTTGGCCGCCCCCGTGGCGGGTGTGACCATGCTGTTCGGATGGTTGGGAGCAGTGTGCGGATTGGTCCCTTTCTTAGAATGGCTGAGCGACGGTCTGCTGTTTGCGGCCGGTGGGTTGGCGCGTTATATCGCCGCCGTGGCACGCCTTTGCTCCCCTGCATGGGCGTGGGTGACGGTGGGACAACGCTGGCAATGGCTGCTGCTCATCGCGCTGTGTACCATCGTGACAGGCGCGGTGCTGTGTCGTATTGAGTGGCGACGGGTGGCTGTCGTGTTGTTGACGCTAACGGTGCTGGCCGTAGGGGTGGGATTCCCCTGGACCGCCGCACCGCCGCGCATGACCGTGGTACCAATCGATAACCAAAGCGGATTTATTCTGCAACAGGGCGACCATTGCGCCCTTATCATCACCCACGCGCGAGATATTGACGAGGTAGTATACGATACCCCCGCCTTTACGCCGGAAATCGTGGTGGTGCTGGACGGAGACCCTTCTGTCATCCCCCAGATGACCCGCTGGCCTGAGGCGCGGCTTTTTATTGCCACCCCGGCACCGTGGATGACCGCTGCCGACCTATCCTTTACAGCGATGCCGACGGGCAGTGCCATCGAAATGTGGGAGGATTGCCACCTGTCGCGGCTTTCCGACGGATGGGTGCTATTGAAAATGGGACGGGAAACGGTGGAAATTTGCACCGATCCGCAAGAACCCTGCCCTCTCTCCTGCGGCTGGCAGATCTACGTAGGCGGGTTGCCCAATACGCCGCCCGACACCCCCTATACCCTTGTGTGCAACGACACCTGGCTGCGCCGAAACCACCAATCGTTGACGGAACAGACCACGGTGATTTACGATGGATACGTTACCTTCACACCCCTACGGGGAGAATGGAGAAGTTTGCTATGGCGATGACCGAAACGCAACTGAAAGAATGCATTAAAAAAGGCGAGGCCAATCTGTACGTATTTTACGGTGCGGAGGGGTATCTCACCGAACAATACGCCCGTATGGTCGCCCGCGAGACGGTGGAAGAGGGGTTTGACGCCTTTAACCTCCAACGGTTTGACGGACAAGAGGTCACCATCGCCGAACTGGAAGACGCGGTGGAGGCACTGCCGCTGATGACCGACCGCAAGTGCGTGCTGGTGCGGGATATGGACGCCTGCGGTGCCGAGAGCGAGCGCCTGCTGGCTCTGATGGAGCAGGTGCCGGACAGCTGCGTGCTGGTATTCTGGCAGATGACCGTACAACCCGACAGCCGCAAAAACGCATGGAAAGCCTTTCTGAAAATTGCCGACGACAAGGGCGTGGCGATGAAATTTGAGCATAAGGACGTCAACGATACCGCCAAAATGCTGGCGAGTGGCGCCAAGCGCCGCGGATGCCACCTGGACGTGGCGGACGCCCGCTATCTCACCGAGCAGGTGGGTAACGACCTCAATCTGCTGATTCACGAGCTGGACAAGCTGTGCGCCTTGGCGGGCGAGGGCGGCACCATCACCAAACAGATGATCGACACCGCCTGCCCCAAGAATTTGGAGGCTAAGGTGTTTGACCTGTCTAAAGCGATCCTCTATCGCCGGCGACAGGAAGTGTTTGACCTGCTGTATCAACTGCGGGTACAGCGGGAGGAGCCGATTGCCGTGCTGGGTACCCTGTCCGGCACCTTCTCCGACCTATACCGCGGCAAGGTGGCCACCGCCTCCGGCGTCAATCCCGAAACGCTGGCCAAGGCCTTTAAGCTCTACCAAAAGAAAGAGTGGAAGCTGAAAAACGGTGCGCGAGACAGCGCCCGCATCCCCATCGATACCCTGCGGAAATGCCTGGACATCCTTGCTGAGACCGACACCACCCTCAAACTGCGCAGCGGCGACGAGTGGATTCTGCTGGAGCAGACCGCGTCCCGTCTGATGGAGACCATCCGATGAGGCGGGTGCGACAGGCGATCGTGGTGGAGGGCAAACACGACGTCATCCGTGTGCAGGCAGCGGTGGAGGCACTGGTGGTGCCAACAGACGGATTCCGTATATTCAAAGACGCGGAAAAAATGGCGATGCTCCGCCGTCTGGCGGCGGTGCGGGGGCTGATTATACTCACCGACAGCGACTCTGCCGGCGGCGTGATTCGCAACCATCTCGTGTCCTGCATCCCCACCGAACAGGTGAAACAGGCATATATCCCCCCCATCAAGGGTAAGGAAAAACGCAAATCCACCCCCTCCAAAGAGGGGCTACTGGGTGTGGAAGGAATGGACGCTGCCACCGTCATCCAAGCCTTGGAGCGGGGAGGCGCCGTCTTTGAGGACGAGGAGGCTGTCACCCGCGAACCGCTCCACCTCACCAAGGCGGATTGGATGGCGCTGGGACTATCCGGTACCGCCGACAGCAAAATGCGGCGTGACCGGCTGGCCAAGGCGTTGGACGTGCCTGCCTATCTCTCGGCAAACCGCCTGCTGGAACTGGTGAACGCCACCGTGACGGCAGAAGAATGGCAAGCCCTGTTACAGACCATTGCATAACACGAAAAGCAGAAGGCAACGCCTTCTGCTTTTTTGTTTGGACGGATGGTAAATAGTAGAATTTTGGCGAAAAGTGTTGAATTTTACAGTAATATATAGTATAGTAATCTATATATATTATAGGGAAAAGTACCCGCGTAGCGGCAAAAGCGCGGGCGTTTATACAGGAGGATTACCATTATGAGCAACTACGTGATTTTAGCGGACGTCACCTGCGACCTGTCCGCAGACATCCGCAAAGAATTCGGTGTGGAGAATTACATCCAAGGCCACATCCACTTCAGCGACGGACGGGATTTCAACACCACGCTGGACTGGACCCATATCAGCCGCGACGAATTCTACAAAGCCTTATCCAACAAGAGAATGCAGGTCAACACCGCCCCCGCCAGCCCGGAGGAATACTACGAGACCTTCAAACAATACGCGGCACAGGGCGTGGCGATCCTCAGCATGTCCATCTCCTCCAAAATCAGCTCTACCTACAACGTGGCGGTGAGCGCAGCGGAACGGGTGCGTGAGGAATATCCCGACTGCTCCATCTACTGCTTTGACTCCTACAAGATGTCCGGCGCATTCGGCCTGCTGGTGATGTACGCCCGCACCCTGCAACAGGAGGGCAAGAGCATGGACGAGGTGGTTGCCTGGTTGGAGGGCAACAAGCACAAGGTACACCAGTCCGGCCCTATCGACGACCTCATCGTGGTGGCACGTCGCGGACGCATCACCATGGGCAAGGCCATCATGGGCAATTTTGCCGGTGTGAAACCCATCGGCGACTGCACCCGCGAGGGCTACGTGTCGGTGCTGGGCAAGGTGAAGGGTATCAGCAAGGCACTGGACCTGACCGTGCGGTACGTGGGCCGTGCCGCCGTGGACATCGAGGACCAGTACGTCCTCATCTCCCACAGCGACCGCCAGGACTATGCCGAAAAGCTGAAAGCCATGATCGAGGCGGACCTGCACCCCAAGAAGGTGTTCGTCAGCGACGTATTCTCCGGCTGTGGCACCAACATCGGCCCCGGCATGGTGGGCGTGTACTTCCTGGGCAACGAGATCTCGGAAGATCTGTCTGCCGAAAAGGCCATCATGACCGAACTGCTGAACGGGTGATTCTATGGCAAAGATGATTGATGGAATCGGCTTCAAAAACATGGTGGACTACGCCGTGCGCAACCTGAATCAACACGTCCAGCTGGTCAATCAGCTCAACGTGTTCCCCGTTCCCGACGGCGACACCGGCACCAATATGGTGACCACCATCCACAAGGGGTTGCTGGGCGTCGGCGAATCCATTGTGGACCTACCCTCGGTGTCTAAAAAATTCGCCCGCTCGGTGGTGTATGAGGCGCGGGGCAACTCCGGCGTCATCGTATCCCAGTTCCTCAAGGGTATGGCCGAGAAATTCTACGACGTGGAGGCCGCCGACGGCACCCTGTTCGTAGCCGCGCTGGAAAAGGGCGTGCAATACGCCTATGGCGCGGTGGCCACCCCGGTGGAAGGCACCATGCTGACGGTGGTGAAGGACGCCACCGAAGCCGTGAAGAAAGAATTTACCGACAAACAAAGCGTTTGTGATATTGTGAACACCTTTATCCGGCACGCCAAGACGTCGCTGGAACACACCCCCGAACTGTTGGCGGTGCTGAAAGAATCCGGCGTGGTGGACAGCGGCGGTGCCGGCATCGTCTATCTGTTTGAGGGTATGAAAAAATATTTGGACGGTGAACCGCTGGACGCCATAGAGTCCACCGCCGCGATGCAGACCGAACGGGTGGACTACGACGCCTTTGACGCCACCAGCCGCTTTGACTACGGCTATTGCACCGAACTGCTGTTGCAACTGTTGGACGCCAAAGAGGCGTTTGACTACGCCATCTTTAAAGAGGAAATCGCCAAACTGGGCGATTCGCTGGTGGTGTCGGTGGAAAACGACAAGGTGCGGGTACATATCCACACCCATTTCCCCGAAACGGTGTTTGCCCTGTGCCATAAGTACGGCGAGTTCCTCGCCTCCAAAATCGAAAACATGACCGTCCAGCACACCGAGCTGACCAAGCGCGTCCTGTGCTCTGAGGTGAAAAATGAGGGCGCCTTTGCCATCGTGGCGGTGGCGCACGACCCCCACATCCAAAAGCTGTTTATCGAGATGGGGGCAGACGTATCCATCTGCGCCGACGGCAACGTGTCCACCAAGGACTATCTGGACGCTTTTGGCAAAACCGGCGCCGAAAACATCTTTGTGTTCCCTAACAGCTCGGACGCCTTCCTCTCGGCCATGCAGGCCAAAAAGATGTATCCAAAAGCGAAGGTGACGGTTATCAACAGTCGCACCATCGCGGAATGTTATGCGGCACTTCCGACGGTGGATTTTGAGGAAACGGATATGGAAACGGTGGAAGATTCCCTCACCGAGGTGATCAACAACCTCTTTGTGGCCTCCATCGCCCAGCGCGATCAGTCCATCCATTACCGTGACCGCGATATCCGTCACAACGAATATTATTCCTTTGCGCGTAAAGAACTGATTGCCATCAGCAACCGTCTGGAGGACACCGTGATCCAGACCATCCAAAAGGTGGTCAGCCAGCAAAGCCGGGACGTCATCACCCTTTTCTACCGTCCCCACCTGGCCGATACGGTGGAGGATCTGCTGGACAAGGCAAAAGAGCAGGGCGTATTCGCCGAATTCTTCTCGGTGGAAGTGGAAAGCCTACCCTGCCTAATGACCATTTCCTTTGAGTAAACAAAAGAGGAGTTGAGGGGTATGAACAAACTGACGGAAAAGAAACGTCTTACCAAGAAACACCTGATTCTGTACGCCTGCTCCGGTTTGGGCGTTAACATGCTGAGTATGATCGTGGGCTCCTATCTGTGCTCGGCACTCATCGTGGGTGTGAACACCTGGGCGCCGGAGGATATCGGCCTGTGGACCTATGCCCACAGCGACTTGGTTATCCCGGCGCTGTGGATGGTGCTCTCCGCCATCGCTAAGGTGTTGGACGGCTTTATTGATCTGCCGTTCTCCCACTTCACGGATCATCTGCGCACCCGTTTCGGCCGACGCAAGCCGGCGCTGCTCATCGGTGCTGTCCCAATGCTCATCGCTTATCTGCTGTTTCTGGTGCCGCTGAACACCTCTGCCACCGTGCTGAACACCGTGTGGTTTGCGGTGTTGCTGGGCGTATTCTACTGCACCTACACCCTGACCATGCTGACCTACTACGCCACCTTTGCGGAGATTGCCGACACCGAGCAGGAGCTGGTGCTGCTATCCAACACCAAGTCCATCTGCGACGTGGTGTATATGTCCATCAGCTTTGCGTTGGTGCCGGTGTTTGTCAGCATAGGCATGAACATCCGCATCGTGGCGCTGTTGTTCCTGCCGCTGGCGCTGACCATGGCGATTCCCTTCTTCATGCTCAAAGAGAAGGGATACACCAAAGAAGAGATTGCCGAAGCCAAGAAGATAGAGAACAAGGCCGACCGCGACACCGTGGTGAAATCCATCCGCTTTACCTTCCAAGACAAGCCCTATATTCTGTGGCTGTGCGTGCTGTTTGTGATGAACATGGGCTTGCAGTTGTTCCTAAGCGGCATCAACGAGTACTTCTCTCACACCGGACTGAACATGACGCTGATTTTGGCGCCCAGCTTTGCGCCGGTGCCCTTGACCATGATGCTGTATAACCGCCTGTTAAAGAAAAAGGGTCTGGGTGTGGCGTTCCGCGTAATCCTGCTGGTGTTTGCACTGGGTATGGGTCTGATGGGCTTTATCGACTTCATCCCTGCCAACCTGCTCACCGTCTACGCCATTATGTGCAGCGTCATCACCTCCTTCTCCATCGGCGCCTTCTTTGCGGTCACCTATCTGGTGCCCTCCACCCGCGCCGCTCTGCGTCAGGGAGAGAACGAGTCCTCCTCGTCTATGTACTACGCCATTCAGGGCCTGTTTGAGGCTGCTTCGGCCGCCATCGCCTCCTCGGTGATTCTCACCACGCTGAAGACCACCGGCGGCGTATTCCTGACCACCATTTTGGTGGCGGCGCTGTGCGTGGCTGCTTTCGCCCTGTCCTTCGTGCTGCCCAAGACCATCACTCATATCGGTAAACAAAAGGAAATACAATAAACTATGAACTTCGTATACGATTTTTGCCGCTGTGTCGGCGTGATTATGGGATATCCCTTTCGGTGGCTCGTCTTTAAAGACAAGATCTACTATGAAAACGACAACGCTTCTCGCCGCGTCAAGGGCGGTGCGTTGATCATCACCAACCATTTCAATACCTGGGATTTCGTGATGAACGTGTTTGTCTTCTTCCCCCGCAAACTGTACGTGGTGGCGTCGGAACACGCGTTCAAAAACTTTATGATCCGCTTGGGCATGAAATTTTGGGGCGGTATCAAGGCGGATCGCGTATCCAAAAGCCCCCGCTTTGTCGCCCAGAGCATCCGCGAGATCAAAAACGGACATTTGGTGCAAATCTTCCCCGAGGGTCACAACACCGACGACGGCAATATTCAACCCTTTTATCCCAGTTACATCGTCATCGCCCAGCGGGCCGGCGCACCCATCATACCGGTAATCACCGACGGCAACTACGGCCTCTTTAAGCGGGTACACCTGATGGTGGGCGAACCCATCGACCTATCGCAGCACATCACCGCCAAACGCGCCTCGAAAGAGGAGATTTTGGAAGCCAACGAAATGGTATACCAAAAGGTGCTGGCATTACGCGCAGAGTTGGACGCCCGCATTAAGGCAGGCAGAAAGAAGAGGGCTAACGTATGAGCTCCCAACTGATTTTCGGTCTTATCGGCGGGTTTGTGCTGTTTAACATCGGGTTCTATTTCCTGATGGTGGTCGTGGCCGCCCGCACCGTCTATTTTAACACCTTCTCCCGCAAAAAGGACGCACCGCGGGTACGCGCCGTGTCCTGCAACACCAAAGAGGCGTTGGCGATGGACGCCATCGGCATGGAATGGCACCGCCAACACGCCGCCTACAAGCAAGACGTGCACATGGTCCGCGACGGACTGAACTTCTACGGCGAATACTACGACTTTGGCAAGGATAAGGCGGTCATCCTCCTCTCCGGTCGCACCGAGAGCCTGCGATACGGCTATTATTTTGCCAAACCTTACGTGGACGCCGGATTCAACCTGCTGGTCATCGACTCCCGCACCCACGGCCTCAGCGACGGCGCCTACATCACCTACGGCTTTGAGGAGAGTAAGGACGCGCTGGAGTGGATTCGCCTGCTGAATCGGGATTTCGGTATGGAGTACATCGTGCTCCACGGCATCTGCATCGGCGCCGCCTCCGGTATGCTGGCCATCACCGACCCCTCCTGCCCCGCCTGCGTCAAGGGCATTGTCACCGAGGGGATGTTCCCCAACTTTGCCGAGTCGATGAAGAATCACCTCATCGAGCGCAAGCGTATGTGGTTCCCCGTCATGCAATGCATCGACGGCTATTCCAAAAAATGTTCCGGCCATTCCATGAAGACCGGCCCCATCGACGTTATCCCGCGACTGGATAAGCCCATCCTCATGCTGCAAAGTAAAGAGGACCCCTATTCCACCGCGGAATACGCCCAAAAAATGTACGATCTGTGTCCTGCAGAAGAGAAAAAACTGGTGCTGTTTGAGACCGGCGGCCATTCGCTGCTGCGTATCACCCACACCGAAGCCTACGACAGCGAGATCACGCTGTTTTTAAATCGGCTTCTTTCAACCGGCGTTACCGATTGAATGAAATAATTTTATTTTTATAAATGGAGGAAACTACCATGGACGAGAAGAACTTCAACTATGATCCCATGACCGGCGAACCCGTGAACAACCAGCCCAACGCTCAGCCCAACGCTCAGCCCTACTATGAGCCCACCTACACCCAGGCGACTCCCGGCTATCAGCAGCCCGCTTATCAAGAGCCTGCCTACCAACAGCCTGTCTACCAGCAGCCCGCTTATCAAGAGCCTGCCTACCAGCAGCCTGTCTACCAGCAGCCTGTTGCCCCCGCCCCCACCAGCGCCCCCGCCGCAGAGGCCTGCGCCGACGAGGCATTTGGCAAGGGTTTGGCCGCTACCATTATGGCGTGGTTCCCCATCACCTCTATCATCGCCATCGCCATGGGCGGTAAGGGTCTGGGTCTGCTGGACCAGGCAGAGGCTATCGCCGCCCAATACGGCGTCCGCGTCGGCGGCAAGGCCATCGCCGCTAAAATTCTGAGCAAGATCGGCAAAATCGGTGGTATCGTGATGACCATTTTCTGGAGCATCTACATTTTCTTGTTCGTTATCATTTTGGGTAGCATCTAATTCCGGGAGGTATCAGCCCTATGACCGGTGATTTTCAAAACTGGCTGGCGCAAAACGGGTTAACCCCCGTATTTACCACCACCGCCGGTGACACGCTGTATATCAGCTACGTGCAACGCTTTGGCTTTTTGCAAAAGTACGGTACGGTGGGCGGCCAGTCCTTCTTTCTCCACGACATCGTAGAGGTGCAAACCTTTGACGATGAAAACCTGATTGCCACCTGGAACCGCATGATGCCCTTTCAGGTGATGCCTCGCAGCACCAGCCACTCCACCAACGAGGTGTATATGAAAATCCGCCTGAGCAACAACCTGATTCTGAAGGTGCAGATTTTCAAAGCCGTTCACGGCAACATCGAACGCGACAGTGTCACGCATGCCAACCTATGCAACTATGCTTGTCAGCTGTCCCACGTGTGGTATAATTGTGTCATGAGTGTGTAAGCCTACGTTTGGGGGGATACGCCTGCCGATTGCGGCAGGCGTATCCTTTTGCGGACAGTACGGCTTGACTTTGCCGCCAAAATGGTGTACAATGCAGGAACAGCAGCCTGAGATGCGGGAAATTTTATATTTTATATCGAGATGTGGCGTGGGCGGCTCCGCATTTTGTGCTGGTCGTGCCTTACATTGCCGCCCCTCGAGAATGGGCGCTGCCCATTCTCCCGAGTAGGAGCAGGTTGTACGGTAGCGCGCTTGCTTTGGGCAAAGAGCCCGACCGCCGCCTGTGGCGGATACAGGGAGGGCGATTTTGGCGCCGCGGTCGAAATGCGGCGAAGCGAACAGCAAGCACACGCATTTCGGGCGCCGCAAGAGGGCGATCAAAGCAAATCCCTTTTCAGTAATCCATTCCAAAACTTAATACTCTATCGAGGTGTGGCGCGGTTGGTAGCGCGCTTGCTTTGGGAGCGTGCCCGGCACAGGTTGCCGTAAAAACAAGAAAATCCCGAAAAGCCTTTACTTATGCAGACTTTCGGGATTTCAAGGAAACTCAAAAATGCGTGGATTTTGAGTTTGACCACAGTTTGTCCCACTTCCACGCAAAAAACCAAAAAATTGAATAGATATCCGGGTGTGGCGCAGCTGGGAGCGCGGGTGGTTTGGGACTAAGAGAACGGGTCAACCCCCTACTCTTGAAAACCCGCATAAACACTGGGGTTTTGAGCCTTTTTAACTTCGGTTTTTAAGTTTTGACCCTATATTTGACCACAACAGCAATCATTACTTTTTGACCCTATATTTTTCAAAATTTCATACTATCGAGGTGTGGCGCAATTGGTAGCGCGCTTGCTTTGGGAGCAAGATGCTGCAGGTTCGAGTCCTGTCACTTCGACCAAAAATGACCGTTTTTTGAGGCTAAAAACCTTCGAAACCGGTCATTTTTTCGTTATGTTGCACAATTTTCGTAAAATCACTAAATTTTTGACCCTATATTTTTTGCTCAATTGTGGTCAAAATTTTCTCTCTGAAACACTTTGAAAATCCGCAAAATTGCCCAAGAGAACACAGGTTCAACCAGAAATAATATTTTTATAGGTTCGAATAATTTTTATTGCATATTTTCTATTAAGTTTTGGGGTTGTAAGTACGCTTTTCTTTAAGTTGTTTCTATGATATAATAAATTCAAAAAATGTATAGGTAGTGATATATAATGAAATATAAATTTAATGAGCCGTATGAAATTTCAACAAAACAGTATTATCTTTTCAATCCAAAACACAGAAATTCTTCTAACCCCAATGCTAGCACTTGGGACATTACATTTGAAGAAGAGTTTTTCCTTGCTGATGAGGGAATAACTTTTTTCAAAAACGATAAAACAGCATTTAATGTAAAAAAAGAATATAATCGGCTTGAAGTTTTAGGTTTCAGTCCTCGGAAACTTAAATTGTTTTTAGCCAAATTTGTAATGTCTTTTCCAGATAATTGGCATGGATATCCAGCAAATCATGTTTCAAACAATCAAGATAAACCGGATCAAGCTACACTAAAACAAATGGTAAAAACAAATAAACTTTCCAAGAAAGAAATGCGATGCATTGGGAGAGGACAAAGATTATGAATAAGATTGTAATTGACGGCGAATATTGGGATAGTTATATATACAGTAATAATCTAATATTGTTCGGATATGATGGTACGATAAAAAGTTATATTTGGGATAGTTTATTAAAATCGAAACTTGAAGAAAATAGTCCATATTTTTTAGGATACAAATGTGCCTTTTTACAAGGGGATTACTTATATGGAATTAGCGAAAAAGACCTATTTGATGATATAGAAATCAAATGCGTTATAGAAAACAAATTCAAGCATATCAATGATTTATATTTTACCGCTAAAGATATGGAAAAATACGAAAATGGACGTACAGATGAACTTTCACAACTCCCTATAGATATCGTCGTTTATAAAAACACATTATATTACTGTAATTCTGACGGGTTTTACAAAAGGAACTTACGGCGCAACAACAATATAAAATATATTTCCTCTCGTGAACAAAAAATTTGGGATGGTAAAGTACAATACATTAAATTGGGGCATGGAGGGCGCATTGCTTTATCTGCATCATCAGATGGATTATTTGAATTTGATGATAAAGACTATAACGTTATGACAGGTGAACAGAAATTTGATGACATAATTCAAATTTCGGACAAACATTCATCTTACTGCAGTTGGTCTTTTTCTAGTCTATTTTCCGGCTCTTACTCCGATGAATCATTCTTATATGGCTTTTCTTACCAAAATAACGGAAACAACCATTATCTTTTGGAACACCACCGTTCTTATGAAATGAAACAACTTTTTTCTAATAGTAACGGGCTATACATAACAAATAATGAAAAAATCTATTGTTTAGACAATAATCAAATACGAGTTATTCAATATACTCAAAAAAACCTTGGAACAGAGTACAGCCCCTTTTTGGAAATTAAAAATAACAATACCATTAACATTAACGAAGAGATTATATCAGCAGAAGTTATGGAGTTTGGTATAGTTATCGAAACTATGCACAATCTATTTGTGATACTTAGTACAGGAGAAATGATAAATGTGAATGGAAAGGAAGACTTCGTTTCATGGCGTGTTTTCCCAAAATCTATATCCTATATAAATCAACTACATATCATATATAACAATAGAATAGAGATTTTATCATTTAATGAAGACTATTTTGTTAAACAAGATGATAAGTTGTTTGGAAACAAATACAGGAATTACAAACAAAAATAAATTTTATTAATACAAACCAGGGCGAATTATATGGGTGAATACCTATATAAAATTGCCCTGGTTACTTTTTAGAAACAATACAGTTTTTACAAGATAAGTACCTCAACTTTTCGATTAATCAACAATAAACCCGAAAGCACAAAACACGGTCTAGAATGAACAGTTTACAATTCCCTATTGTGTATATTTAAAATGTGTGCTATAATGTAAATAGTTTAGGGTCTATTTTTAAATTATAAAATTATTGTTTTATAATTTAAAATAATATATTAAAAGAATAAAGAGGTACCATAATGACGATTTCTGAACAGATAAAGGTTCTGTGTGTGCGTTCTAATATTAGCGTATCAGAATTAGCAAGACGATCAGGAACAACACCTCAGAATTTTAACGCAAAAATGAAGCGAGAAAGTTTTACAATTTCTGATTTAGAGTATTTAGCAGAAATAATCGGTTGTTCTTTTGAGAGAAATTTCATTCTTCCAGATGGTGAGAAGATATAATAGGAGAATAAATATGCCATATAACAATTTTCAAAACCGTGATGTTATATCACTTTTTTCAGGTGCTATGGGCCTTGATATAGGACTTAAAAAAGCTGGATTAAATATAGCTATTGGACAAGATTTTGATCCAGCTTGTGTTGCCACTATGCAAGCAAACGGTCACAAAGTTTTAAGCGGCGATATACGGAATATAGAACCAGCAGATTTATTAAAGCGGGTAGGGTTGGTTCCCGGAGAACCATTCTTGATTTGTGGTGGTCCACCCTGCCAACCATTTTCAACAGCAGGAAAAAGATTGGGAATTAATGACCCAAGAGGAAGTCTTTTTATGGACTTTATTCGTATGATTGATTACATACGACCACGTTTTTTTATCATGGAAAACGTAAAAGGTATTATGTCTGCCCCTTTGAAACATGTTCCTGTCGCAAACCGAAACAAGAATATTTCAGAACAACAACCGGGAACTGTTTTAGAAGTTATATTGTCGGAGTTTCAGAAACTAGGATACAAAACAGTGTATGGAGTTTTGGATGCTGTAAATTATGGTGTGCCACAGTTTCGGGAGCGATTCGTATTGATTGGAAGTCGTGATAACGAGGATGTGTTTTTGCCCATTCCAACACATTTCCAAATGCATCAAGATAGTGCGTATCGCTGGGAAACATTAAAAGACGCTATCCGAGATCTCGAAAACGATTGTGGGGAATGTGCCTCGTTTAGCGAAGAACGTTTGTCTTATTTAAAACTTGTTCCAGAAGGCGGAAACTGGCGTGACCTTCCTGCCGATCTAAAGCAATTGGCAATGGGAGGAGCGTTTGAGTCTGGCGGTGGAAAAGTGGGATTTTATCGCAGGCTTTCTTATAATCAACCTGCACCTACACTAGTAACTTCTCCTGTACAAAAAGCCACAATGATGTGTCACCCCACACAAGATCGCCCCTTAAGCATACGAGAATATGCTAGAATCCAACAATTCCCTGACGATTGGATATTTATGGGAACCAGTGCTGAAAAATATCGTCAGATTGGAAATGCTGTTCCTGTTGGGCTAGCCGAAGCACTAGGCAAAGCCATTCTATCTGTTGCGGATAAAACTGCAGCAATTCAAACAAAGCGATTTAGAGGAACAGACATTCACCAAAAATTAAAATTTGCTCTAGAAATAGGAGGAAGTTGCTATGTCCATAAATAATTCATACAACGAAGAAACGATTGTTGAAGCCATCGCCATTGCTTTAGACAATTTTTATACTAACTTAATCAAAAAAGTAGATAGCTTAAATATTAAAGCTGTTATGAAACGTAAAAACCCATATCTTTTCAGAGCTAAAGCTATGAATGGAGCTTCACAAATTATTGATGCCATTCTTTCTGCATTTGTATCTTCTTCCGAAGAAACTATTTTTGGAAACGTGTTTTTTGAGCCGATTGCTACAGCTGCCGCACAGGGCCAAAAGGCTTTAGCCGAAGGCGTTGACATTATGGTCGAGCGCGACAACACGATTTACGCAATTGCTGTAAAATCTGGAACTAGTGTATTTAATGCTGATAGCCGCAAGAAACAAGAACAGAATTTTATGGCTGCAAGCAAACTGGCTCAGCAAGCAAAAAAACGTTTTGTTCCCATGGTTGGATATGGGTACGGAAAGAAGAAAACTTCCAATCGAGGTTTGCCCAAGTTCTATATGGAACTTGCAGGAAAAGACTTTTGGACAGAAATAACCGGTGATGAAGAGTTTTATATCAAGTTAATTCGCTATATGGATAAACTGCCAGAAAAATACGTGGAGGATTTTGACGTCTCTTATCAGAAGGCATCAAATCGCTTGGTTCGTGAATTCACACAACAGTTTTGTTTCGAGGACGGAAGTATTGATTGGGAAAAACTTGTTGAGTTTAATTCCGGCAATTAAAATGAGGAGGTATAGGCTATGAGGGAGGCCTTAAAAAACGCAGCCAAAAGCGCTATTATTTTCGAGTGCAAACTACCACATTTAGAAAGTGGCTTAGATAAATCATGCCTTTCATCTCAGAACGACATTTGCTTTAAGCACTCTTCCCCTCAAGATGTTGCAAAAGTTATATATAACAGTATAGTAGAATTTGCGGTAAATGAGTTTGAAATTAATTATGCCGACTTGGAGCGTGAACAAAGAAAAGCTATTCTTAGCCGAATTCGATATAATCCCGACGCTGGTGACTCGGCAAAACTTAAATATGGATTCTACGGAGAAGTATTACTTGATTTAATTCTACGTGTGTTTTTGAGAACAAGTGTAGTTGCAGCACGAGGCTACTTTTATTCTCCAATCGAAAACAGCGAACCCAAAGGTTTTGATGCTTTTCATTTAATGGATCGTAACGGAAACATTGATTTATGGTTTGGGGAAGCAAAGTTTTATTTGAGATATAAGGATGCCATAACCCCGGTGATAGAGAAGTTGGCAACCTCATTATCAGATGGCTATTTAAATCGGAATTTGATTGCAATTATAAATCAGCAAGATCATCTTTCGATTCAAAATGCTCAATTGAATAGTCTGCTAGACGCTTGGCATGTAAATCCTAGTATAAATTTAGCACAGGAAATGCAAAATCGAGGGATTCGTTTGATTTACCCAATTTTTATTGCTTATGAGAAAACTGGTAGTGATACATACCACGACAGCATAAAAAAATGCATTGATCATATTTCGGCAGAATGCACACGAATTGGGGTAAATATTCCTGCAACATTTGACTATAGGATGTTCTTCATATTCTTACCCTTATCACAAGTTAGACAAATTAAGGAGAGCGTGATTCGATGGATAGACTCACAAGAACCGCTGATATAATTAAGTCATACTACAACTATAAGCAAACCATGGATTCGGCCATATTTGTCAAGGACGTATGTGCTTTTTTTGATTCTGTCAAAAATGAAGAATTAACCGAAGCTGATTTGAATTTACTTTTGTTTTTAGCAAATGAAGCAGGCGTTCCTCAATATTATGACCTTTTAAAATCAAAGTTTACAAACGCTAATATTTCCGATGAAAATATAAACTCTCTTACGTTGAGTTCCTTGTTTCATGATGCAAGCTTAATTCGTGGAGACAGCAAACTGCATCGCTATCAAAAGGCGGTTTTAGATGCTTTTGTAACTACACAACGGAACCGATATGTTTTAACTGCACCTACTTCTTTTGGAAAGACTTTTTTAGTGTATGAAATCATCCAAAAGCTTCAATATCAAAATATTCTCTTGATTTTTCCCGCAATAAGTCTTTTATCTGAAAATTATGCACGCCTTTGTAGCATGGAAGCTTTCAGCGACTATGCAATTCACTCTTTAAGTGAAGAAGATTTTGATATTGCGCAGAAAAACATATTTATTTTCACTCCTGAACGCTTTTTATCATTTATGGATTCACATCAGAATTTTCATTTTGATTTTGCTTTTATTGATGAAGTTTATAAAATCGATAATAGTTTTGTAATCGATCAAGAAAAATCCGGAGAGAATGAGCGTGACACAGCTTATCGGCTAGCGTTGGAATTTATTTGTAATCTTTCTAATGATATGCTATTAGCAGGGCCTTATATTGCATTGCCGGAAGAAGAGACGGTTACTCAAAGGTCTTTCAACAATTTTGCTCAAGAAAATGGATTTACCTTTTTACGATATAATCAATTTGAAATCGTCTCGAAAGAATACACAACGGTCAAAGGCCGTCAACAGTATATTATTGATGAAAACGCCATTGAAATCGGGGCTGCAAATAAAACTAAGAAGATTGCCAATATCGTTAGAGCGCTTAGTTCACCTACAGAAAATACCATCGTATATTGTAACCGAAAATCTGATACAGAAACATACGCTAAACAGTTATTAAACGATCAGGAACTTATATCCACTTTTGAAGAAAGATGTTCCTCAGTAGAGTCACCTACCTACAACATTTTTTTGGAACATTTAGAAACTATATTCGGCAACGATTGGATTGTACTTAAAGCGCTAAGAGGAAGAATCGGCATACACCACAGCCTTGTACCTAAATATATTCAAAAAGAAATTATCAGTTTATTCAACTGTGGCGCATTAATCTGCCTTTTCTCAACTACCACAATTACCGAGGGTGTTAACACATCGGCAAAAAATATAATTATTACCTCTGGTAAAAAGGGTAGAAAAGACCTTAGGCAATTCGACGCGAAGAATATTGCTGGGCGAGCCGGGCGTTTTCATCAGCATTATTCTGGAAGGGTTATTGATCTAAACAACGGGTTTGAGGATATTGTTAATGGAGTCCCCGAACTTTTGGAGCATAAGAACTATGATCTTCAATCCGAAAAGACAGATGTGGATTATCAAATTACGAAGGATCAATATTTGTCTGCAGTAGACCTTCAAGAGAAGGAAGCTATTTCATTAAGAGTTGCGGAGGCAGGAATACCTGCTAATATTTTTAATAGTTTTCGGGTTGTTGGTCCCAAAGATAAACTATTGCTATATGAATCTTTGAAGAGAATGCCTTGGTGGACGTGCGAAGAAATAAAACGAGTTTCAACGACGTTAGCCCAAAGCAATGCACAAAGATTATATTGGGATGGTTTTCAAGCTATATTGGATTTAATAATTCCAATTGTGCGAGAAGAAAAACTTAAACAGCTTATTAACTTGCGTGTAGGTGTACAACAACGTTACTCTTTGGTTACAGTCCTATTGAGTTCTTATCTTGAGGGCGGATTTATGTCAATGGTCAATTATTATACAACTCGTCATAATCAGCCTAAAACTAAAGATGAGGCTATAAGAACCGTCGCAGATTTTGTGTATAATATCTTCAAATACCATTTGGTAAAGTATCTTGGTATATTTGATATTTTGTATAGATATCAGGTTTCGATTACTGAAGATAAAAATATAGAAGATGTCGCTGGATTGGGTCTGCTGCTACAGAAACTCGAATACAATGCGCTATCTCCTAAAGCACGTAAAGTAAGTGACTTTGGTGTTCCCTTTAAACTTATAGATTGCTACGATAGTCAAACTGAGTACGACAAAGGACAATTCGATGCTTATGAGAAACGCGTTGATGAGCAAATAATTAGGCTGTTTAACTAATAAATGCTTTAGATAGCGCGTGTATTACAATAACAACATACCGGACGTTCAAACGAAAAAATTGGCTCAAACATTTGCCTAGTTATGTTAAGATTTTTGAAGTTTTAAGTCAAAAACTATTTTTAAAATTCAAGTTTTTACCCTATATTTGACCACATCCAGAAAAAGAACAGAAAAAATCAATGGAAATAATAGAGCAAAACTAACAAAAAACGCCCCTTTAACCCTAACAGAAAGGGCTAAAAAGAGGTGTTCTCAACAGAAAAACGTTAAATGAACGGTTTGGGAGCAAGATGCCGCAAGTTCGAGTCTTGTCACCCCGACCAAAAAAGGAAGGATTCCCGCTAGGGTATCCTTCCTTTTTCGTAGCACTTGATGGACGCTGGACTTCGAAAATGCCGCAGGCATTTTGCAGGTTTTGCGCAACAGCCACTTTCGATATAGGCCACCTCGGCACAAAACCAAAGGTTCGAGTCTTGTCACCTCGACCAAAAAATCCCTCCACATAGCGGGGGGCATTTTCAGGCACATCACCCTAATCACAGGCGAGCCGAATATTGACCTGCCAACCACGCGACTATCGCGTGGTTTTCGTTTGCAAAAACAGCGAGGTGACATTCACCTCGCTGTAGATTTCTCATAGACGTTCTATATCTGCCAATGTTACACGATGGCTGCTTTGATACGGCTGATCACGGCACGAACTTGTTTCTTAGGCAGACCGCCCAGAATACCGTCTAAATTCAGCTCGCCGCCCACATCCGATTTGACCCATCCCACAATGTGCAGGGTCGTTGCGTCCACGAACTCGTACTTTATGTGCTTAATGGCCGCCCAAGTTCCGTTGCCACATTTCCAAACGTATTCACTGTTTTCTAAAAGGTATTCATACCCTTCCTGCGCGAGTATGGATTTGATGTTTCTTTCGCTGACACCGGCATCGGTGTAGGAAACAACATAGGTGCTCCTAGACATAGTACCACTCCTCCTTTGTTTTTTAATTCTACTATTTTTCTATCGGATTGTCAACGATTGTCCATCTCCGCTACGTATAAATTTCGGTAATACCGTATCCGATCGTGGATACATCGCTCCGTATGAATCTCCCCTTTATAAAATAGTAGCATCATTATTTGTCGATTAAGGAGATGGAGATAGAGGAAAGCAACAGGTATTGTACGCCGTATAGACGACCTTGGGCGGGCGGTGATTCCCAAAGAAATCCGCCGCACGATGCGCATCCGTGAAGGAGATCCGCTGGATAACTCATTGACACTAGAGGAAAAGTTTGCGATTGCAGTACAAAGTATTTTGAAACGATATAAAGAACAAGCGAGGTGAAATCCACCTCGCTTTAAATATAAATAAGTTTATGTTTTTGATTGGTCTGTAATTGAAATATAATAAAGAGTTTCAGCATTGGAATCCCAAATTCCAATATTAAAACTATACCAGTTGTTCAAGTTGTTGTAATCAAAATCAAACTCGTCTTTACCCAAAGAAACACCACTTATGATAAATCGTCCTTCTTTGATATCATCAAATGCAAATTGTTCATTTGCTCCGCTTGATTTGAGCAAAGTTTCAACAGTTGTATTGTATGGGAGTGTGTTCCAGTTTTCTCTGTTTTCAATATCGTTTTCGAACACATCTCCTGCCCCATCTAAAACTATATATTTGATTGTCAAATCATTACCTTCTGGGTCAGTATGGGAATAAATTGTTTTTATATTAGAGTCATTTAAATCATCTAAATCAATATCTAAGCATTCTTCCATCATACCAATTTGCGATGTAAATTCCATTCCAAACTGTTCTAAAACTGTTCCACCCAAAAATTTATTGCATCCAACAAGAGAAAATAAGATAAATATAACAATCGATAATGTTAGTGTTTTTTTCATAAAATCACCGCCTTTGATTTATTATAACATATTTCATTTCAAAAGTAAATTGTTGCAGTATAAATCTCCTTAAATCACAAATACTAACATCACAATTTGAAATTTTATGTTGTAGGGGAGTTCTGCGAACTCCCACGGGCGAACACAGTTCGCCCCTACGATGTTGTAAAGGAGATTTATATATGAAAGCAACAGGTATTGTGAGAAGAATAGACGATTTGGGGAGAGTGGTAATTCCCAAAGGAATTCACCGGACGATGCGGATTCGGGAGGGGGCTCTATCGCAGGCACCCGCGACGTTTTGCGCAGCGAAACTCGACGGAGGTTGCATAGCAAACTCCAATTGACACTTTTCGACCGATTCTGCATGGCGATACATAGTGTGGTGGAGAGATATAAAGAAATAGCGGAGTGAAATCACTCCGCTAAAATTTTGCTTTAAAATTTGATGATTTTATTGGCGGAAAATGTTATGATTTTTATAGCAAATTCATTGTTGTACCAAATTCGGTACAATTTATCTGATATACTAAAAATAGTTTAAATACAAAAATAAAATTGATGGGAGAAAAAGTTATGACAACAATTACAAAAGAAATTAATTTATTGGACGTTTCGGATATCGAGCAAGCAGTATCCAAACACCTTGAAAGAACAGTTGTGATTTCTGAAATAGAATGTTGCTTGGCTTACTGCATTCCAATGGATAGCGGTGAAGCAAGCGGAATGTATTTTGATTTGAACATAGAGGACGATTCCTGCGATTCTTTCGATTTGTTCTGGAACGATGATTTGAATGGTCATTATTTGGACGGCAAGCGCCTCTGCTTGGACGAACCGTGGCTTCCTGTGGAAGAAATTTTCAATTTTGACATTTCCGTTTTCAAGTTGTTTAATAGTTGGACCAATTCTTCAGACTAATTATAATTTCAAGTATAAATCTCCTTGTTTTACAGATACTAACAGCGTATTTTGTAAGGCAAGGAGATTGATTTATATATGAAAGCAACAGGTATTGTGAGAAGAATAGACGATTCAGGCAGAGTCGTTATCCCCAAAGAAATCCGCCGCACGATGCGGATTCGTGAAGGCGACCCCTTGCTGACAACATTGACACCACTAGATAGATTTTGCACTGCGATACATAGTGTGGTGGAAAGATGCGAAAGCATTGAAAAACACATCTATTTATGTTATTATATGTTATAATAACATATAAAGGAGTATAAACTATGCCTACAACTGATTCTTATCAATTATTTGTTGATTATTTTTCTAAAAACGCATTCTCGGAAGATGCATTTATTAACTGGGGACTTAACCACATTATATTTGCTGACAAAGTGGTTGCAGAAAAAGAATGGGAAACCATAAAGAATAATTGGCACAACAATACTAATCTGTGGATTCGTAATTCAGGTAGGAATGGACAATCCTCAAAATTATATACAGAGTTCTATAAACAATTTGGTAAGGATATAAATTTTGACAAAACCAATAATGAAATGCCCACAAAAACAATTCAATATATTACACAAAAAGTAAAATATGATAAAAGTCGACACGAAAAAAGCACGGCAAAAAATGCATCATTAGAAATATTAAGAAACTATCAAGTTTCGCATATTTGGGGTCATACTAAAAATCCATTGTTATTTGTCTGCCCTTGGAATATTTGTTTTGTGCCTAAAATGTTTGACCCATTCACTGGACACGAAGCAAAGGGTCCTCTTGTTAATAAATTTCAGAAAGCATTTATTGATAAAGCAGAGTTCTTATATTATGATTTGATTCGGGATTATAATGATTTTTTGGAAAAAGAAATTCTTCAAACAGGCTTAATAGACAAATACATAAATTCCGTAGAAAGCGATTGTAAAATTGGGAAAATAACCCAAAGAACTTTCAATGATTTTAAAAGAAATATAAAAGAAGAGTTTCAAAAATTGTAAATAAATCTATTGAGAAAAATCATTCACTAAATACAGTATAAATCTCCTTGTTTTACAGATACTAACAGTACAAATTTGTAAAGCAAGGAGATTTTGTATATATTATGAAAGCAACTGGGATTGTGAGAAGAATTGACGACCTTGGAAGAGTAGTTATTCCCAAAGAAATCAGAAGAACTATGCGGATTCGTGAGGGGGATCCGCTGGAGATCTTTACCGAGAAGGACGGGGAAGTTGTATTCAAAAAATACTCCCCTGTGGGGGAGCTGTCCCCCTTTGCGGTGCAATACGCCGACGTGCTGTCCCGCGCCTGCAACATGACGGTGCTGGTATGCGACCGCGACCACGTCATCGCCGCCGCCGGGCAAAACCGCAAGGAGTTCTATGAGCGGCGGGTGTCGGCGGGCTTAGACGAGGTGATGGAGGGACGGCAGACCTACGTCGCCCAGGCAGGCGGCAACAGCCGCCTGCAGCCGGTGGAGGCTCTCCCCCGCTATGCCGCGGTGGCGGCACCCATCCTCGCCAGCGGCGACGTCACCGGCGCGGTGTGCCTCATCCAGCCCGAAAGCGGCACCATCCCCACCGAGGGGGACGTGCGACTGGCGCAAGTAGCGGCGGCGTTCCTCGGCAAGCAGATGGAGGAATAAGTCTTTGACTACCCCTCCGTCACGGCTACGCCGTGCCACCTCTCGCTCGCCGCGAAGCGGCCCCCTTTTGTCACCTACGGTGACATTTCCCCCGCTTGACGGGGGAATCACCTGACAAGGGGAGGCAAGACAAAATTTCTGCGTAACACAAACAACAAAACAGCACGCTCTGTCGGGGGGACAGAGCGTGCTGTTTTCGTTATGGGCGAACACCCATTACATCAGTTTGAAAAGCAGGAACAGAATGCCATACAGCACCGCCAGCGCACCACCAAACACGAGGGTGGGCAACAGCATCATACGGAAGGCGTCGAAGAAGGTGGTCCACTTCTCCTTGCCCGTGCTGTAGGAGGGGGTGTTGCTGAAATGCTTGGATACACCGCCCTTGACGTTGGACATATCCGCAATGGTGCGGCCATCGTCCACGTACACAACCTTTTCTTTTTTCTTTTTCTCTTTGTCGCTCACTAATGGTGACCTCCTCCGAAACCGCTGATAAAAGCGGATTGTTATTATCGGCGAGATGGTTTTTCGTCAAAGCGAGGCGAAAAACGCAGGAAATACTGGAATGTATTTCCGAGTATTTTTGACCGCTGGTGGCGGAAAAACAGCCGCCGAGAATGGCAATCAAGATTTTACTCAGTGGTTTCTAAAAGATGACAGGCGGCGAAGTGACCTTCGCTATACTCCTTATACTCCGGCACCACGTGCTTGCAAATCTCCTTGGCATAGGGGCAACGGGTGTGGAAACGGCAACCCTTAGGCGGATTGGCGGGAGAAGGAATATCGCCACCCAGAGCAATGCGCTCCATCTTCTTGGTGGGATCGGGGTTGGGAACGGCGGAGAACAGCGCCTTAGTATAGGGGTGCAGAGGATTGGTGAAAATATCCTCCTTGGAGCCGAACTCCATCATACCACCCAGATACATAACGCCGATCTTATCCGAGATGAACTTAACCACCGACAGGTCGTGGGAAATGAACACGTAAGCCAGATTCATCTCGCGCTGCAGCTTCTTCAGCAGGTTGATGATCTGTGCCTGAATGGACACGTCCAGAGCGGATACAGGCTCGTCACAGATGACCAGCTGAGGATTCACCGACAGTGCGCGGGCGATACAAATGCGCTGACGCTGACCGCCGGAGAACTCGTGGGGATAGCGCTCGAAATAATAGTCGCGCAGACCGCACTTGTCCATCAAATCCAAGACGTACTTCTTAACCTCGCTCTTAGGCACGATGTTGTGCACCAGCACCGGCTCACTCAGCAGTCCGCCCACGGTGTCACGGGGAGGCAGAGAGGAATAGGGATCCTGGAAGATGATCTGCATCTGCTTGCGGATCTCCCGCATCTGGGAAGACTTCAGGTGAGTGATGTCCTGACCGTTGAAGATGATCTGACCGCCGGTAGGCTCGTGCAGCTTAAGGATGGCACGACCGGCGGTGGTTTTGCCACAACCGGACTCGCCCACGATGCCGAGGGTTTCGCCGGCCTTCAGCTTGAAGGAGATGTCGTCCACCGCAACCAACTCACGGGTGACCTTGCCGAACAGGGTCTTCTTCAGCGGAAAGGTCTTACGCAGATGGCGCACCTCCAACACGCAATCGGGGTCAAAGGGCTGGGCCAAATCGTACTCGATCTGCTCTTTGCGACGGGCTTTGTACGCCGCCTCCAGAGCGGCATCGTCGTACACTTCCTCAGAGGTGGGAACGTTCTCGATCAACACCTCTTGCTCATTCAAAATCTCAGCCATGGTGTGCCTCCTTTCCGTACAGGTGGCAGGCCACAAAGTGGGTGGGGCTTACCTGCACCATTTCGGGGTACTCACCATTGCAACAAGCGGTGCACTGCGCGCAACGCTCCTTGAAATAGCAGTGATTGGGCATATTGG
>JAZNED010000100.1:0-12743 GCA_045588425.1 Acutalibacteraceae bacterium
ACCTCGATGACGTTGCCGTTTTCGTCCTTAACGCAGCCTGTACACTTAATCACGTAAGCGCCTTTCAAACGCACCTCGTTGCCGGGGAACAGGCGGAAATACTTCGGGATGGGCTCCTCCATAAAGTCGTCAGCCTCAATCCACAGATGCTTGGAGAAGGTCACCTCACGGGTGCCATCCTCGGGCTTGTTGGGATTGTTCTCCACCACAAAGACATCCTTCTGATCGTCAGGATAGTTGGTTAGAGTCAGTTTGACGGGATTTAGCACCGCCATAGCACGGCAAGCGTTCTCGTTGAGGTCATCGCGCAGGCAAGCCTCCAGCAGAGCCACCTCTACGGTGTTGGGAACCTTGGCAACACCGATCTTCTCGCAGAAGGTGCGGATGGAGTTGGCGGTGTAGCCGCGACGGCGCAGGCCGCACAGAGTGGGCATGCGAGGATCATCCCAGCCGCAGACGTAGCCTTCCTCAACCAGCTTACGCAGTTTGCGCTTGGACATAACGGTGTAGTTGATACCCAGACGAGCAAACTCGATCTGACGAGGATCGGCCTCGATATCCACGTTCTGCACTACCCAGTTGTACAGAGGACGATGATCCTCAAACTCCAGGGAGCACAGGGAGTGGGTGATACCCTCCATCATATCTTCAATGGGGTGGGCAAAGTCGTACATGGGATAGATGCACCACTTGTTGCCCTGACGGTGATGGTGGCAATGATTGATACGATAGATGACGGGATCGCGCATATTGAAGTTGCCGCTGGCTAAGTCGATTTTGGCACGCAGGGTCATCTTGCCGTCCTCAAACTCGCCGGCACGCATACGAGCGAAGAGGTCCAGACTCTCCTCGACAGGACGATCGCGATAGGGGCTGACTGCAGGATGGGTCAGATCGCCACGATTCTCGCGCACCTGCTCGGGGGTCTGCTCACAAACGTAGGCCAGACCCTTCTTAATCAAGCCGATTGCCTGCTCGTACATCACCTCAAAATAGTCGGAAGCGTAGTAGAAACGATCGCCCCAGTCGAAGCCCAGCCAGTGAATGTCCTCTTTGATGGCGTCCACAAACTCCTCATCCTCTTTGGTGGGGTTAGTGTCGTCCATACGTAGGTTGCACAGACCGCCGTACTTCAGCGCGGTGCCAAAGTCGATGCACAGCGCCTTAGCGTGGCCAATATGCAGATAGCCGTTGGGTTCGGGCGGAAAACGGGTGTGCACGGTCTTACCGTAGCAACGGCCGCCTTCCTGTAATTCTTCATCGATAATGGCGTGAATAAAATTGGTACTCTCAGCCATACATGTCACCTCTTAGTTATTAAATGCGTTGATAGCCGCATCCAAACGGCTGTTGACGGTATCCAGACCCAACGTCTGCATAATAGAGCAGAGATCGGGGGTGTTGCGACGACCGGTAATGGCAATGCGGATGATGGAGCTAACATCGCCCACGTGACCCCTCCAAGCAGTCGGATCTGCCTTGTACTGCTTCACATCGGGACAGAAACCCAAATCCTCGCAGATGCTCTTAACGGTAGCGAACCAAGCATCCTTGTCCTCAGCGGCGTTGTAAACGCCCTTGTAGGCGCTCAAGACAGCGGCGGCATCGGCAGGGGAGATGTGCTCGGGCAACTCCAAGGAATTGCTGTACAGCTCAGGGAAGAAGTAAGAAACGTACTCGGGAACCTCGCTCCACATAGCAATATCCTTGCGAGGCTTGGCGTTATAACGGTCGATGGAGAACATCGCCACCGTGTAAGCACGATCACGCTTCAGCAACGCCGCAAAATCGTGAGCATACTCCTCAGCCCAAGCAATTACCTTATCAGTCACAGCCTCGGCATCCATACGAGCGATGGTGGTCTTGCTGACGTCATTGAGCTTGTTCAGATCAAACAAAGCGCCGGAAACACTCATCTTCTTCAAGTTGAACTTGAAGGTGTTGCGAGCAGCGGTTGGGTTGGCACGACGCCAGTCCTCAAAGTCACTGTTGGCGATGGTCAGCAGATACTCCAGCACGCTGTCCGCGGGATAACCCTGCTGTGCATAGAAGTGCATCGCGGCTTGGGGATCCTTGCGCTTAGACAGCTTACGTTTATTGCCGTTGTCCTCCACCATGATGGGGCTGACGTGGGCATACTTAGGAGCCTTGAAGCCCAAAGTCTTGAATAACTGCAGATGCTTGGGAACGGAAGAAATCCACTCGTCGCCGCGAATGACGTGGGTGGTACGCATCAGGTGATCGTCCACGGCGTGAGCAAAGTGGTAGGTGGGAATGCCGTCAGACTTCAGCAGTACGATATCCTCATCGTTTTCAGGCATCTCGATGGTACCCTTAATCATATCGTCGAACTTGATGCGGTTCTCCTCGCTACCCATGGAGCGCAAACGCACCACATAGGATTCGCCGGCCTCGATCTTGGCCAGAGCCTCCTCGGCGGTCAGATTGCGGCAGATGGCGTATTTGCCATAGTAGCCGGTGCGATCCTTGGCGGCTTCCTGCTGCTCGCGAGCAGCCTGACGAGCTTCTTCGGAGCAGAAGCAGGGATAAGCCAGATTCTGCTCGACCAGCGTTTTAACATAGGCATGATAGATGTCGGCGCGCTGGCTCTGCTGATAGGGACCATAAGCACCCTTGATCTCACCGGGAGCTACAAAGCCTTCGTCAATGGTCAGGCCAAAATCGTTCATACCCTTAAGGATATCGTCGGCACCGCCCTCGACCTCACGCTTTTTGTCGGTGTCCTCCAAGCGGAAGAAGAACAAACCGCCGGTGGAATCAGCCGTCATGCGGTTGACCATCGAGGTGAAGAAAGTGCCTAGATGGAGATAACCGGTGGGGGAGGGAGCGATACGGGTTACGCGTGCGCCCTCGGCCAGCTGACGCTGAGGAAATTGCTCCTCATAGTCGGCGGGAGTTTTGGTAATGTTGGGGAACATAGTGTTCGCCAATTTTGCATAAATAGACATATACATCCTCCTGCAAATTCAATCCCATATATTTTACATTTTTCTATTGAAAAAGTCAACGGATGTGTGGTAATATATAGGCATCAATTAACATTTTTTTGCGAAATTCTCAAAAATGCGAGGTATCCGCTATGGAAAATCAGGAAATTATCGTCGAAAAGAAGAAAAGAGCCCTCAGCTGTATCCAGCCCACCGGTATTCCTACCTTGGGTAACTACTTGGGTGCGTTGCGCAACTGGGTAGATATGCAGGATGAGTTTGAGTGTGCTTTTGCCGTGGCAGATCTGCACGCCATCACTGTGCGTCAGGAGCCGGCAAAGCTGCGTCAACAGATTACCGAAATGTTTGCTTTATTGCTGGCCATCGGTCTGGATCCCGAGAAGTGCCTGCTGTTCGTTCAGTCCCACGTGCCTGCCCACACCCAGCTGGCGTGGTTGCTGTCCTGTAACACCCAGTTCGGTGAGCTGTCCCGCATGACCCAGTTTAAGGATAAGTCTGCCAAGCACGCCGATAACATCAACCTGGGCCTGTTTGCCTATCCCACGCTGATGGCAGCGGATATTCTGGTGTATCGTCCCGATTACGTGCCTGTTGGTGCCGACCAAAAACAGCACTGCGAGCTGGCTCGTACCATCGCCGAACGCTTTAACAACGTCTACGGCAACACCTTTGTGGTGCCTGAGCCGTACATCATGAAGACGGGCGCTCGTGTGCGTTCCTTGCAGAATCCGCTCAAGAAGATGTCCAAGTCGGATGAGAACGTCAACTCGTTTATCTCCCTGAAAGACGACAAAGACACCATCCTGCGCAAATTCAAGCGCGCTGTCACTGACAGTGAGGCTTGTGTACGCTATGCCGAAGGCAAGGATGGTGTCAATAACCTGATGGAGATCTATTCTGCTGTCACCGGCAAGTCTTTGGACGCCATTGAGGCGGAGTTTGCTGGCAAGGGTTATGGCGACTTTAAGATTGCTGTTGGTGAGGCTGTGGCCGAGGAATTGGCGCCGATGCAGGCTCGTCTGAAGACGTTGCTGGACGACAAAGCCCAGCTGATGCAGTTGATGGCACAGGGCGCTGAGCGTGCTAACTTTATCGCCGGCCGTACCCTCGAAAAAGCACAGAAGAAAATGGGCTATGTGATGCTGAAGTGATCATACACCCGTGAGATCAAACGCCGGTATCATTGTGGTGCCGGCGCTTTTTCGATCCTGCACATAACCATTGACAATACCCAAATTATCCATATGTTCCCAGACTTTTTCACACTCGCGTTTTGTAAGGCATCGCTGCAGTTCTTTGTGGGTGGAAACGTCACCGCAGGGGGTGTACTGGAACATTAGGCTTACCCATACACTGTCTTTGATGGTTGACAACCAATCCAGTACCTGCATCGAGTTTTTCGTATGTCCCGGTAATACGAGGTGGCGTACCATCGTGCCTTTTACCATCATCCCATGGTTGTCGAATTGTGCCGTTCCCGTTTGACGAGCCATCTCCATGATTGCGGCTGAAGCCGCTTCAAAGTAATCTTCGGCTCCGGACAAGGTCATGGATAGAGCAGGATCCGCATATTTACAATCGGGCAAATATATATCCACCAATCCCTCTAACATACGGAGTGTTTCTACCCGTTCATAGCCACTGCTGTTGTATACAACAGGGATTTGAGGTCTGTAAAGCTGCAGCGCTTTACAGACAGAAACCGTATAATGACTGGGGTTTACAAGATTAATGTTATGCGCTCCTGCGTATTCTAACTCTTTAAAAATCTCCGCCAGTCGTTCCACCGTGATCGGTTTACCCTCGTTTTTATGACTGATCGAATGATTCTGGCAGAAGCAACATTTGAGTGAACAGCCGGAAAAAAAGACAGTTCCTGATCCGCGCGTACCGCTAATGCATGGCTCCTCTCCGTAATGAAGCGCAGCACGTGCCACAACCGGGGAATCGGGCATGCCGCAAAAGCCATCGCCCACCTCCTCATTACGCTCTGCATTGCATTGACGTGGGCAAATCGAACAAATATAAGATGACAACATCATCACCTCACAACATTGATAACTTAATTTTAACAGAAAATATGGTGTTTTTCAACCATTTAGGAGGGTAATTATGAACGAAATCATACAGAAAGTTATGGATTCTATACGCAAGAATCGCATGTTGGCCGACTACGTATCGACTAAAGCAGAGGTCGTTCCGCTAGTTAGGTCTCTAATCGCAGTCGGTAGTTCGGTTGCTACCGGTGGTTCTCGTACCTTGGATGAAACCGGTGTCACAGAGTTGTTGCGTAGTGGCGACTACATCTTCTATGATCGTAATAATCCCGCCCTTTCTCCTGAAGAAAAGGCAAAAATGACCGCGCTAGGTGCTACGGCAGATGTATATATGTGTTCGTCCAACTCTATTACCGAACAGGGTGTGCTCTATAATGTGGACGGCTTCTCTAATCGCGTCGCCGCTATTGCCAATGGCCCGAAAAAGGTGATTATGGTGGTGGGTATCAACAAGATCGTGCCGGATCTGGATGCCGCTATTCGCCGCGTGAAAACCATTGCTGCACCACTTAACACCAAGCGTCTGAATTGCGACACCTATTGTCTTAATACCGGTGTTTGCATGGGGTTGGATGGTGAAATGACCGACGGATGTCACAGCCCCGCTCGCATCTGTTGCAGTTATTTGATTTCTGCGCAACAGCGCGTAGAAAACCGCATTCACGTGATTTTGGTAGGCGAATCCCTGGGATTTTAACAGAAAAAGCCTGTGCATTACTGCACAGGCTTTTCGTTTTGCATTAAGTATTCCAATAGATCCGCTTTTTGGTTTTCGCACTTGCCATCCATCACAGCAAAGAGCAAGTCGTTAAGCACTTCTCCCACTATAGGTCCGGGGACAATGCCGGCGGAAATTACCTCGTCACCGCCAATCGCCAACATCGACAGTTGATAGCATGCGTTATCATTCAGCAATTGGCGCACACGTTGTTCGGTGATATCGTCAAATTCGCGCACAGCCAAATAATCAAAAATCAATTCCGGTCCCATTCGATTGAGTAATCGTAGAAGATAGGAATCTTCGGTATACGTGCCTTTTGTTATCGGGGCAAGGATCAGCGATACTTCTCGTATGGTTTTGTTATCCACACGTAGGCGGCGCAACGCTTTTTCTGCTTCATTTGCAGATATGTCTGCGCCATAAAGTAACGCCGCCAGTCGAGAACGTACAGCAGGCTTCACCTGACTTAGTAGATGATAATCATCACAAGCTTTTACTTCGGGCAGGAACACTGGCAAAACTTGTGAGTATTTTTCGCAAACACGCTTCGCATATACACCACAAAGTAGCTTTTGAAATTCCGTGCTGATACGCTCAGCAGAAACCTTGCATAAGGTAGGGGAGAGCTGTTGTAAGGCGGTAGATGTTTCGGTTTCAATAGAAAATCCTAATACTGCCGCAAAGCGTAATGCACGGAGGATACGTAGTGCGTCTTCCGTAAAGCGTTCGGCGGGAACACCCACACAGCGAATCTTTTTTTGTTCTATATCATCCTGACCACCAAAAAGGTCTATGACACCACCATCCGGATGATATGCCATCGCATTGATGGTGAAGTCGCGTCGCTGCAAATCCTCTTGTAACGATGATGTAAAAGATACTTTGTCAGGATGTCGACCGTCGGAATATATGCCATCGATGCGGTAAGTGGTAATTTCTAACATTGTTTGGTCAATTATGACAGTCAGAGTGCCGTGTTGTAAGCCCGTTTCGATGGTGCGATAGTCAGCAAAAACGGTTTGCATTTCGGTCGGAGAAGCAGATGTGGTAACATCCCAATCCTCAGGCGCTTTGCCGAGCAACGCGTCGCGTACGCACCCGCCTACGACATACGCTTCGAAACCGGCGTCATTTAACAATTGAATAGCGTGCAAAACCGCATTAGGCAATGAGATAAACACGGTTATGCACCTCCTTCATTAATGTTCGCCGTAACCGTGTTGGAGCAAAAGTAGGTTCTTCTGATCCCACAGCGGCTGTGACAGATCAACGTAATACGTGTGGGGATTCTCAAAACGAAGAACCTCATCCCACATCGTATCCATCTGCTCCTTGCAGTAGTTACGAATTTCCTCCACGGAAGGTGACTCATAGACGCATTCGCCCTTATCAAAAATCTGTACCATCAACGGTACAGCGCGGAAGTCAGTAACCACTTTACGTTTCCAAATGTGGACGGGATCGAATAATTCGTAAGGCTGATTTTCGTCGATGATTTCATCATGAAGAGCCACCACGTCGGCAATAGCCTTGTTATTTTCTTTATCAAACAAACGCCACACCTTTTTAAAACCGGGCGTTGTGATTTTGGCAACGTTTTCACTAACCTTAATTTTGGGAATCACTTTGCCTTCTTTTTCAACGGCAACCAATTTATACACGCCACCAAACACGGGAGTGCTGGAAGCAGTAATCATTCGCTCGCCAACACCGAAACTGTCCACACAAGCACCCTGTCGAATCATATCCTGGATGGTATACTCGTCCAAAGAGTTAGACGCCGTAATCTTACAATCAGGGAAACCGGCGTCATCCAGCATTTTACGTGCTTTTCTGCTCAAATACGTGATGTCACCGGAATCAATACGAATACCCTTGGGACGGTGTCCGTTAGGAACCAGCACCTCATTAAACACTTTAATTGCGTTGGGAACACCGGATTTTAACACGTTAAAGGTGTCCACCAACAACGTGCAGTTATCGGGATAATTCTCTGCATACGCTTTGAAAGCCTCATACTCGCTATCAAATAACTGTACCCAACTGTGTGCCATAGTACCCAGTGCGGGAATACCAAACTCACGATCCACAATAGTGCAAGCGGTGCCGCAGCAGCCGGCAATGTAAGAAGCACGTGCGCCGTATATGGCGCCGTCACAGCCTTGTGCACGGCGAGAACCAAACTCCATAACCGGGCGTCCCTGCGCTGCACGCACAATGCGGCTGGCCTTAGTGGCGATCAGCGACTGATGATTGACCAGCACCAAAAGCATCGTTTCAATGAACTGAGCCTGAATGGCAGGACCTCGCACAATCACCAGCGGTTCGTATGGAAAAACAGGTGTCCCTTCGGGGATTGCCCACACATCGCAGGAGAATTTAAAGTCAAGCAAATACTTTAAAAAATCTTCGTTGAATAGCTTTTTACTACGCAGATAGGCGATATCTTCATCGGTAAACTTCAGATTCTTGATGTATTCTACAATCTGCTGTATGCCGGCTAAGATAGCCACGCCGCCCTTGTCCGGCACGCTACGGAAGAACATGTCAAAATATACAGTACGCTCACCATTTCCGGTGCATAAAAAACCATTGGCCATTGTCAACTCGTAAAAGTCAGTAAGCATGGTTAAGTTTTCTTTTCCCAGTTCGTTAGTAAACACCATAATCAGAACACTCCCTTACTGCATTCATTTTGAATTCATTATACACACTACTATTGAAAAACGCAACCAAAAGATAATGCGACAACCCAAATAATCGGTTGTCGCATAGTCTTACTTAAAAAAATTAGAAAAAAACGAGGAAAAAGCCTCGACGCTGCCATAGACGCCGATGTACCAAATGGACGCTAACAGAATCGCCATGCCAGTCGATACTCCTTGTGTTGTGGCAAGCTCGTTGACCGTAATATCAGGAGTCTTCATTTTGGCTGCGGCAATTTTCTTTTTGCATTGCGAGAAATAGAAAGCATTACCTTTAAGAGCAAGTAATACCATGAGTGCAATATAAATGTACACCACTAACATACAGGGATAGATATAGCTATGCTCAGCCAACTTCTCTGCTGCCTCCATCAAAGATGCCAAATCCGTGGTTGCGGGAATAGCGGAGGAAATTAAAAACAACGCAAACGTCACAGGAATCAAAACGCAGAAATATACGATACCAAGCAGATACTGCTTACGATAGAACAGCCAAAAAGGAGTTAGCAGAAAAGCGGCCCAATTCCAACCGCCGGACTCGCCGTTAGCCAATCGGCGAAAACGAGGCACGTAATAATTGGCGTTACGACTAACCACAGCAGCCAACTCATCGGCAGCAACGCCACCAATATTCTCTGTTGAAGAGAAGGTCTCGGCGGGAGCGGGAACACGTGAAGGTGCGTATTCTGGTACAGGCGGTTGATATTGTACTGGATTACTGTGCCAATCAACGGCAGTTAACGGATTGCCGCAACGGCTGCAAAATTCTGCGTATTTCGAGTTTTCCGCCGCACATTTC
Organism: Acutalibacteraceae bacterium; assembly: GCA_045588425.1. Lineage (GTDB taxonomy): Bacteria > Bacillota > Clostridia > Oscillospirales > Acutalibacteraceae > UBA5905. The sequence goes on from JAZNED010000100.1 coordinate 9,252, forward strand.
GGGCATACATTGGCATCAGTAGTGGTCGCAGAATAAACCGGCGAGCTATTGCGATCCCATTGTTGTGCCGTACCATGCTTATCGTGCGCATAGCACTGACCAACGCCCTTCCAACAGGCACGGTGATGAGGAAGACCACACTGGGGACAAACAACTATATCTTCATCCTGTGTAAAAGGTTTTGCGCAAACAGGGCAGGAGAGCCCTTCATAGTATGACACAAACATCACTCCAATCTCCGTATATTATAGCGAGTTTTTGCACGCAGGGCAACCTTCTTTCGATAAATTCATAAAAATTTTATATTTCAAGATACTAAGAACCCTCCTGTTGAAAATTTAACAAATTCTTCGAAACAATTTCTTGCCATTTTTCCTATTTAGGTATATAATGGAAGTGTACTAAATTTTTTTGGTTGTTAGGAGCTGACAACATGACAAAAGCCCGTGCTTTTTTTGATGATATTTGCGGCAAGCGAGTGGCCATCTGCGGTATTGGAAACAACAACCTACCGGTTGTGATGCAATTTTTGGATGCCGGAGCCAAAGTTACTGCCTGTGACCGTCGCACAGAGCAGGAATTGGGAGAAACCGCAGTCAAGCTGCGCAGAGCCGGCGCCGATTTGCGTTTAGGGGATAATTATCTGGACGATTTGGATTTCGATCTTGTCCTTCGTACCCCCGGTATGAAGCCATATTTGCCGCAATTCGAGGCAGCGCGCGCGAAAGGGATCACCGTCACTTCGGAGATGGAACTCTTCTTCGATCTATGTGAGGCTCCTATCTATGCCGTAACCGGCTCGGACGGAAAGACAACCACCACCACCATTGTGGCCGGTCTACTGGATGCCGCTGGGGTCAAAACTTTTGTCGGCGGCAATATCGGCCGCGCTTTGTTGCCTTATGTTCACGACATCACTGAGAAGGATGCCGCTGTGGTGGAGTTGTCAAGTTTTCAGCTAACCAACATGACGCAATCGCCTCACGTTGCTATCGTTACCAACGTAGCGCCCAATCACTTGGATTGGCACACCGATATGCAGGAGTATATTGATGCCAAGCGTAATCTGATTGCCCACCAAACCGGCAGTGACCGATCTGTACTGAATATGGATAACGCGACTACTCTGGGATTTGTTGCTGATTGTCAAGCCCCCGTGTGGCAATTTTCTCGCAAAGAAAAGGTTGCTCGTGGATGCTGGTTGGACGAGTGTAACAACATCGTACTAACCGAGAATGGCGTGGATACCATTGTTATGAACGCGGATGACATTCGCATTCCCGGTGTTCACAATATTGAGAACTACATGGCTGCCATTTGCGCTGTGTGGGGCACTACGCAGCCGGAGGCTATCCGTGGCTTTGCTCGCGCTTTTGGAGGAGTGGCACATCGCTGTGAGCTGGTGCGTAACCGCCGCGATGTACGCTGGTACAACGATTCTATCGGATCCAGTCCCTCCCGTACCATTGCTGGGTTAAAGGCATTTACACAGAAGGTGATTCTGATTGCCGGTGGCTACGATAAACACATTCCATACGATCCGCTCGGTCCTGTTGTCGCCGAGACTGTTAAACATGCTATTTTACTTGGTGCAACCGCATCCGCAATCGAAACCGCCATTCGTAACCGTTCCGATCTCCCCATCTCTCGCGTCAGTGGAATGGAAGAGGCTGTCAAGGTTGCCGCTGAGATAGCAGGGGAGGGTGACATTGTGTTTATGTCACCTGCCAGTGCCAGCTTTGATATGTACAAGAATTTTGAAGAGCGTGGTAACCATTTCCGTGATTTGGTACTGGCTCTGCCTGAATAAATGAGGTGTTGATTATGGAACGGATTAAAAGAGATCTGCAAATTCTCTGCGCAGCGGAGGGTGTTGGCGGCCAGACCGCTATCACCGATGCCGCCGTTGATCTGCTGAAACCTCTCGTAGACGAGGTGGGAGTAGATGTAATGGGTAACGTTTTGGGTCTGCGTCGTGCAGAACACGCCGATGCTCCCACTTTGATGTTGGAGGCTCACTTGGACGAAATTGGCTTTCTCGTCACCCATATTGACGACAATGGTTTCATCTATACCGCTGCTGCCGGCGGCATCGACAAGCGTGCCATCACCGCCCAGCCGGTCATTGTGTTCGGCGATAAGCCGTATTACGGTGTATTTTGCTCTACACCGCCTCACCTGAGCAAGGACGGCGAACTACTTGCTGTCGAGAAGTGCGGCATTGACATCGGTCTCAGTGGGGAAGAGGCCAAAAAGGCTATTCCCGTGGGAAGCCGTGTATCTTACGCCCCTTCTTATACAGAGCTGAACGATAACATCGTGTCCTCCAAGGCGTTGGATGACCGCGCCGGTATCGCTGCCATTCTTCATTGTCTGCGCAAAATCGAAGGTAAGCCTTCGATCAACATTGCCGTGGCTTTCTGCGTGCAGGAAGAACTGGGTTGCCGTGGCGTAACGCCTGCAGCTCGTAAATTGCAGCCGGATAGTGCTATCGTTACCGATGTGAGCTTTGCGCTCACACCTGATGCCGATCCGCGCAAGTGCGGTAAACTGGGCAAGGGTGTCATGATCGGCATTTCTCCCATTCTCAGTACATCGATGACGGATCGCCTGTTGGCGATTGCTAAGGAGAAAGAGATCCCTTATCAGTACGAGGTGATGGGTGGCTCTACCGGAACCGATGCCGATCGTGTTACGGTTAGCTTGATGGGAGTTCCTACGGCACTGTTGTCCATTCCCCAACGCTATATGCACACGCCCATCGAAATAGTGGACGTGCGTGACATTGCCACTGTCGGTGACCTGATGGCCGCCTATATCATCAACGGAGGTGACGCTAATGAATAAGCAAATGTTAGCCGAGTTGTGCGCTATAGACGGTGTCTCCGGCCATGAGAAGGCTGTGCGCGACTACATTTTGACGCGTTTGAGCGAATCTACCGTACCAATGGAGGTACACATCGACAATATGGGCAACGTGATTGTTCATCTGATCGGTAGGGAAAAGGCAAATAAGACGGTTCAGCTGGATGCTCATATGGATGAGGTTGGTTTCATTATCACCGGCATTACGAGCGAAGGTTTTCTGCGTTTTGATACCATTGGTGGCATCGACAGCCGCGCGCTGTTCGGCCATCGCGTACGCATTGGCAAACAAAAGGGCGTCATTGGTGGAAAGGCTTTCCATCAGTGTGGTGCTGACGACACGAAAAAAGTACCCTCTGTGGATTGTTTGACTATTGATATTGGTGCTGAAAGCAAAGAAGATGCTGAGGAACTGGTCAAGATTGGCGATTGTGGTACCTTCGACAATGAGCTGAAATGGCTGGGCGAAGACATTTTCTTGGGCAAAGCCGTGGATGATCGCGTTGGCTGCATGCTTCTGTTGGAACTGGCAAAACAGCAGCCTGCTCGCGATATTTGGCTGTCTTTCTCTGTGCAGGAGGAGATCGGCCTGCGCGGTGCCGGTATCGCCACCGAGGCCATTCATCC
>JAZNED010000101.1:0-5508 GCA_045588425.1 Acutalibacteraceae bacterium
ATTAAGGAAATGAATGAATTTATTGAATATCATTTTTCCTTACAATGAATAAAGAAAATCAGGTTTTAAGACTGGTTCCATTTTGAGTGTCGGTCCTAAAAAATCCTGAATGCGTAAGCGTTCGGGATTTTTACTTATTACTTCTTACCTCTTCACTCTTACCTCGAAAAAGTCCTTGTGGCTTTGGGAAGTAATAAGTAAGAAGTAAGAGGTAATAAGTATTGCCCCTCCACCGCTTTTATGCTATAATATTCAAAAGGCGGTGATTGTATGGTACATAAAGAATATGTAAGAATACGCGACAATGCCACCACTGCAATTTTATTTATTCACGGAATTGTTGGTACGCCAAATCATTTTAATGAATTCGTTTCTTTAGTTTCTGAATCATTTTCGGTTTATAATTTGCTTTTAGATGGTCACGGAAAAGGAGTTAAGGATTTTTCAAAAACTTCAATGAAAAAATGGGAGACGCAGGTTACTTCTGCCGTAGAAGAATTATCATTAACACACGAGAAAATATATATTGTTGCGCACTCATTAGGAACACTTTTGGCAATGGAACAAGCAATTAGGAGTAAAAAAGTTTGCAGGTTATTTCTGCTTGCAGTTCCTTTGTGTTTGTCGTTAAAGCCTAAAATGGTGAGTAATTCACTAAAGGTTTATTTTGATAAAATTCGCCCCAATGATTATGAAGCATTAGCGGCTAAAAAATGTTACGGTATTGGAAAGGATAAAAATCCTTTTCATTATATTGGGTGGGTGCCTAGATTTTTGGAATTGTTTGCTAAAATTAGACAGACTCGGAAAATGATCCATTCACTTAACACACCTTGCTCGGTATATCAATCCCAGAAAGATGAGATGGTTTCAAGTAAGAGCATAAAATATCTAAATCAAAATCCATATATTTTCGTAAACGAACTTGAAAATTCCGGACATTATTATTATCCAAAAGATGATTTTGATTTTTTAATAACTGAATTTAAAAAAATTCTTAATATGGATAGTTGATTTCAAAGAAAATCAGGTTTTTCGACTGGTTCCATTTTGCGTGTCGGTCCCAAAGCCCCAAGGACGATAAGTTCTTGGGGCTTACTTCTTACCTATTACCTCTTCACTCTTACCTCAAAAAATCCTTGGGGCTTTGGGAAGTAAGAAGTAATAGGTAAGAGGTAATAAGTATTGCCCCTCCACCGCTTTTATGCTATAATACACTTAGGCGGTGATTATATGAAAAGATTATTGTTGCTATTAATTTGTTTGATAGTTTTATTTTGCTTTTCTGGTTGTGGCGCAAAGCAACAAATTAGTTATGATTTTGATACGTATTTGTCTTATAATACTTCATTCGAGAAGAATTATAAGCTTGTTATGCCGTCCAAAGACGAATTGAAGAACGCTACAGTGTTATATTATGTATATTATGACTCTGGCACTACCATGGTTCAACCTGATAGAATGATACAAATGACTGTCCAATATTCACAAGATCAATTTGTAATAGCGAAAGAGAAATTAGAGCAGATAATAACACAATATGATTCATCTTGTGAAATTGAAAACTTTTATATTAACAGTCTTTTGTATGAGGGATTTAATTTTTATAATTATGATGCACGTGATGATGAATTTAAAGATACTTATAATGACGGTTATTGTGCTTTCGCTTATCACATTTCTAAAGAATCAAACACGATTTCATATATTGCTTTTGAGTCAGGAGATCTTCAATATATGAATATGGAATCTGCGTTATCGCTATTTCCTGAGTTTCAAGCAAAGAAGTAATTTCTTTATGTGAATAATATAGAGAAAAATAAAATTATTTTTAGAAAATCAGGTTTTTCGACCAGTTTTTTTCGGACACGAATGACAGAAAAAACTCCTTGAGATTTTCTCAAGGAGTTTTTTGTTTTGTCTGTTCTTGCAATCTCACTATTCTTCTGCTATGATATCCTTGAAGGCGGTGATTGTATGAAACAAAAAGGTATCCCCAAAGAAACGTTGACCATAGCCAACATTCGCCGCGACTTGCGTCGCAGGCTGTGCAAATCTTGGGTACTGTCGGCGTTGTACGTTTTTTTGATGGCGATGGAAATCTATTTATTTCATCTTGAGCCGAGTTTGCTTTTTGAGGACGCGGGCAGCCGTTATGGGATGCCCGGTTGGGTATACTTGCTGATCTTTCCGTTGGTTAGTTACTTACTGGTTAAGGAGACGGTGTTGCTTTCCTGTGGGTTCCGTCGTGTGCCATATATCGTGACAGATCGACTGGTTTCCTCCGAAGGCGACTCCTATTACTCGAGCCATAGTTGGCGCACGGCTTGGTGTACGTTGCATTTTAATTGTTACGGCGACTATTCGGTGCCGGAGAAGAATTATTCGTGGAGCAAGCAATACGCTATGTCGGCCCAAGGTGTGGATAATTTGGCCTTTGAGGGTGGCGAGTATTACCTGGTGCTCTCCAGACCTCATAGCGGCAAGATTCTGTTGGCCTACAATGCTGAATTGTTTGAATTGGAATCTAAAAAAGTGGAAGAAATATCATAATTTCACTTTGCAAATATGCGTATTTAACGCAATTTCACAAAATATGGGGGTGTGCCGTGTGGCACACCCCCAAATCTATTGACATTTGCAGGCATATTTTTTATACTTACACTAATGTAGTTTGGCTGTTGCAAACAATTTGTTTGGTAAGGAGAATGAATTATGGCTTTTGATAAGTTGATTTTTGAGGATCATTTTGACGGCGATACCATCGACCGCAGCAAGTGGAATTTTGAGATCGGTTTCATCCGCAATCACGAGCCGCAGTATTACACCGACCGTCCCTGCAACGCCTATGTGGAGGACAGCATGCTGCACATCGTCACCCTGCGTGAGGACTACGAGGGTGCAAAATACACCTCCGCCAGCCTGAACACCGAGCATAAGTTCTTCTGCACCTACGGCCGCATCGAGATGCGCGCCAAGCTGCCCTGGTCTAAGGGTATTTGGCCTGCTTTCTGGACCCTGGGCGAGAATATCTCTGTGGTGAACTGGCCTCATTGCGGCGAGATCGACATTATGGAGTCCACCGTCAATTCCGATCCCGAGTCCAACGGTGAGATGCGCTCCACCCTGCACTTCCAGACCAAAGGCACCGATGAGCACAACTGCATCACCGGTTGGTATCATCTGCCCAAGGGGGAGAAGTTTGCCGACGATTTCCACGTCTATGCTGTAGAGTGGGAGAAGGAGGAGTGCCGTTTCTATTTCGACGACACCTGCTTCCATACCCAGCCCATCACCGAGGATATGAAGGACTGTTTCTTCAAGCCTCACTTTATCCTGATCAACACCGCCTTGTCCGATTGGAACGAGGACGAGCGTCCCAACGACGTGGATACCGTGCTGCCCCAGCACTACATCATCGACTATATCCGCGTTTATCAGTAATTTTTGCGTAAAAATCCCGTCTTCCTTGCGGAGGGCGGGATTTTCCGTTGACCTGATGGGAAAACTATGGTAAAATAAATAAAATAACGGAGATTTCCGTAAAATACATAGAATGAGGTGTGTTTTATGAGCAAGATTATGAAATTGACCCCCTCTTTTAAGGATTACATTTGGGGCGGTAACAAACTGATGGCCGAATACGGCGTCAAGGATATGGATCGCGTGGCCGAGGCGTGGGTGCTGTCTGCCCATCCCGATGGACCCAGTTATCTGCCGGACGGCACCACCTTTGCCGAGGCGCTGAAGAACGCCGACCTGGGTGCCAAGGCCGCTTCTTTCAAGGATTTCCCCCAGCTGATTAAGCTGATTGATGCCCAGAGCGATCTGTCGGTGCAGGTGCATCCCAGCGACGAGTATGCTCTGGCCAACGAGGGACAGTTCGGCAAGACCGAGATGTGGTACATCCTCGACTGCGAGGAGGGTGCCGGCATCTACTACGGCTTCCAGAAAGACGTGACCCGCGCCGAGATGGAGGAGGCTATCCGCACCAATACCCTGACCGATATCCTGCGCTTTGTGCCTGTGCAGAAGGGTGAGAGCTATTTCATCCCCTCCGGCACCATCCACGCCATCGGTAAGGGGCTGCTGATTGCCGAGATCCAGCAGAATTCCAACGTCACCTATCGCGTGTACGACTACGGCCGCAAGGATGCCCAGGGCAACACCCGCCCCTTGCACGTGGAGAAGGCTCTGGAGGTCTCTGATCTGACCCGTGCCGCTGACGCTGTGGAGCCCACCCAAGTTGTGGTGGATGGCGGCGTGTTCACCGAGGTGTCCACCTGCCAGTATTTCACCGTCACCGAGCTGAAGGCGGACGGCACCGTCACCGTCGGCAAGCCCGACACCTTCACCGCTGTGCTGGTGCTGGAGGGCGAGGGTACCATCGACGGCGAGACCTTCGGTCGTTACGACACCTTCTTCATCCCCGCCGATGCCGGCGAGGTGAAGCTCAGCGGTTGCTTCAAGGCTCTGCTGTCTACCCTGTAATTAAAAGGAGAATGAGTATGTATACCATTGGTGTGGATTTGGGCGGTACCAACATCGTTGCCGGTCTGGTGGATGCCGACTGCAACATTGTGGAGACCGTCAGCTGTAAGACCAATCTGCCTCGTCCCGCAAGTGAGATCATCGACGATATGGCCTCTTTGTGCGCGCAGGTCATTGAGAAGGCGGGTATCACCAAGGATCAGGTGTCCTATGTGGGTATCGGTTGCCCCGGCACCTGCAACGTGGAGACCGGCGAGGTGGAGTATTCCAACAACCTGCGCTTTGAGCACGTGATGCTGGCTCCTGAGATGAAGGAGAAGACCGGCTTGCCGGTATATATCGACAACGACGCCAACGCCGCCGCCTTGGGCGAGGCGATGGCGGGTGCCGCTAAGGGTGCCGCTAAGAGCGTGTGCGTCACGCTGGGTACCGGTGTTGGCGGCGGTGTGGTCATCGACGGCAAGATCTACAGCGGCTCCAACTATGCCGGTGCCGAGCTGGGTCACGTGGTGATGATTATGGACGGTGAGCCCTGCACCTGCGGTCGTCGCGGCTGCTGGGAGACCTATTCCTCCGCTACCGCTCTCCATCGCCAGACCAAGGCGGCTATGGAAGCCAACCCCGATAGCCTGATGTGGAAGCTGGTGGACGGCGACATCAACAAGGTGGATGGTCGCATCCCCTTTGAGGCGATGAAGCAGGGCGATGCCGCCGGTAAGGCGGTGGTGGATCGCTATTGCGAATATCTGGCTTGCGGTCTGCTGAACGTCATCAACGTGTTCCAGCCCGACGTGCTGTGCGTGGGCGGCGGTGTCTGCCGTCAGGGTGAGTACCTGCTGGGTCCTGTGCGCAAGCTGATTGAAGAGGGTCGCTACAGCAAGTATTCCGCCAAGCAGACCCAGCTGTGCGTGGCTCAGCTGGGCAACGACGCCGGTATTGTTGGCGCCGCTTGCCTGGGTCGTAACTAATGTAATAAGAAAAGTAGGGGTGGCGGGGGCGGGCCGCTCTTTTCAAGGG
>JAZNED010000102.1:0-2758 GCA_045588425.1 Acutalibacteraceae bacterium
CTGCCCGACGGCCCCTTTGTGTATAAGAAAAAATAAGTTCCCAATAAAAACCCGCCTTCCCGACAGCGCGGGAAAGCCGGTTTTTTTCTGTTATTCTCCGATAACACCCTCGTCCACGCAACGCTCCACGAACTCCGCAAAGAGAGAGCAGGGCCAAGTAAACCACTCGCGGGTGTAGACGGTGGGGTCGTCCACGTGGAATCCCTCGTGAAGCAGGTCGGTGCCGCCGTCGGTGGCGGCGATCATCGCCAGCATTTCCCGCTTTTCCGCGGCGGTGGTGGCGGTGAGGCCTTGCATCACCAATCCCAAGTGCCAGACATAGTTTTTGGGGGTATGGGGGGAACCGATGCCGCGGGCGTATTTACCCTCAAAATAGTAGGGATTATCCGCCCCCAACAAGAAGCGGCGGGTATTCTGGTAGACGGGATCGTCTGCGGCGGCGTAGCCGATATAGGGGATGGACAGTAAGCTGGGGACGTTGGCATCATCCAACATGCTGTAATGCCCCATGCCGTCGGTCTCACAGGCATAGACAGGGCCGTAGGTGGGATGCTCCACAATGGCGTAGCGGCGAATGGCCTCGTCCAGTTCGGCGCGCAAAGCGTCGCATGCGGCGGCCAGCGCCTCGTTGCCGCACACAGCACGCAGCATCTCCGCCGCATAGCCCAACACCACCACCGCAAACATATTGGAGGCGGTGAGATAACCGTAGGTACAAGGGTCGTCGCTGGGACGGAAGCCGGACCAAGTCATACCGGTATACGCCACGGGATTGCCCTTTCCCTCGCAGGGCAGGCAGGGGGGATTGTCAGAGGGACGCACAAACCAGTAAGGGGATTTTTCTCCGTGGTGCTGTTCGGTGCGCCAAACATGTAAGATGATGGTCACCGTTTCCTCCAATTTCTCGCGAACGAGGGTATCGGAACCGCTGTGCTTCCAGTAGAGATACAGCAAGCGGAGGGGATAGCAGAGAGAATCCACCTCGTATTTGCGCTCGTGAGCCCACGGACCGTGGTCAGGCAGGTCATTCACCCACCCCTCGCCGTTGGGAACGGGATTGAAGGCGTTGGTATAGGGGTCGATGACCACGTACATCAACTGACGACGCAGAACCCCCTCCAGCACCGCCCCTACCTCCGGGTCGGCAGCGAGCGGCAGATAGTGGGTTACCTGAGCGGCGGAATCCCGCAGCCACATAGCGGGAATGTCGCCGGTGAGCACGAAGACGGTGCCGTCCTCCTGCGGACGCAGGGCGGTCTCCCAGGTGCTGAGAGCGCAGCGACGGTATAGACGGCACCACTTCTCGTCCGGCAGGCGGGCGGCATAAGCGTCAATGCGAGCGGCTAACGCGCGGGGTACAGACATACAAAATCCTCCCTTTCTACCGTCGAGTATACCACCTCACCCCTCTTTTGACAACACCCAAACCGCCGATACGGCAAAATGCGGCAAATTGCGGGAGTTTTTCCGGCTTTAGGGTTGCTTTTTCACCTGCACCATGGTATGATATATTATCACGATTGTATATAGGGAGAGTATACACCTATGAAAAGACTGTTAGCCGTGTGTGTGATCGCGGTGATGCTGCTGTCGCTGTGTGCCTGTGGCAAAGACGGCGGTGAGGATACAACCACGACCACCACAACCACAATCCCTCGCCCCATCGGCGAAAAAGAAACCTATGCCGAAACCTTTATCACCGCCTATATGATGCGCGATTTGGCCACCCGTCTGCCCATGTACTGCTATGACGCACGCGCCAAATGGGAGGGTGAACGCATCGCCGAAAACGGCGACATCGAAACCTTCCTCAGCGTTGTGCAACAGGGCGCGGACGAAAAAGGCTTAGGCTTTACCGTGGATAGTGTGGACGATTATTTCGCCGACTATTACCAGTTTACTCTAACAGAGTATCAAAGAAACTACGGCACGTATACCGTATCTGCCACAGCCGTCAAGACCGAAAAACAGGATGCGGAAACCGTCGCCAAGACCATTGCCGGCGTTTTGCAGGCGGTGGACGAAAAATATCTGGACATCGAGGCGATCGAGGCGATCACCGAAGCCTACACCATCACGGTGGAGTGGAAGGTGGACGGCGATTTGAAGGATCTGACCGAATCGATGCTGGTGCAGGTGGTCCTGTACAACGGTGAGTGGCGTATTGCCAGCCACTCCATCTAATTTCCTTTGCGTTTTGTGCTGCGCCGGTGTGTGGCCATAGCGAATATATTTTCAGCGTTCGAAAACCAACCAAAAACAAAGAAAGAGGGATATTATGTTCTGTAAAAATTGCGGCTCTCAACTTCCGGACGGCATTGCTTTCTGCACTGCCTGCGGCACGCCTGTTTCTGTAGCCCCTCAGGCTCCCGTAGTTCCCCAGGCTCCCGTAGCCCCTCAGGCTCCCGTAGCTCCTCAGGCTCCCGTAGCTCCTCAGGCTCCCGTAGCCCCTCAGGCTCCCGTAGCCCCTCAGGCTCCCGTAGTTCCCCAGGCTCCCGTAGCCCCTCAGGCTCCTGTGGCTCCCCAGGCTCCCGTAGCTCCCCAGGCTCCCGTAGCCCCTCAGGCTCCTGTGACTCCTCAGGCTCCCGTAGCTCCCCAGGCTCCTGTGGCTCCCCAGGCTCCCGTGATGCCCGATGCCTACGTGGCTCCCGTCACGGCTCAGGCTCCTGTTATGAACCCCATGTACGCTCCCGTCGCCCCCGCCCCCGAACAGAAGAAAAAGGGCGGTGCCTTTAAGATTATTGCCATCATCGCCGCT
>JAZNED010000103.1:0-1876 GCA_045588425.1 Acutalibacteraceae bacterium
GTACGATCTGACGGATAGCTCCGCTTCCTTCGCCGTGCGTGTTGTTAACATCCCCGGCGACAAGCTGGATGTGCCTGTCACCGCCACTCCCTATGTCGTTGTGGAGATCGACGGCGTGCAGACCACCATCTACGGTGAGGCTCAGACTTCTTCCTACAATGAGGCACGAAACGGCTAAATTCACTTAACAGGGCACCCTCGCCGGGGTTTCGGCGGGGGTGCTTTCTGTATTTGCATCAAAATCACATTAAATTCGTAAAAAACTCTTGACAAATACCCTCTGTTTATGGATGATAATATTATGCTGTTTTACTTTACAGCGTTAAAGTGAAACGCGAGCTTTTAGAGAGGTTGTGAAACGAGTGAAAATCAAAAACATCATCACGATCGTGGCGATCGTCGCCGTGTTGGGTCTGGCTATCGGCGTGACCGCCTCCGGCATCGAGGTGTCCGGCACCTTCTGGGCGCTGGTACCCCCCATCATCGCCATCGGTTTGGCACTGATTACCAAAGAGGTGTATTCCTCCCTGTTCCTTGGCGTGACCGTGGGTGCCATCTTCGCCTGCGGCGGCAACGCCCTGACGGCGGTGGACCACGTCACCAACACCGGCTTTATCGCCGCCATCAGCGGCACCGCCGGCATCTTCCTGTTCGTGGTGGTGCCGGGCATCATCGTGGCGCTGACCAATAAGGCGGGTGCTGCCGCCGCCTTCGGCCGTTGGGCACAGACCCACATTAAGTCTCGTGTCGGCGCACAGCTGGCCACCTTTGCGCTGGGTGTGCTTATCTTCATCGACGACTATTTCAACTGTCTAACGGTTGGCTCGGTGATGTCCCCCGTGGCGGATAACCACAAGATTTCCCGCGCCAAGCTGGCCTATATTATCGACGCCACCGCGGCGCCCATCTGTATGATCGCTCCCATCAGCTCCTGGGCGGCGGCGGTGTCCTCCTATACGGAAGGTACGCAACTGGAGAATGTGCCTAGCTTTGAACTGTTCGTTAAGGCCATTCCCTACAATTTCTATTCCCTGCTGACCATCGTTTTCGTGGTGGCTATGGTGGTGATGAAGGCGGACTACGGTCCCATGCGTACCCACGAGCGCAATGCCATCCTCCACGGCGACGTCCATTCCACCGACGAGCGTGTGGACGGTATGGTGACCGAGGAAAATCCCCGCAGTCGCGTCATCGACTTGTTACTGCCTGTGATTGTTTTGATTGTGATTTCTGTGATTGGCTTGTTGTATGTGGGCGGTTTGTGGACTGCCGGCGATACCAAGGGTGACTTGATAGGAGCTTTCGGTCAAACGAATGCTATGGTAGGTTTGCCTTGGGGTGGCTTAATCGCATTGGCGGTGATTGCTATATGGATGTTGTGTCGTAAATTGGTTACTTTCAAAGAGGCTATGGAGTGTGTGCCTAAAGGCTTTGCGGCGATGGTTCCCGCTATTTTGATTTTGACTATGGCAACAGCTTTGAAAAACATTACCGTTGAGGCGTTGGGATCCAAGGAATATGTGGCTCTCTTGATGAAGTCTGAGGTAGCGCAGAGCTTGCAAGCTTTCTTGCCGGCTGTGATTTTTGTGGTGGCATGTTTGTTGGCATTTTCCACCGGCACCAGTTGGGGCACTTTTGGCGTCCTCATCCCCATTGTGGCCAATATGTTTGCTTATGGTGATCCTATGCTTTATATGGCGTTGTCTGCCGGCTTGGCGGGTGCGGTGTGCGGCGACCACTGCTCTCCCATCTCTGATACCACCATCATGTCCTCGGCAGGCGCTCGTTGTGTCCACGTCAACCACGTGTCCACCCAGTTGCCCTATGCGATTACGGTGGCGGTCATCAGCTTTGTCTGCTTCCTGCTGGCCGGCTT
>JAZNED010000104.1:0-2141 GCA_045588425.1 Acutalibacteraceae bacterium
GAATCAGTATATAAAAGGAGAGGAAAAGATGAAAAAAGTACTATCGACCCTGCTGGTGCTGTGTCTGCTGTTGGGGCTGACCGCCTGCGGTAACGAACCCGTCGAGACGGAGGACACACCCACAGAAAAGAAAACCACGACCACCACCGCCCCAGAGGAGGAAAAATTCACAATTCAAGACGTGAAACGTCACGTAAAAGCCGCCTCTCAATCCAATATCACCGACGAGGAAACAGAGAAAGAGGGCGACAAAACCATCTATCGGTTCCAATATATGAACGGCTGTGCCGCCGTCTCTGTAATCGTAAAGGACGGTGACATCCAGCAAATTAATTCTACTTTGCTGCTTAGCGGTCTCACGCCTATGCCCGATGCCACCGCCGCAGAAATGCTGTTTTTTGGGATGTATGCCGCCGCCATCCCCGCCGCCAGCACCTATCCCGCCGGCGATACAGAAAAACTGTTTCGCCTGATTCGCAGCGCAGAAATGGTGAGTGAAGGCGCAGATAATTATAGCTACACTTACGAGGGCAACGGTTGGCGCTATGTATTGGTGGTTAACTCCATGTTTGTCGTTGTGTCTTGTATCCCCTTGTCTTCGGACGTCGCCACAACCACTACGGCCAACAAAGTCACCACGAGCCAACCGGCTACCAAGCAGCCCACTTCCGCCCAAAGTGTGCCGACCCCCACCGAGAGCAAGCCCACGGCGACAAAACGCCCCACCCAAAACAAGCCTGCTTCCACCCAAAACAAACCCATACCTACGCAGAACAAACCTACCACTCCCACTCCGACCCAAAATCAAGACCCTTGTGCCCACGGTCACGATTGGAAAGCCCTTTACGACACCGTGCACTACGAGGAGAAGGGACACTATGAAACGGTGATCAGCGGTTATAACACCGTCACCAGCTATAAATGCGCCATGTGCTATGAGGTGTTCTCCTCGCTGAACGCCTATTACACCCATTTTGCCCAGCACGAAGCCTCTTCCGGCAGCTCTGCCGCCATCTTCAAGGATCGCTATGAAACCATCACCCAAAAAGAACCCATCTACCGTGAAGAATGGGTGGTGGATCAGGAAGAGGAAACCGTAGAAGAACTCATCGGATACGAATGCCGCATCTGCGGCAAAAAGAAAAATTAAGGAGGAAACGTTATGAAAAGAAACACATTGGTAGCCCTTTTATTGGCATTTGTCCTACTGTTGGGGACGGTATCTCTCACCGCCTGCGGCAAAGAGGAGAAGGCGGACAAATCCGAGCCTAAGGAAACGGTAGCCACCATCCGCGAATACAAGAGCGTGGAGGATATGAAAGCGGATATGATCGGCACCTGGACCACCGCCGACGGCACTGCCCAATTTGTCATTGAGGACAACGTGCTGTACTACACCTATCGCTTTGCAGACGGCTCCTCCACCGACCTGGAATTCTCTCACCGCATTTTGGAATGGAATTACGAAAATCGGCAGATTATTGGTGAGCAAACCCACATCATCACGGTGGCGGAGGACGGTCAATCCTTCACATGGTCGGATAAAGCCTTCAATAAGGGCGGCTCATTGATTCCGAAGCCCTAACCTAACAAAAGGAGGATAATATTATGAAAAAAGCAATTCTGGCATGGCTGCTCGTCAGCATCATGCTGGTTTCTACGGGATGCAGTATGTTTGGCAGCAAATACGAAAAGGATTCCATCAAAGCTGCTGAGTCCTACGTCACCTCCGCATTCCGAAAAGAGGCGGGTTTTGCGGCCGATAATTTAGATAGTGAGGTCTTATACAGCGGCGAAGGGCAGAATGAATCTGAAGTGTACCTGATCGGTGTCAAATGCTATTCAGATGACACCGCTATGGCTGCGTACGGTGTGTATTGCATCAACGGCGTAAAATGCGGCGCCACCAAAATGCTCCCGCCTGGCTACGACTTTGACGACAATCTGGAGGACCTAAAGGCTCTGTTCGGCATTGTGGACTAAACAGCACACACCAGCAGAAAAACCGAGGGCGATCGCCCTCGGTTTTTCTTGTATTATGGAAAAATGTGTGGTATACTGGTTGCCGTGAGAGGAGGTGTCTGCCGTGAAGCCCTGTCCCCATTGTGGGAAAGAACTGCCGCAGGAGATGCAGTTTTGCC
>JAZNED010000105.1:0-2082 GCA_045588425.1 Acutalibacteraceae bacterium
TAGGAGGTCTCCTCGGTCAGCCACTTGCTGCTGATATTCTCCAACGTCACGGTGACGACATTGTCCTGCTGAGAAATCTCCTTGACAAAGATGCGGCCGCGACCATCCAGGTCGTAGCCCACCTCCGGCAACACGACAGAGGGTTCGCTGGGGATATCCGGCTCGTCGGGCCCCAAGGTGACGTCCCAACCGTTGAGATAACGCTGGAGCAGACCCAAATCTTTGTTGTTGACGCGATCATTGCCATCTACGTCCATCGAGAGGAGGGGGATCTCCACGTCCCACCCGTTGAGATACTGCTGCAACAGACCCAAGTCTTGGTTGTTCACCTTGCCGTCGCCGTTGGCATCGCCGTAGATGACAATGTAAATTTCACGCCACTCACCGCAGGTATCGCAGGTGTCGTCGTATTCGTCGTCGTAATCGTGGGGCGGCTCGCGCATAACACCACAGAAGTTGCAATCAAAGTCGCAAGCGTCGGTGTAGACGTGGTCAGCCACTGTGCGGATGTAGCCGCAGACGTTGCAGTTGATATCGCAAGCGTCGGTGTAGACGTGATCGGTCACCTCGCGGAGAAATCCGCAGACGTTGCACTCACTGTCGCAGTCGTTGTCGTAGACGTGATCCGGCACCGCACGCACCAGACCGCAACCGTTGCACTCACTATCGCAGACACCGTCGTAGGTGTGAGGCGGTGCCTCACGCACCAAGCCGCAACCGTTGCAATCGGCATCGCAGACACCACTGTAGGCATGCTCCGCAGGCTTGCGGCGGAAACCGCAGAGGTTGCACTCGCCATCGCAGATGCCATCGTATTTGTGGGGAGCCACACGGGTAACACCGCAGACGTTACAGTCACGGTCACAGGCATTGGCGTATTTGTGTGCCTCACGGATGGCACCGCAGAGGTTGCAATCGGTATCGCAGGCGTCGGAATAGGTGTGGTCTGCTACACGGTGGTAGCCGCAGACGTTGCAATCGGTGTCACAAACGCTGTCGTAATAGTGCCAGGTGGCGGAGGTCAACTTGGAATTATAGTAACCAATGGAAATGGCGGCTTTGTCCGCCGTGGTGCCGTGATAGTGGACGGTGGTGAGGGAGTAGCAAGAGTAAAACGCCCTATCCCCGATGGTGGTGACGCTGTCCGGGATGGTCACCGAAGTCAGGGCGTCGCAACTGTAAAACGCATACTCCCCGATGGTGGTGACGCTGTTACCGATGGTCACCGAGGTCAGGGAGTCGCAATCGTCAAACGCATACTTCCCGATGGAGGTGACACTGTCGCCGATGGTCACCGAGGTCAGGGAGTCGCAATCGTCAAACGCATACTTCCCGATGGAGGTGACACTGTCGCCGATGGTCACCGATGTCAGGGAGGTGCAATAAGAAAACGCACTATCCCCGATGGTGGTGACGCTGTCGCCGATGATTATCGACTCGAGGGAGTCGCAAAGTCGAAACGCATACGACCCGATGGTGGTGACGCTGTCCGGGATGGTCACCGACGCAAGGGAGGTGCAAATGAAAAACGCTTCCTCCCCGATGGTGGTGACGCTGTCAGGGATAGTCACCGAGATCAGGGAAGAGCACTTATAAAAGGACCTTGCACCGATGGAGGTGACTCCATTCTTGATAATGACCGAGGTGATGTCGACGGTGCTCCACGGAATATCCTGAGACGAGTAATAACTCCCCATCGCACCGTTGCCGGAGATGGTGAGGCGGGTGCCGTCCAGCGTCCAGGTGCAATCGCCGGTGGTGCCGGAAGCGGCAGCAAAGACAGGAATGGCACCGAGGGGGACGCAGGCTATTAACAATAATATAGAAAGCAGGATTGCCATTGCTTTTTTCATGAAACGCACCTCTTCCGCGTGTTTATGGGTATAGTATAATCCTTCTATGGGTAAATGTCAAATGGTTGTAGGGCAACTCCCTCCGTCACGGCTATGCACTATCTTGGGAATATGGCGTCAGCCATATTCGAGGAGCAGCGAACGAAAACTACGACACGCACAATCTACGAGCCGCTCCGCACCTCCCTCAAGAGGGAGGCTTTGACGGGGCGATGTGGGCATCGCCCCC
>JAZNED010000106.1:0-7160 GCA_045588425.1 Acutalibacteraceae bacterium
CTCGTCAGGCTCCCTCCCGGAGGGAGGCTTTGTTAGGCATTACATTTACCCATTTATGGGTAGCCGGTAATCTATGCGTGGCTGATAGGCCAACAAAAAGCGCACTTGTGCGCCGCCGGTAGTATTAGGGCTATGCCCGAAAATGAAATACCCCCCGCTATGCGGGGGGATATTTATTTGTATCCAAACCTTTCTGTATAAAAAAGGAATTGAAAAATGAAAAGCTTTGTGTTATACTTATTCTGTTATAGTATAGGTTACTATGGCATAGGATGCTTTAAGACGTTTATGGACGCGAAAGGAGCGGAGTGCACGTGGACGAAATGGAGAAGAAAGACCTATCTCAAGAGAACGCCATCGTTGAGGACCCCAGTCAGCTGATTGGGTTTGATAGTTCTCCCGCACCGCGCAAGAAAAAAGAAAAATCTACCGACAAGAAGAAAAAGCGTCGTTGGTGGGTGATTTTGCTCATCGTGTTGGGCACGCTGTTGTTGGTAGGGTTGTTGTGTATCCAGTGTGCCTGGTGGTGGCTCCATCGCACCATCGACAATAACGTTCAAACCGCTCCCGAGTATACCCAAGAAGAGGTGGACGCCAAGGAAAAGGACGATATCGTGAAAGATATCGTGAACGCCAAGCCGGATTTGCCGCCGGAGCAGGTGGATAAGATCGAGCAGGCGGTTGCCAACGTGCAGAACATCGTCTTGTTCGGCGTGGATCAGGAGTCCGGTTCGGTGGGGCGTTCCGACGCCATGATTATTCTCTCTATCGACCGCACTAATGGCAAAATCAAGATGACCTCCTTGGCCCGTGACAGTCTGGTGCCTATCGAGGGACACGGCGAGGAAAAGCTGACCCACTCCTGGGCCTACGGTCACGCCAAGCTGGCGCTTAAGACCATCAACCAGGCCTACGGTATGAATATCACCGATTACGTGTACGTCAACTTCGAGCAGTTTATCGATGTCATCGATTATATCGGCGGCGTGGTGGTGGACGTGAACGAATTGGAACTGAAAGCCATCAACTACACCCCCAATGAGAACGAGAAGATTCCCGGCACCGGCAAACAGCGGCTGAACGGACAGCAGGCGTTAAAGTACGCCCGTTGCCGTACCGACAGCGATAAAAACCGTACCGCCCGACAGCGGGAGGTGCTCATCGCCATGTACGAGCAGGTGCGTCAGCAACCCATTAGCAAGTTGCCCGACACCCTCAAAAAGGTGCTGAAGCTGTGTCACACCACCTTAAGCGCTGACGAGATTATGGATTTGGCCAAGTGGGCGGTGCTGGAAACCCCCACCATCGAGAGCTTGAGCTTGCCCAACTCTCAGCTCAAGCCGTGGAGCGGTATTTTGGATCGCGCCCGCGGTTGGGTTTATGTGTACGATTTGGATGCAGCCAAAAAGGTGCTGTATAATTTCCTCTACGAGGCAGACGTGACGGTGACCGGCGTCACCCAGTACGTGCCCGCGGAGATCCCCGACGAAGACACCGCCGCCCCTGTCGATCCCGCGACGGGGACAACCACCCCGTAATACACATTGACACCCCGTTTTATGGATAGAAAGGAAGCGCATTTCCCCATGACCTGCAAACAATGCGGAAAGCCCATCAAGCCCGATGCGACGATTTGTCCGTCCTGCGGTGCGGCTTTGACGGACAAGGTGAGCCTCGGCTCTATGTCCGCCACTACGGCGAAAAAAGCTGTCAACAAACCCAAAAAGAAGAAGAAAAAACTGTCCGGTGGTGACATCGCGTTGCGTGTCGCTCTGATTGTGGTTTCCGTTTTGGCGATTTTGGGCATCTTGTTTGGTGGCGCTTATATTTGGAGTTTGTATTTTGTGGATGAGAACGCCCAGATCGACGACAAATTCTCCGAGAGCGAAAAGGTGGAGATGAACGTCAACACCGACCTGCCCACCGCGCAGGACGGCATTCTGAACATCGCCCTGTTCGGCTTGGACGAGCGTGGTGAGACGGATGCACTGGTGACCTCCAACGGCAAGGGTAAATCCTTCCACTCCGACGCCATCATTATCCTCACTATCGACCGTCGCGACAAGGACAACCCTCGGGTCAAAATGTCCTCTATCGCCCGCGATACGCTGGTGTACGTGGAGGGCTATAACAGCAAGGGCAGTATGACCAAACTGACCCATGCTTTCGACTACGGCTACCGCAAGGCAAAAAGCGCCGACAGGGCGGACGGCAAGCAGGAGTACACCGAGGCGGATTACAAGCGCGAGGGCGCCAAAACCGCCATCAAAACCATCAACTACAATTTCCACATGAATATCACCGAGTATATGTATGTGAATTTTGTGGAATTTATGGACATCATAGACTATGTGGGCGGCGTCACCATCAACGTGCAGCAGCGTGAGCTGAATGAGCTGAACAAGCACGTTCGCGCCATGGAGAAGGAGTGCGGCCGTGACCTGGACACCGTCAAAAAGGCGGGCGAGCAGACCCTTAACGGCGGTCAGGCGTTGGCCTATGCCCGTATCCGCAAGATCGACTCCGACTTAAAGCGTGCCAATCGCCAGCGCGACGTGCTCAAGGCCTTGTTTGACGAGGTAAAGGATACCCCCATCGGCAAGATGCCCGATTTGGCGGCTAAGATGCTGAGCTTGTGCCACACCACTCTCACCAGCGAGGAGATCGTGGAGCTGGGCACCTGGGCGGTAACCAATAGCGATTTGGAGATTGTCAACTTTACCTTGCCCGACACCACGGTGAAGGCTAACTGGATTTGGGAGGGCACCCACCCCAATTACGGCTGGGTATGGATTTACGATCTGGACTACGCTTCCGCGCTGATGATTGACTTTATCTTTGATAAAGATACGGCGGCGGCCTTGGCCAAACCCACCATGCCCAACGAGCCCAAGGTGACCCAGGCACCTACCACCGCCCCCACCGATCCGGTGAATCCTACCGATCCCAGTGATCCCACCACGCCGTGGGATCCTACCGAGAGTGGAGACCCCACTTGGTCTGACCCGACGGCGACCGGCGATCCCACCGGCACCGGTGATTCCACCGATTCCACCTGGCCGGTGGATCCCACCAATCCTGTGGATCCCACCAATCCTGTGGACCCCACCGATTCTACCGGTGTCATCGGAACGGTCACGCCTACCGACCCCGTGAATCCCACCGACCCCACCGATCCGAGCATCGGCACCGATCCTACCAATCCCATTGTACCGCCGGGGGAGACCACAACGACCACGAACCCCTTTGTTATGCCGTAATCTCCGTGTTTCTCGAACAACTCCGCCTGGATGGAGAGAGGATGAGACGTATTGAGTAAAGGACACAGAAAACCCATCTATCCCCGCGTCAAGCGGTGGTTGGACGTGGTGATCAGCGTTGTTGCCTTGTTGATGATTTGGCCGATTATGCTGGTGATTGCTTTGCTGGTGCGCCGTGACGGCGGTCCTGCATTCTATGCCCAGTCCCGTGTGGGACGCAACGGGCGTCTGTTTAAGCTGTATAAGTTCCGCAGCATGAAGGTGGGTGCCGACAAATTGGAGGACATTCTGTCCCCCGAGGAGTTGGAGCTGTACCGCAAGGAGTATAAATTGCAGAATGACCCCCGCATTACCAAGTTGGGCAACTTTCTGCGTAAGAGCAGTGTGGACGAGCTTCCCCAGCTGTGGAATATTATCCGCGGCGATATGAGCTTGGTGGGGCCTCGTCCTCTGCTTCCCTCCGAGTTGACCGGCAACTACACCCCCGAGGAGCGGCAAAAGCTGATGTCCATGCAACCGGGTCTGACCGGCTATTGGCAGGCGATGTCGCGTAACGAGTCTTCTTATGCCACCGGTGAGCGTCAAGAGCAGGAATTGTATTACGTCGGACGTGTCAGCCTGAAGATGGATATTAAAATTATCTTTATGACCGTCAAGCGCGTAATAACCGGTAAAGGAGCCGTATAAGTGGATAAACATTACGATTATTTGATTGTGGGTGCAGGTCTGTTTGGCGCTGTGTTCGCCCGTCAGGCGACCGACAGCGGCAAGACCTGCCTGGTGGTGGAACGCCGCGACCACATCGGCGGCAACGTCTACACCGAGGAGGTGGAGGGGGTCACCGTTCATCGCTACGGTGCCCATATTTTCCACACCTCCAGCCGTGAGGTGTGGGAGTATGTCAACCGTTTCGCGGAGTTTAACCACTTCATCAACACCCCCTTAGCCAATTACGAGGGCAAGCTGTACAACCTGCCCTTTAATATGCACACCTTTAACCAGATGTGGGGTGTCACCACCCCCGACGAGGCCAAGGCGATCATCGCCGCCCAGCGTGGCGAGATTACCGACACCCCCACCAATCTGGAGGAGCAGGCCATCTCGCTGGTGGGCCGTGACATCTACGAAAAGTTGGTGCGCGGCTACACCGAAAAGCAGTGGGGTCGCTCCTGCACCGACCTGCCGCCCTTTATCATTAAGCGGTTGCCGGTGCGCTACACCTACGACAACAACTATTTCAACGACCCCTATCAGGGTATCCCCAAGGCCGGCTACACCGCGCTGGTGGAGCGTCTGCTGGATGGGGTGGAGGTACGCCTGGGGGTGGATTACCTGACCTGCCGCGACCAGCTGAACGCGCTGGCGGACAAGGTGGTGTACACCGGTCCCATTGACGCCTACTACGACTATTGCTACGGCGCGTTGGAGTATCGCAGTCTGCGCTTTGAGCACGAGATCCCTGACACCGACAACTATCAGGGCGTGGCGGTGGTCAACTATAACGAGCGTCAGGTGCCCTATACCCGCATTATCGAGCATAAGCACTTTGCCTTCGGCAAGGGGGACAAGACGGTGATCACCCGCGAGTACCCCGCCGACTGGACACCGGGTGCCGAACCCTACTACCCTGTGAATGATGAGAAAAACCAAGCCCTCTACGAGCGGTATCGCCTGCTGGCAGAGGGGGAGGACAAGGTGCTGTTTGGCGGTCGTCTGGGTCAGTATCGCTATTACGATATGGACAAGGTGGTAGCCGTCGCTCTGGCGCTGACAAAGGAGATTTTTGGATGAAAGTAACGGTGATCGTGGCGGCGCACAAGCCCTACGCGATGCCCAATGATCCGCTGTATCTGCCCTTGCACGTGGGTGCCGAGGGTAAGGAGCCTTTCGGCTTTGCGGGGGACAATACGGGAGAGAATATCTCGGACAAAAACCCCACCTTCTGCGAGCTGACCGGTTTGTACTGGGCGTGGAAGAATGTGGATGCCGACTATATCGGTCTGGCCCACTACCGCCGCCATTTCGGCGGCAAGGGTAAGGGCGAGCCGATCTCCCGCGTGCTCACTGAGGCGGAGGCTGTCCGCCTGCTGGCGGACAAGGACGGCATCCTGCCGAGCAAGCGGAAGTATTATATCGAGAATCTCTATTCCCACTACGTGCACACCATGCATCCCGAGCCGCTGGACATCACCGGCGCGATTATTCGGGAGAAATATCCCGCCTATGCGGACGCTTTCGAGGGACTAAAAAAGCGCACCTCGGCCCACATGTTCAACATGATGATTCTGCGTAAGGATCATTTGGACGCCTATTGCACCTGGCTGTTTGACATCCTGTTCGAGTTGGAGCGGCGGGTGGACGCCTCTGCCTACGATGCCTTCCACGCCCGTTTCTTCGGTCGCGTCAGCGAGCTGTTGCTGGATGTGTGGCTGTCCCAGCAGGGCTTGGACATGGTGGAGGTACCGGTCATCGGTATGGAAAAGACCAACTGGTTCAAAAAGGGTGGTTCTTTCCTGATGGCGAAATTCTTCGGCAAAAAATACGACAAGAGTTTTTAATTCCAAAACGCCGTAGCCCCTACGGCGTTTTGCTGTGAAAGGAGGGGGCAAGGATGTTTCTAAAATCGGTTTTACCCACCGATACGCAGGATGCGGACCGCGCGTGGGATTGGTTGACGGCTTTGTCCCCGGTGTTGCTCATGATGGTGGTCAATTACGGCTTGTCCGCGGTGCTGGCGGTACTGTGTGCCACCATCGGTTGCTTGGCGGCGTCCGTCCTGTGGCGATTGGCGCGGGTGACCGCGTTTCGCCCTGTCACCTCCTTGGTGTGCGGCGTGTTGGTGACCTGCTGTTTGCCGGCCACCGCCCCTGCTTGGGTGGCGCTGATGGCGGGCCTGATCGGTGGCGTGGTGAGTGGTATCCCTATGGGCGTGAATGCTGCGTTGCGCAAGCCGCTGCTGGTCTGTCCGGTGTATGTTCCCGCACTGTCCGGCTACCTGTTGGTGCGTCGGTGGTTTGGTGCTCGTCTGGTGGGCGCTACCGTGCCTGCTATGTGGACACCTCCCGATACGGTGGCGGGCGCTACCCCTTTGGCGGCGCTGAATAGCGGCGGCGTTTCGGAGGAACGCTTGGGCTGGATGTTCTGGGGTTTTGACGTGGGCAGCATGGGCAGTGGTCCTGTGCTGGCGTTACTGTTGGGCGGTGCTTTCGTGTTGTTGCGACGCCGCGCGCACGTGGCCTCGCCGGCGGCGATGCTGGCGGTGATTGCGTTAGCGTTTCAATGGAGCATGGCGGCGCCTGCCTACGGTTTGCTGGCAGGCGGAACGGTGCTGGCGGCGTTGTTGCTGGGAGACGGCGTGTTGGTCCGCGTGGGATGGAAAGGTCATCTCACCGCCGGTGTGCTGGGCGGCTTGTCGGTGGTGCTGGCGCGCCTGCACTTTGGGGTGGACGGTGCCGCGGTGGGCGTGCTGATCGTTTGCTTGCTGACCACGGTTTTGTGCGTTGCGTATCGTCGGTTGCACGCCCCGATGATGAAAATGCTGCAGAAAAACATAAAATCCGAAAATTAAGGGTTGACAAACCCACGACCATATTATATAATACATAGCGTTCCCACTTTGGGGCGTGATGCGGCTGTATAGCTCAGTTGGCTAGAGCATGCGGTTCATACCCGCAGTGTCAGTGGTTCGAATCCACTTACAGCCACCACCACTCTCCCGACCCTATGTGGGTCGGGAGAGTATACGGCCCCTTCGTCTATCGGTTAGGACACAAGATTTTCATTCTTGCAAGAGCGGTTCGATTCCGCTAGGGGTCACCAATACGGGCACGTAGCTCAGCTGGTTAGAGCGCCTGCTTCACACGCAGGAGGTCAGGGGTTCGAGTCCCTTCGCGCCCACCA
>JAZNED010000107.1:0-4255 GCA_045588425.1 Acutalibacteraceae bacterium
AGGAACTGACCGCCCGCATCGTCTTTGAGCCGACCTACCGCAACCCCGATGCCCTACGAGGACTCACGGATTTCTCCCATCTGTGGCTCATCTGGCACTTCTCGGAGGTAAAACAAGAGGGATGGAGTCCCACGGTGCGCCCACCTCGCCTGGGGGGCAACACCCGCATGGGGGTGTTCGCCACCCGTTCCCCCTATCGCCCCAATCCACTGGGATTATCGGCGGTCAGGATCGTCAGTGTCGATCTGCACACCCCCGACGGCCCCGTCATCACCGTGGCCGGCGCCGACCTGATGGACGGCACGCCTATTTTTGATATCAAGCCCTATCTGGCCTACGCCGACAGCCACCCCGACGCAAAGGGCGGCTTTATCGAGGGTCTCACCGACCGCTCGGTGCAGGTGGTGTGTGACGAAGCGTTACTCTCTCCCCTATCCGAAGAAACCCGCAAGAGCCTCTTAGCGGTGCTGGCTCACGACCCCAGACCCACCTATCAGAACGACCCCCAGCGGGTGTACGGCATGGAATTTGCCGGCTTTAACGTCCGCTTCACCGTGGCAGATGGCGTGCTGACGGTGGTGGAGATCCACTGACCCACCACCCCCGCCAATTTGACGGGTTGCAAAAAGGAAAGAAATGTGGTATAATTATCCCACTTTTACGAGAAAGAAGGATCGTGTATGTTTTTAGGACGTGCCGATGGCAAGCGACTGCGCCACACCGACCCCATGTACCGCATCGTGGCGCACGTGATGAAAAAGCGTAGCGACTCCATGAATAACATCACGCTGGATATCCCGCTGGAGCCCATCGATAAATACATCCAACAAAAGCGTAAGGAAGGCCAAAACATGAGCCACATGGCGGTGATTCTTGCCGCCTATAACCGTACCCTCTGCGAATTTCCCGCGCTCAACCGCTTTATCGTCAACAAGCGCGCTTACACCCGCAAAGAGATCGCCATCGGTATGGTGGTGTTGCGTGCCGGCGCCACCGGCGCGGAAACCATGGGCAAGCTGTATCTGCAACCCGAAGACACCATCATCGACGTAGAAAACCGCATCGAAAAATACGTGGAGTCCAACCGTGATAAAAAAGGAAACAACGCCACCGACAAGCTCATTCGTCGGCTGGTGAGCATCCCCGGCCTGCTGCGCTTTGCGGTGGCGCTGCTTAAATGGATGGACTGGCACAATATGTTGCCAAAAGCCATTATTGATGCCAGCCCCTTCCACGTTTCGATGGTATTCACCAATTTAGCCTCCATCCGCACCAACCACATCCACCATCACGCCTATGACTTCGGCACCACCAGCGTGGTGATGGCCGCCGGCAACACCCGCGAGGTGCCCCGCCGCAACCGCGACGGCGAGATCGAGCACGTTCGGTGCTTGCCGCTGGGCGTGGTGATGGACGAGCGCATCGCCACCGGCTATTATTTTGCCCAGGCGTTCCGCAAGATGAAGGAATATTTTGCCAACCCTGCCCTGCTGGAGGAGCCGCCGGAGAAGATTTTGGTGGATCCCGAGCTGTAAGAAAGCGAAAAGCCTATGCAACCGATGGTTGCATAGGCTTTTTGTTTTGATTACGTGTGGCTACATTAGCCTTCCCCTTGAGGGGAAGGGGGACCGCCGTAGGCGGTGGATGAGGTGGCAAAGTGATGTAGTATGTTGTTGCATACACGGTCAAACTCATGGTGAATTTGACGATTTGAATACCGCAACACCGTTAATCCCAACGACGCAAAATACGCGTCTCTTTCTTTGTCCGATTGCTGTCCCTCATCCATATAATGTTGTGAGCCGTCCAGCTCAATGACCAATTTCTTTTCGGCACAATAAAAATCAGCAATATATTTTCCAATTACTTTCTGTCGGTTAAAGGTCACCGTCTGCAATTTAAGAAAATCATACCACAAGTGTCGTTCTTCTTTGGTCATGTTTTTACGCAACCTTTGCGCGTTGCGGGTTAACTTTGAGTTGTTTCGCTCATTCATAAAACACCTCATCCGACCTCGCTTCGCTCGGCCACCTTCCCCTCAAGGGGAAGGCTTGCTAAATTTCTGCTATTATTCCACCACGACTACGCCGTTCTCTTTGATAGTGACGGTCATGCCCTCTTTGACGTAATCCAGGAACTCCTCACCCAGGCTGTCCACCACAGGCATCTGCACGTCCGGCAGCCACACAGAGGCGAGGATCGAACCTGCCGCCGCCAGCGAGTCGATGGGCTGGGAGAACAGCATACAGGCGGGCTGGCGGTTCATGGCGCAGGCGCAATACAGCACCAATCCGCCGGTGGTGGAGCCGATGGTCTGGGGCAGACACAGTGCCTTGCCCGCCAGCTCCCGACCGTGAAGGTCGGGGTTATTCTGATCGCCGCAGGTGGCCTTTTTGTCGCCAAACTGCAGAGCACCCTGCAAAGAAGCCAGCGTATTGAAGCCACCGTGGGTCACCACCGCCTCGGCGGTGACGGTACCGGGAGCAACGACGCGTCCTTTAAACTCTTTCATATCCGTTGCCTCCCTTCGTAATCTTGTGAAGAATCTCGTCCTCGGTGTAATAGCGGGCGGTGGTGTAGGTGCGCAGCTTGTTGCTGCTGGTGATCACCGGCATCTTCTTACACAGGGGGTTGTTCATATACATCAGGGGGCAGATGTAGGAGAGGATGACGCCGGTAGCCGCCAGACGAGCGGCGTAGGCGGTCTTTTCAAACTCCGCCTTCACCGCGGGGGCGGTGGTGAACACGGTGGGGATCAGCACCTTCTTGTTGCCACTCTCCCGCAGGCCGTTCTCCACTCGCTCGGTCCAGTCAATGAGCTGCTGCAGGCTCATGTGGGGACAACCCACAAAGCACAGCTTGGGCTTGGCGTCCTCTTTCTTCCACATCACGGGGTAGTTGTCCTGCACCCGCTTCAGCTCCGCGTCGTCGATGACGTACACCTGTGCGCCCTCGGCGATGAGGCTCTCGCCCTGCTCCTTAGCTTCGGGGGTGAGATTGTGGATGTGGTACAGACCCACCGCGCCGTTGGAGGCGGTGGCGGCGCCGAAATCCTTGAGATAGGCGCAGGCGGCATCGTCCAGTTCCTCGCCCAGCCACTGCTCCATGCCGTAGACGTAGGGCACGTCCTCCATCACCTTCATGCCGATGGCAGAGCCGAGGAGCTGTGCCTCCGGCTTTTTGGTGGTCTGCACCTTGATCATCCAGGTAGCCTTACGACCCTCGTCGGTCAGCAGACCAAAATGGGGCACGTAGCCGGCGATGGAGCCCATGATGTCCATAATGCCGGAGTTGCGGTTGCAACGGGCACCCAGCACGGAGTTGGCGTACACCACGGCGGAGGACTCGGCCCAGGACAGCACATCCCCCATCCGGGGCTTATTGCCCATCTGGTCTAAATAGCAGGCGCAGGTGAAGGCGTTGTCATCCATCAGACCCAACTCTTTCAGCTGACCCTCGTAGGAATCCTGGGTAGCGTACATAAACTTGTTAAACACGAAATTCTGCAGGAAATTGGCAGGAACGTTTTTGTCCAAGGGACGGGGGTCCACCGAGAATTTCTGCTGAGAAACAGCGCCGTCGTCGATCAGCTTTTGCATCAGATCAAAGACGGGGGTCATCATCTTCAGACCAAAAGAGGTCACCAAATGGTTGTAATCGGAGGTGACCGGCACCATCTTGTCGGCGCCGAAGGTGTCACCGTACATCACCAGGGTTTTCCACACTTTCGCCATGGTTTCGCCCTGGGAGCCGTTCAGTATCGCCTGTTGCTCGTCGGTCAGGAACATCGAAATCATCCTTTCTATCAATGAGGAATTAGCAATGAGTAATGAGTAATGGGGGCAGCGACTACCAATCTGTAGTGACTACCTTCATTTCTCATTTCTCATTACTCATTTATAATTTCATTGCTACGTCCCATGCGCGCCAGATGGCGGTGCGCAGGTTGCCCACCTTGTCGGCGTCGCCTACGATGTGGACGCCCTTTTTCGCCACGGGGGCGGGGACGTAACCCACCGACAGAATCACGCTGTCGGCGGCAATCTCCTCGGTGGTGCCGTCCTTATGGGTGACGGTGACACCGCCTTCGGTGATGGCGTTAAGGCGGGTTTCCAGATGGGTTTCCACCCGGTTTGTCTTGAAGAAGTCGCGCAGATAGCTGGTGTTGGCCAGCGGCACGCCGCTGCCGTGCATCAGATCGTCCTGCATCTCCACGATGATGGGAGTTTTACCCTTGCGGTAGAGGTCGTAGGCG